>JBEVMZ010000005.1:0-19249 GCA_040508335.1 Sphingobium sp.
CCGCGCCCTGACTGCCTTCAGATCGGCTTCCGGCCGTGCGCCCCAGTGCGAGATGATCTCGGCAGCCGCCGCCGCGCCCAGGGCGAGGCATTTGTCGATATCCAGTCCTTCGAGATGGCCGGCGAGGAAGCCGGCGGCGAACAGATCACCCGCCCCCGTCGTATCGACGATCTGCTCGACCGGCGCGGCGGGCGCTTCGTACCGCAGGCCATCGGCGACCGCGACCGCGCCCTGCGGCCCGCGCGTCGCGATCAATAGCGGCACTTTTGCCGCCAATGCCCGGACGGCAGCATCGAAATCGTCGATCTGCGTCAGCGACCGGATTTCGCCGTCATTGGCGAAGAGAATGTCGATCAGGCCCTGGTCGATCAGGTCGAGGAAGTCGGCCCGATGCCGTTCGATGACGAAGCTGTCGGACAGGGTGAAGGCGACCTTGCGCCCCGCCTGTCGCGCTGCGTCGATTGCGGCGCGCATCGCGGCGCGCGGCTGCTCGGGGTCCCAGAGATAGCCTTCGAGATAGAGGATCGCCGCCGAGCGGATGAGGTCGAGGTCAAGTGCCTCTTCCGGCAGGAACTGCGACGCGCCGAGAAAAGTGTTCATCGTGCGCTGGGCGTCGGGCGTCACCAGAATAAGGCAGCGCGCCGTCGGCACGTCCCCCGACACCATCGGCGTGTCGTAGCGAATGCCGGTCGCGCGTACATCATGCGCGAAGACATGGCCGAGCTGATCGTCATTGACCTGCCCGATGAAGGCGCAGCTGCGCCCGAGCGCCGCCAGCCCCGCAAGCGTGTTCGCCGCCGACCCGCCGCTGATTTCACGGCCTGCCGCCATGTCGGCATAAAGCAGTTCGGCCATAGCCGCGTCGATCAGCTGCATGCCGCCCTTGGTCAGCGCATGCTGCGCGAGCAGCGCATCGTCGGCCGGGGCGAGGACATCGACGATGGCATTGCCGATGGCGACGACGTCGAGCGTGGGGGCAAGTGCGGTCACGCAGGTTCCTTGGAAAATAGGGGGGAAACAGGCGTCCTCTATCGCTTTTTCGAAGCGGATGGAATCATCTTGCGGCGTGGGAAACGCGGCGACGGATAAAAATCTGCCGCGCGCGGCGCAATGGCGCTGATTGACGCGGGCGGCCGCCGGGCGGATAGTTTGGCGCCATGATCCTGACCGCCCTGCTGCGCGCCTTTCCCACGATCTTCCGCCCAGAAGCCCTGCGGCTGCTCGCCAAGTCTTTGCTGCTGACGCTGGTCGTCTTTGCCGGGCTGGGCGCGGGACTTTGGTGGCTGTTCCATGGTGCGCGGCTCTATTTCGGTTGGGGGCAGGGCGCGCAGTGGGGCGGCTTCGCCGAGGCCACGGCGACGGCACTCGTCATGATCGCCGCCGGCTGGCTGTTGTTCCGGGCGGTGGCGATGGCGGTGATGGGATTGTTCGCCGACGATATCGTGGTTGCGGTCGAGCGGGCGCATTATCCGCAGGCAGCGGCTAGGGCGCGACCGATCGGCGTGGGGCGCAGCCTTGGCATCGCGACGCGATCGCTGCTGCGCGCGTTAGGGTGGAACCTGCTCGCGCTGCCATTTTATCTTGTGTTGCTCGTCACCGGGATCGGCACGATCGGGCTTTTCCTCGCAGTCAACGCCGTGTTGCTGGGGCGGGACATGGCCGAGATGGTCGAACCGCGCCATCCCGACCTGCCGCCGCTGTCGAAAAGCAGCCGGTGGCTGATGGGCCTCGTTTCGGCGCTTCTGTTCCTCGTTCCGCTGCTCAACCTGCTTGCGCCGATATGGAGCGCGGCTATGGCGGTTCACATGCTGCACGGCCGGGGTAAGAAGACGCCATGATCCGCCACTCTATCCTGATGCTCGTCGCGCTGTCGCTCGGCGCCTGTACGGGCGGTGGCGGCCCGCAGGTGGGGCAGCTCCCCGCCATGCCCGGTCCGCCGGCCAGTGCCTTTGCTCGCCCAGGTCCGCTCGCCGGATCGGACGCACGGCGGCTTCAGCAGATGTTCGGCACGCCCCGGCTTGATATCCGGGAAGCGACGATGCGCAAATTGCAGTTTGCCAATGGCCGCTGCGTGCTCGACGCCTATCTCTATGCGCCCGCGCGCGGGAAAGAGCCGGTCGTCACCCATGTCGACGCGCGTGCGCCGACGGGGAACGACGTCGATCCGGCCAGTTGTGCGGCCGCGCTCCAGTCGCGCTGACGTCCCTTAGGGGTAGCTAACCGTCTTGGGCCGCCCCTGCGGGATCGGGATGAACTCCTGATCGTCGCCGGGGATCAGCGGAAAGCGCATCGCCTCCCAATCCTCACGCGCCTGCATCAGCCGGTCGGGGCGCGACGACACGAAGTTCCACCAAACGTGGCGTGGCGTGGTGAAAGCCTCGCCGCCGCACAGCATGATGCGGGCGCCGTTCGCGCTTTTCAGCGCGGCATGGGTGCCGGGACGCAGCACATAGAGCGTCTCGGAAAGGAGCGTCGCACCGTCCAGCGTCGCGTCGCCCTGCGCAACATAAAGCGCGCGCTCGTCGGCGGACGCATCGATCGGAATGGAGCCGCCCGCTTCAAGCGCGATGTCGGCGTAGAGCGTCTGCGCATAGGTGGTGACCGGCGCGCTCTTCCCCCACAGCGTCCCCATGATGATCCGTGCCCGCGCGCCCTTGTCCTCGACCACCGGCAGCCGGTCGCGCGGCACATGTTCAAACGCCGGGTCCGCTTCCTCGACAGCTTCTGGAAGAGCGAGCCAGGTCTGGATCGCGAACAGCGCCGACTTGCGCGAACGCTCTCCTTCCGGCGAGCGTTCGGAGTGAACGATGCCGCGTCCCGCCGTCATCAGATTGACCGCGCCCGCCTCGATCAACTGCTCTGTGCCCAGCGAATCGCGATGGTAAAAGGCGCCGTCAAACATATAGGTGACGGTCGCGAGGTTGATATGCGGGTGCGGCCGCACGTCGATCCCTTTGCCGATGCCGAAGCGCGCCGGCCCGGCTTGGTCGAAGAAGATGAACGGCCCGACCATCGTGCGCCCTCTGACGGGCAGCGAACGATGCACCTTGAAATCGCCAAGGTCATGGGTCGTAGGCGTGATCGTCTGGATGACGAGGTCGTCGAGCGTCATGCTATGCCCTTTTCAAATCGCTGACAGGGGGGCGGCGTTACTCTTCGCCGGGCGCGCGCGCCTTGATGGCAAGCGCATGGACCTTTTCACGCAACAGGTCGGCAAGCGCGGCATTGACCGACCGCTGGCGCGCCACGCGGCTTTGCCCGGCGAACTGCGCCGCGACGATCTCTACCGTGAAATGGCTTTCGCCCGACCCGTCATGCCCGGCATGGCCGCGATGGCTTTCGCTGTCGTCGATAACGGCGAGACGCTCCGGGTTCAGGGCGGCGCGCAGCCGCGCTTCGATTTCGGTGGCCACTGGCCCTTTAACGTCGCTGTCCATTGCCCCTATATAGCCGCTTTGTCCCTCTTTGCACCCCACGGACCCTTGGCCAGCGATCCTT
The DNA here is from genome assembly GCA_040508335.1 of Sphingobium sp. GTDB lineage: Bacteria > Pseudomonadota > Alphaproteobacteria > Sphingomonadales > Sphingomonadaceae > Sphingobium. The sequence goes on from JBEVMZ010000005.1 coordinate 3,499, forward strand.
TTTCCAACCGTCGTTTCAACCGTTTCCATGGCCGCGTGGAAACCGGCAGACCTTGCGCCGTCGAAGGTTGCGAAGAGGCCGGCGAGTTTCGCGCGCCTCCGCTCGACGATGGCGGGCCAGGTCAGGAAGGGCCGCGCTGGCGCTGGCTCTGCCTCGACCATGTGCGCGCCTTCAACCAGGGCTACAACTTCTTCAGCGGTATGAGCGCGGACGAGATCGCAGCGGCGCAGCGGCCTTTTTCCGGCTGGGAGCGGGAAACGCGCGCCTTTTCGACCAACGCCGCCAGCCCGCCGCCGCGCTGGGCCGATTTCGACGACCCGCTCGACGCGATCGGCGCCAAATTCCGCGACCACAAGGCGCGCGCCGAGCGGGCGCAGGCGCGCCACGCCGATGGTAAGACATTGTCGGCGGAGGATCGCCGCGCGCTCGACGTCATGGGATTGCCGGTCGACGCCGACCGCAAGGCGCTGCGCACGCGCTACACGCAGTTGCTCCGCCGCTATCACCCAGATCATAATGGCGGAGACCGCAGCCATGAAAGCGCGCTCCAAGGCGTGATCGAAGCCTATGGTCGGTTGCGCAAGGCGCCCGCCTTTGCCTGAACGGCCGCGATGAAGCGCGCGCCGCGGGCGCAGGCCAAAGGAAAAGGGATGGCCCCTCGACTTTTCCCGCTTTGCTACGTTAGGGCATGGCGGACCAACAGAAAGACGTGTTCATGACCGACCAGCCCGACGTTCAGACCGACACTCGCAGCGAAACGCTGCTCGCCGCGCCCGACCGCACCGTGGACGCGCGCGAAGTGTTCGGCATCGACGTCGACATGAAAGTGCCTGCCTTTTCGCAGGCCGACGAGCGTGTGCCTGACCTCGACCCCGCCTATGTGTTCGACCCGGACACCACGCTCGCGATCCTTGCTGGCTTCGCCTATAATCGCCGCGTCATGGTGCAGGGCTATCATGGCACGGGCAAGTCGAGCCATATCGAGCAGGTCGCCGCCCGCCTCAACTGGCCGTGCATCCGCATCAATCTCGACGCCCATATCAGCCGCATCGACCTCGTCGGCCGCGACGCCATCGTGCTCAAGGAAGGGCAACAGGTGACGGAATTCCGCGAAGGCCTGTTGCCTTGGGCTCTTCAGCGGCCGGTCGCGCTGGTGTTCGACGAATATGACGCGGGTCGTCCGGACGTGATGTTCGTGATCCAGCGCGTGCTGGAAACCGACGGCAAGATGACGCTGCTCGACCAGAATCGCGTGATCCGCCCCAACCCTTCTTTCCGTCTGTTCGCGACCGCCAACACGGTGGGTCTGGGCGACACGACCGGCCTTTATCACGGCACGCAGCAGATTAACCAGGGACAGATGGACCGCTGGAACCTGGTCGTTGCGCTCAATTATCTGCCCGCCGCGACTGAGGCGCAGGTGGTGCTGGCCAAGTCCGGAGAATATGATCACGCCGGCGGCCGCAAGGAAGTCGAGAGCATGATCAAGGTCGCCGAACTGACGCGTCAAGGCTTCGTCAATGGCGACATCTCGACGGTCATGAGCCCGCGCACGGTCATCAGCTGGGCGCAGAATGCGCTCATCTTCAAGGATGTGGGCTTTGCCTTCCGTCTCTCCTTCCTCAACAAATGCGACGAAGCCGAACGGGCGCTGGTCGCCGAATATTATCAGCGCGTCTTCGGCAAGGATCTGCCCGAAAGCGTGGCGGGCCGGGCGGCCTGACTGGCCGTCTGTTCGAAGTTCATAAGGAAAGTTCATGACCCAAGTCCTGCCCTTGTCCGACGACAGCTGTCGTGTGCCGATCGCAAGCGCGTTCAATCTGCGCGATTTCGGCGGCTGCGCGACGGCGGACGGCGGCCATGTCAAACGTGGCATGCTCTATCGCTGCGGTACGATGTCGCTTCTGACCCACGCGGATGCGCAGCAGCTTCGCGCGCTCGGCATCCGGGCGATCTGCGACTTTCGCCGCCCCAGCGAGCGCGCGGCCGAACCGACCACCTGGCATGGCGAGGATGTCGATTATTATGCGCGCGAATATAGCAGCGCGAGCGGCGTACTGGGTGAAATCACCCGCAGCGAATCGGCGTCGGCGCAGGCGATGCGCGATGCCATGATCGCGCTCTACAATGATATCGCGACGGAACATGCCGAATCCTATCGTGCGATGTTCGGGCAGATACTGGCGGGGCGCGTGCCCATCCTCATAAACTGCGCCGCGGGCAAGGACCGCACGGGCGTCGGCGCCGCGCTTATCCTGGCAGCGCTGGGCGTATCGCGTGATACGATCGCGCAGGATTATCTGCGCACCAATGTGCATGCCGACTGGGATTGGCGGCTGGCGCGCAGCGAGGGGCGGCTGGCGCAGGCGCATCGTGAGCGGGCCGAAATCGTCGCCCCTGTGCTGTCCGCCGACATCGCCTATCTCGATGCGCTCTACGCGGCGCTCGATGAAAGCCATGGCGGGCTGGAGGGCTATCTGGAGACCGAACTGGGCATCGATCCGGCCGCCCGCAGCGCCCTGCGTGCTACTTTGCTGGAACCATGAGCGAGCGTTCCCCGCTCGACCTGTTCAAGGAGGTGCTGTCCGGCGCCGCGCGCTCGATCGCGGGCGATGTGGAGGCGGAGGTCGGCTTCACCGCCGATACGCCGCACATGGCAGGCAAGTCGATCAAGGTGCCGACGCCCGCGCGCGCGCTCCCTGCCGATCAGGTCGCGCTGGCGCGCGGTTTCGCCGACGCGCAGGCGCTGAGGCTACGGCATCATGACGGCACGCTCCATATGCGTGCAGCGCCCGGCGAGGCGGTGGCACGTGCGGTCTTTGACGCGGTCGAGCAGGCCCGCGTCGAGGCGATCGGAGCGCGCGCGATGGCGGGCGTCCGCGCCAATCTCGAGATGGCGCTTGCCCAGCGGCTGAAGTCCGACCCCATTCGCCGCGCCCGCAACGCCGACGAGGTGCCGCTTTCGACGGCGCTCGGCCTCAAGGTCCGCGAACGGCTGACTGGCCAGGCGCCGCCTGCCGATCTGGCAAGCGCGCTCGCCATGGTCGCGCCATGGATCGAGGAAAAGGCCGGCGCCGATCTCGATGCGCTCGCCGACGCGATCGACGATCAGCGCGCCTTCCAGAAGCTGACGACCGCCATGCTCGAGCATCTGATGCTGGTCGATGCCGAAGCGCCGCCCGAATCCGAAGACGCCGAACCCGAACAGGAAAGCGAGGAGGAGGAAAAGCAGCAGGACGAAGGCGATTCGGGCGAGGAGGATACGGGCGACAGCGATGTCGACGCGCAGGCCCGCGCCGAAGAGCAGGGCGGCGAAACCGAAGAGGGCGAAAGCGAATATAGCGACGAGTTCGACGCCGACAGCGACGAATCCGCCGAGGATATGGGCGACGAGGGCATGATGCCCGTCCGCCCGAACCGGCCGATGTCCGATCTGCCGCCGGGCTTCGATTATCGCGCCTTCACCGAAAAGCATGACGAGGTCGTCACCGCGACGGACCTGTGCGACGAGGACGAACTCAACCGGCTGCGCGGCTTCCTCGACCAGCAGCTCGTCAGCCTGCAAGGCGCGGTGACGAAGCTTGCCAATCGACTACAACGCCGTCTGATGGCGCAGCAGTCGCGGTCCTGGGATTTCGATCAGGAAGAAGGGCTGCTCGACGCCGCGCGGCTGGCGCGCATCGTCATCGATCCGACGCGCTCGCTCTCCTACAAGATCGAACGCGACACCGAATTTCGCGACACGGTCGTGACGCTCCTGATCGACAATAGCGGCTCCATGCGCGGACGGCCGATCAGCATCGCGGCGATCAGCGCCGACATCATGGCGCGCACGCTCGAACGCTGCGGCGTCAAGACCGAGATATTGGGCTTCACCACCCGCGCGTGGAAGGGCGGCCAGGCACGCGAGGAATGGCTGGCCGCCGGGCGGCCGCCGATGCCCGGTCGCCTCAACGATCTGCGCCATATCGTCTACAAGAAAGCCGATGAGCCTTGGCGCCGCGCGCGCCGCAACCTCGGCCTCATGATGCGCGAAGGGCTGCTCAAGGAGAATATCGACGGCGAGGCGCTGCTGTGGGCGCACAGCCGGCTGATCGCGCGCCAGGAAGAGCGTCGCATCCTCATGGTCATTTCCGATGGCGCGCCGGTCGATGATTCGACGCTGTCGGTCAACAGTGGCACCTATCTGGAGCGTCACCTGCGCCAGGTGATCGAGTGGATCGAAAACAAGTCGCCGGTACAGCTCGTCGCCATCGGCATCGGTCATGACGTCACGCGCTATTACCGGCGGGCGGTCACGATCATGGATGCGGAACAACTGGGCGGCACGATGGTCGAACAATTGGCGGGACTGTTCGACGAGGATTAAGCGGGCAGCGCCTGGAGAATGATATGAGCGTCGCCTTTCGCCGCGAGAGCGACGATGAGCATCTGGAGCCCAAATTCGAACTGCCGATTCCGCCCGGTCCCAATCTGGTGACCGCGCGCGGTTTGCGGCTGATTCGTGACGAAGTGGTCGCGCTTGAGGCGGTCGATAGCAGCGGCCATGATGAGGAGGCGGTCAAAAAGCTGCGGCGCACGCTGCGCTACTGGCGCACACGGCTTGCCACCGCGCAGGTGCAGCCGGTCCCTGCGGGTGATGTCGTCGCCTTCGGCGCGCGCGTCGCTTACCGATTGAACGGCGCAGAAAAGCACGTTGTCATCGTCGGTCATGACGAGGCCGACCCCCATGATGGCCGCATCAGCTTCACCTCGCCCCTCGCCCGCGCGCTTACGGGCGCAGAAGTCGGCGAATGCGTCGATTTCGCCGGCAAGGCGGACGCCATCGAAATATTGGATATTCAGCCGATCGCGGAGCAATGATGCGGCGCACGGCGCTTTGCCTTTGCGCCCGCCCGCGCTAAAGGCCGGGCATGACGACCGCTCCCCGCCCCAAGGACTGGATCATGGGCATTTCGCCCTATGTCCCCGGCAAGTCCGCCGCCGATGATGGCCGCCGCCTGATCAAGCTGTCGGCAAACGAGAATCCGCTCGGCACCGGAGAGGCGGCGCGGGCTGCGGCGACGGCAGCGGCCGACGACCTTGCCACCTATCCCGATCCTGGCGCCACGCTGCTGCGCGAAGCGATCGGGCGGGCTTATGACCTGGACCCCGCGCGCATCATCTACGGCACCGGGTCGGACGAACTGCTGCACATCGCGGCCAGCGCCTATGCCGGGCCGGGCGACGAGATACTCTATGTCCGTTACGGCTTTTCCGTTTACGACATCGCTGCGCGGCGGGTCGGCGCGACGCCGGTGGTTGCGCCCGACAGCGATTATGCGACCGATGTCGACGCCCTGCTCGCGTGCGTGACCGAGCGTACGCGCGTCGTCTTTCTGGCCAACCCGAACAATCCGACCGGCACCATGACGAGTCGTGCGGAAATCGCCCGGCTGCACGCCGGGCTGCGCCCCGATATCCTCTTCGTCCTCGACCAGGCCTATGCCGAATATCTCGACGCCGACGAGGATGATGGCGGGCTCGACCTTGCGCGCAACGCTGCGAACGTCCTAGTCACGCGCACCTTTTCCAAAATCCATGGCCTTGCGGCCGAGCGTATCGGCTGGGGCTATGCGAGCGCCGAGGTCATCGACGCGCTGCACCGCATCCGCGCGCCCTTCAATGTAACGACGATGGGGCAAGCCGCGGCGGCGGCGGCCATCGCGGACACCGACTGGGTCGAGCGCAGCCGCATACATAACCGGCAGTGGCGTGAATGGCTGACCGCAGAGGTTGCCGCGCTGTCGAACCATGGCCTGCGCGCGGTGCCGAGCAAGGCGAATTTCCTGCTGATTCTGTTCGAAGGCCCGCTTACCGCCGAAGCGGCGATGAAGGGCCTGTGGGACGAAGGTTTTGCGACGCGCTGGCTGCCGGGGCAGGGGCTTGCCCAAGGCCTGCGCATCACCATCGGATCGGAAACGCAGATGCGTGCCGTCGCCGCCAAACTGCGCGCCATGGCGCAGGACAGCTGATGCTGCCCTTCGCCCGCGTCACCATCATCGGCCTCGGCCTCATCGGCTCCTCGCTCGCGCGGGCGATCCGCGCGCATATGCCGACCGTGCGCGTGACCGGCCATGACGCCGACCCTGAGGTGCGGGACGTCGCAAGGCAGATCGACCTGTGCGACGACATCACCGACACGGCGGGTGCGGCGGTCACCGACGCGGACATCGTCATCCTCTGCGTGCCCGTGCGCGCCATGGGCGCGGTCGGAGCGGAGATCGCGCCCGATTTGCCCGCCGAAGCGATCGTCAGCGATGTCGGCTCCTGCAAGGCCGATGTGCTCGCCCAGCTTTCCGCCGTCTTGCCCGACCATGTCATCGTTCCGGCCCATCCCGTCGCGGGCACGGAAAATAGCGGGCCGGAAGCCGGCTTCGCCACGCTGTTTAAGGGTCGCTGGTGCATCGTCACCCCGCCCGCCGGGGCAGACCCTGCGGCCGTCGAACGCGTGTCCGAACTATGGCGGCGCGTGGGCGCGGACGTCGAGACGATGGACCCGGCGCATCATGATCTGGTGCTGGCCGTCACCAGCCATCTGCCGCACCTCATCGCCTACACCATCGTCGGCACGGCAAGCGATCTGGAAAATGTGACGCAGTCGGAAGTCATCAAATATTCCGCCGGCGGGTTTCGCGACTTCACCCGGATCGCGGCATCCGACCCGACGATGTGGCGCGACGTGTTCCTCGCCAACAAGGATGCGGTGCTGGAAATGCTGCAGCGATTTTCGGAGGATCTTTCCGCGCTTCAGCGCGCGATCCGCTGGAACGATGGCGAGACCTTGTTCAACCTCTTCACCCGCACCCGCGCGGTGCGCCGGTCGATCATCGAGCAGGGGCAGGACGACGCCAAGCCAGACTTCGGTCGGCAGCACTAGGGCCGAATATCAGGGGTTGAGCGCGTTGATCGCGGCATGGACGCGCGCTTCGGCCTCGCGCCGGTCGAGCCCGGTCGGGACGATCTCCCCCACCTTGTAGGTGATGACGCCGGGGTTCTTGAGAAAGCTTCCGCGCGGCGACACGCGCCCGCTGTCGAGCGCGATCGGCACGACCGGCAGGCCGAGCAACGCATAAAGGCCGGCAAAGCCCGATTGCAGCGGCGGCGACTCCCCGTGCGGCACACGCGTGCCTTCGGGGAACAGGCAAACCTGCCGCCCCTGCGCGACCGCATCCCGCGCCGACGCGCGCAACGCCCGCAGCGCGCTTGCGCCTGCTGTTCGCTCGATCGGGATCAGGCCGTAGCGGCGCGCCACGCTGCCCCAGAGCGGCATGTCGAGCAGTTCGCGCTTCGCCCCGATCACCGGCCGGTCGAGCAGGCTGAGCAGGTCGATCGTTTCGAACATCGATTCATGTTTGAGGATGATGAGGCAGGGCGTACGCGGCAGCGCGCCTTCCACCCGCACCCTTTGACCCAGAAGGATGCGCGCGCAGCCGCGGTGGAAACGGCTCCATCCCTTGGCGATCCGCTGCACGGTCCGGGGCGACAGGCCCGGTATCAGCGCGACCAGAACGAAGAAAAGGCTGCCGGTGTAGAAGGCGATATGGAAAGCGATCGAGCGCAGCGCGATGATCATGGGGCGGCGCGTCCTTTTCAGATGCCGGTCAGCGCCGCAGCGCGTCGCAGCAGATATTTATTATACTCGCGCACCAGCATGGTGAGGCTGGGGCGGCTCGGCACGGCGTCATAGACGATGGTCACCTCGGGCGGCAGTGCTTGTCGCAGTTCGAGCGCCGCGCGGCGCATGTGCCAGTCCGTGGTAATCAGCCGCACCGTCGAAAAGTCACGCCGTTCGAGCCAATGCGCGGTTTCGATCGCGTTGGAGCGGGTGTCGATCGCGGCACGACCGAGCGTGATGCAGCAGGCAAAGAGCCGCTCGGGCGCATCATATTGCGCGGCCAGTTCGACGGGACGGACCTGCCGGTCGACGCCGGAAATCAGCATGCGCCGCGTCGCGCCGGCTTCGAGCAGGGCGAGGCCCCGGTCTATGCGCCCCGCGCCGCCGGTCAGCACGACGATTGCATCGGTCCGCCGCTCATCGAGCGGTTCGGGCAGGAAAATCGCGAACCAGGCAAAGCCGAGCATATAGGCCATCACGCAGAGCGCGCCCAGCCGGACGATCACAGCGCGCGCTCCAACGCGCCCAGCACCGTTCGGCGCGCGGCGATGGCAGCGAGCACCACGCCGCTCAAAGGCAGCGCGCTGAGCAAGGCCCAATCCTGCCAGCGTAGCGCGATCGCGGCGATAAGTTCGGATCCCGTCGCCTCCAGCCGCGCGCCAAGCGTCAGCACGATCATGACCGCGAGCGCAAAGCCCAGCGCGCAACCGAGCAGGGCGTCGAGCGCGATGCGGCGCTGAAACAGCCTGGCGATCTGTACATCGGTCGCGCCCATCAGATGCAGAACCTCGATCGTGCCGCGATGGCCGTCATGCGCGCCGCGCGCGGCCAGCACCACCACCGCAGCCGTCGCCAGCGTCATCAGCAGGACCAGCCCGCCCGCCAGCCACCCAAGTACCGACAGCAGCCGGGCGAGCGGCGCCAGGAAGGTGGCGTGGGGCTCCAGCCTGATGTCGGGGGACAAGGCGTCGAGCACCGTGCGCAGGCGCGCCATCGTCGCATCGACCGGCGCGCCGGGGGTCAGCGTCACGTCGATCAACGCCGGGATGGGCAGGTCGCCGCTCGCCGCATCCTCCCCCAGCCAGGGGCGGAGTTGATCGGTCAGCGTTTCGGGATCAACCGGCGCGACGTCCAAGACCGTCGGCATCCTGCGCAACGTTGCGACGGCACGCTTCGTCAGCGCCGCGCGGGTCTGGGCATCGGCCTCCACCACCTGCACCGTGGCCCGGCCGGCGAGGTCCGCGCCGATCGACCGGACGACGGTGCCAAGGCCAAGGCCGGCGGCAGCGGCAAGGACGGTCAGGAACATCATCACCGCGATGATCCACGGCATCGGTCCCGCAAGCCGCCCTTCGGGCAACAGGCGCCCGCGCGCGGCGGCGGCGGTTCGTCGGTCGCGGCGGCTCATGGGGTTACGCCGGGCGCGCGGGGCGGATAACGCAGCGCGCCGGTCGGGTCGGCAAGCCGGCCCTTGTCGAGCCGCATCATCTGCGCGCCCTGCACCTGCGCGATCAGCGGCAGATCGTGGGTGGCGACGACGATGGTGGTGCCCAGGCGGTTGAGCGCTTCGAAAAGGGTCATCAGGCGGCGCGCCATGTCGGCGTCGACATTGCCGGTCGGCTCGTCGGCCACCAGTATCTCGGGCCGGCCGATGACGGCGCGGGCGATGGCGACGCGCTGCTGCTCGCCGCCCGAAAGGGTCGCTGGGCGCGCATCGCCCCGATCGCCAAGGCCGACCCATTGCAGCATTTCGACGACCGGCGCGTCGATCTCTCCCTCCGCCATGCCGGCAAGGCGCAGCGGCAGGGCGATATTGTCATAGGCGGTAAGGTGCGGCACCAGCCGGAAATCCTGGAACACGACGCCGATGCGACGGCGAAAGCCGGGCAGGCGGCCGCGCGGCAGCGTCACCACATCCTCGCCGAACAGGCGGATGACGCCCCGGCTGGGACGCTGCGCCAGATAGAGCAGTTTGAGCAGCGACGTCTTGCCCGCGCCGGACGCGCCGGTGAGGAAATAGAAGCCGCCGCCGTGCAGCGAGAAGCTGACGTCGCAGAGCGTCTCGCTATCAAGGCCATAGCGCAGGCCGACATTTTCGAACTGGACGATGGCCGACATGGCTTAGGACTTGCGCGCCGCCTGTTTGCTTCCCCGGGAGGGACAGCCATGGCACAGGCGACGGGCGGCCGTAAAGCCCGGCGCAAGTCGTCGCATCGAACGGCGACCCCGCGCGTTGCCTGCTTGCCCTTCATTCGATGCCATGCCTATGAAGCGACATGATCCTGTTGTGCCCCAATTGCGCGACGCGCTACGTCGTTCCCGATAGCGCCGTCGGAATGAATGGCCGACAGGTACGCTGCGCCGCGTGCAAGCATAGCTGGTTCCAGGAACCCGCCAGCCTGCCGCCGCGCCCGGCCGAAACGCCGCAGAGTTTCGCACCCGAGGCGTCGTTGGAAACGGAAACGGAAACGGAAACGGTTGCGGCGACGGACGCCGCTCCTTCCGCGGCGCCGGACGATATGACCGGGGAGCTCGCAGCCGACGCTCCGCCCGCGCAGGACGCGGCCGAAGCCGTCGCGCCCGCTGCGCCGATCGACAATCGCATCGACGATATCTATGCCGGCGCGCCGGCACGGGCCGAAGCGGATGCGCCAATCGTCGTTCCGCCACCAGGACGCCCCCGCCGTAATCCCGCGCGCATGTGGACCTATGCCGCCGCCATTTTCTTTCTGGCGGTCGCAGCCATAGGCGGCGCGCTCTACGCCTTTGGACCGCCGAACTGGGCGGTCAATCTGGGCTTGCTGCCCGAAGAGGGCGATCCCGACCTGCTCTTCTACCTGTCGAAACCGGCAGAAAGGCGCAAGTTGCCGACCGGCGAGGAATATTTCGCGTTCGGCGCGCGCATCGTCAACAGCGGCGCACAGACGCTGTCGGTGCCGCCCGTGCTGGTGCAGCTGCGCGACCGACAGAACCGGCTGGTGTTCAGCTGGACGACCAAGGCCGACCGATCGAGCCTGAAGCCGGGTGAGGAAGCGTCGATCAACGAAAGCCGGCTCGACATTCCGAAGAATGCGGAAAATCTCTCCCTGACCTTCGTCCAGTAAAGCCCTCAGACGCTTTCGATGCGCGCGATGGCCCAGCGCGCCGCTTCCGCCACCACCTGATCCTCGTCATGCAACAGCGGTCGCAGCCGGCCGAGCAACGCCGGGTCGCCGCTATTGCCCGCCGCGACCGCCGCGTTGCGCACCATGCGCCCGCGCCCGATCCGCTTGATCGGCGAGCCGGAAAATATCTCGCGAAAGCTCGCATCGTCGAGTGTCAGCAGATCGCCCAGCTCGGGCGCGGCCAGCTCGGCGCGGCCGATAAACGCCTTGTTCGCGGCGGCGGCGTCAGCGAACTTGTTCCAGGGGCACACCGCCAGACAATCGTCGCAGCCATAGATGCGGTTGCCGATCCCGGCGCGCAATTCCTCCGGAATCGGCCCCTTATGCTCGATCGTGAGGTAGGAGACGCAGCGCCGCGCATCGACGACATAGGGCGCGGGAAAGGCGTCGGTCGGGCAGGCGGTCTGGCAGGCGTTGCAACTGCCGCAATGGTCGCGCTCGGGCAGGTCGGGCGTCAGCGCGATCTCGCTGTAGATCGCGCCCAGGAACAGCCAGCTGCCATGCGCGCGGCTGACGAGATTGCTGTGCTTGCCCTGCCAGCCAAGGCCCGCCGCGGCGGCAAGCGGCTTTTCCATGACCGGTGCTGTATCGACGAAAACCTTCAATGCGCCCGCCTGTTGCTCAACCAGCCAGCGGGCCAGCGCCTTGAGCCCCTTCTTCACTACGTCATGATAGTCGCGCCCCTGCGCATAGACAGAGATGCGCCCCCGGTCGGCCACCTCGGCCAAGGCCAGCGGATCGCGCGGCGGCGCATAGCTCATGCCCAGCATGACGACGCTCTGCACATCCGGCCAAAGCCCCTGCGGCGAGGCGCGCTGATCGGCGCGCTCTTCCATCCACAGCATCGATCCATGATGGCCGGCGTCCAGCCAGGCGCGCAGCCGCACGGCGGAGGCGGGCGACGCGGCGGCGGGCGCAATCGCGCAGGCGGCGAAGCCAAGACGTAACGCCTGCGCCTTGAGGCGATCTTCCAGCTTTTCGGTTTGCACTGCCACATTGACGGCCTATCAGGATCGGATGACCGGCGACACCCAGGCTTTTCCCATTCCTCTCGCCGTGGAAGGGCGAGGCCTTGTCAAGGCGTTCGGCGGCTTCAAAGCCGTCGATGGCGTCGATATCGCGGTGCCGGCAGGTACGATCTACGGCATATTGGGTCCCAACGGCGCGGGTAAGACGACATTGCTGCGCACGCTGCTGGGGATAGTTGATCCCGATGCGGGCTGGCGCGCGTTGCTCGGCGATCCCGATCCGCTGCGCCAAGCGAAGCTGGTCGGTTATCTGCCCGAAGAACGCGGGCTTTACCCGGCCATGAAGGCCTATGACGCCATCGCCTTCATGGGCGCGCTGCGCGGCTTGCCGCTCAAGGAAGGGCGGGAGCGTGCACGCGCGATGCTGGAGGCGCATGGCATGGGCACCTCCATCGACAAGCCGGTGCGTCAATTGTCGAAGGGCATGGCGCAGACCGTCCAATTGTTCGGCACCATCGTCCATGACCCTCGGTTGATCGTGCTGGACGAACCCTTTTCCGGTTTGGACGCGATCAATCAGGAAAAGCTCGAAGCGTTGATCCGCGAGCAGGCGCGGGCGGGCGTCACGGTGCTGTTTTCCACCCACGTCATCGCGCATGCCGAACGGCTGTGCGAACGCATCGCCATCGTCGCGGGTGGACGTATCCGCTTCGAAGGGTCGGTCAGCGACGCGCGCGACCGGCTGCGCGCGCAGGTGCGGCTGCGCACCCGCGCCGCCGACGGGGTGTGGCGCGCGGCGCTGCCGCCCGACGCCCTGCTTCAGGAGGGGGCCTGGCATTTCGCGTTGCCCGACGAAGGCATAGAGCCCTTGCTGCGCGCGCTGCTCGACAGCGATGCCGGAATCGAAAATCTGTCGATCGAGCGGCCCGGCCTGCACGACGCTTTCGTCGCCATCGCCGGGGAAGCCGCGGCGCGGGCGATGGAACAACGCGACGAGGAGGCGGTCGCATGAACGACGTCCTACGCGCCGCCTTCGTCATCGCCCGCCGCGATTTCGCCGCGATCGTCTTTTCGCGCACCTTCATCTTCTTTCTGTTGGGTCCGCTGTTTCCCATCCTCATCGGCTTCGCCTTTGGGGGGCTGGGCGACAAGATGAAGAGCGATGGCCTGCGCCCCGCCGTCGCGGTCACGCTGCCCGCCGCGCAGGCGGCGCGTATGGACTGGGCGCGGGAACGGATCGCGAAGCGGATCGGCACCGACCAGGTGCCCCGGCTGTACCGCGCCGCCGCCGGCGCCGACCCGCACGTCCTGCTCGCCCGGCGCGATGCCGGCTATGTCGCGGTGCTCTCCGGCTCGCTCGATCGCCCGGTCCTGACCGGCAAGCAGCGCGACGTCGCCCTGCTGGAAGCGGACATCAGCCTGATGGCGGGCTTGGCGACGGTCGGGGACACGCTGCCCCATGTCCCCGTGACGCGCCGCATTGTCGCCGACAATGCCAGCGCGCAGGGGCAGGCGCAGCTCATGGTCGCGCGTCTGGCGCAGGTGGTCATCTTCTTCCTGACCGTGCTGCTGGCGGGCATGGTGCTTTCCAACATGGTGGAGGAAAAGACCAACAAGGTCATCGAAATCCTTGCCGCCGCCGTGCCCATCGACGCGGTCTTCCTGGGCAAGCTCATGGCGATGCTGGCGATGAGCTTCATCGGCATCGCCTTTTGGGGGTCGATGACGTTCGGCTCGGTCGTGCTAATCGCAGGCGGCGACCTGCTTTTGCCCCGACCCGCGGTCGGCTGGCCCATTTTCCTCGGACTTGCCGCCATTTACTTCGCGATGGTCTATCTGCTGCTCGGCTCGCTGTTCCTGGGGATCGGCGCGCAGGCGGCGACGGTACGCGAGGTGCAGACGCTCAACATGCCGGTATCGATGGGGCAGATCGCGGTCTTCTTCCTGGCCACCTATGCCGTCGACCGGATGGACTCGCCGGCGGAGATCGCCGCCTGCATCTTTCCCTTCTCCTCCCCCTTTGCGATGATCGCGCGGGCGGCGCAGGACGCGACGCTCTGGCCGCATCTGCTGGCGATCGTCTGGCAGGGGCTGTGGGTTGCGCTCATCATCCGCATAGGGGTGCGGCTGTTCCGGCGCCATGTACTGAAATCCGGCGCAGCGGAGCGGCGGCCGTTGTTCAGGCGCAGGTCAGCCTGATCATGGTAGCGCGCCCCATGACCCGCAGATATTTCCTCGGCGCAGGCGCGACCGGCGTCCTCGGCTTCGCGCTTTGGCGCGCGGGGTTGGGCGAGGCGGAAGCTGCCTCCTTCCCGGTCAGTTACAGCGACGCGGAATGGAAAAAGCGTCTCTCGCCGCTCGCCTATAATGTGCTGCGCCGCCATGCGACCGAGCGGCCCTTTAGCAGCCCGCTCGACAAGGAAAAGCGCAGCGGCACGTTCGGATGCGCCGGTTGCGCGCAGAAGCTCTTCGCCTCCCGCACCAAATTCGACAGCGGCACCGGCTGGCCGAGTTTCTGGGCGCCACTGCCGCGCGCGGTCGGCACCTCGCGCGACTTCGCCATCGGCTATCCGCGCACGGAGGTGCATTGCGCCCGCTGCGGCGGGCATCTTGGCCATGTCTTCGACGACGGGCCAAAGCCGACGGGCAAACGCTACTGCATGAATGGCGCTGCGCTGACTTTTACCGCCGGGTGACGGGGTCGGGTAGGCCCCATACTTTGTAGAGGCGCAGCGGCGCGGCGACGGGCACCTGCTCCAGCCAGTCGGGCACCCGCCCGCGCGCCAGCATGGCGGCAAGCCCTTCGGGATTTTCCCGCGCATATTGCATATCTTCGGCCAGGCCTGCGCAGGTGACGATATAGGCTGCCCCTCGTCCGGCATTAAGTTTGGCGAGTATCATGCGTGCCTGAGTCGGGGGTGCGACAAAGCCCTCGATCACCGCCGTAATCCCTACCGCATTGCGATGGTGCGCGGTGCCGACGACGCTGTGCTGCGTGCGCAGCAGGATATCGGGTCCAAGGTCGAGCGGCGTGAACAGCAGCGAGGGTGGAAGACCCCCCAGCGCCTGGCCGAGCACCGGGCCACGACAGGTCGCGCTCGCCGGCCCGCGCGCTGGCGTCGCTGGCGTCGCCGCGATCCAGAGTGTGCTGAGACCGATTGGTGTCAGGCTGAGCAGCGCGACCGGCGCGATCACCCGCGCCGCGATCGACCGGTTGGCTCGCAGCTGGCTGAAAAGGGCGATCAGGCTCCAGCCGATGGCAGGGAGCGCGAACAGATGCGCGACCGACAATGCCCGCATGACCGTCGCCGCGACCAGGGTGGCGCCCGCGATCAGCAGCGCGAGCATCAGCCATTGGCCGCGTCGCGCGGTCTCGACCCGCGCGGCTGCCAGCGCGCCGACAAGTCCGGCGATCGGCGGCAGCAGGACGACGCCCATCAGCGCGGGGGTCTGCTCCCAGACTGGCCGCCCTTCCATGACGCCAAGATACCAGAGCCGGTAGGCGCTAGGGCCGAGCGCGGCAAATGGATCGCCGGAAAGGCAGGGGCCGCCGACGCTCCAGAACAGAAGCGCCGCCGCGCCGCCGCCGATCGCCGCTATGCCGATCCGGCGCATGGGCGTTGCGAAGCCCAGCAGCGTCGCCGCGATCGCCGTCGCTATCGCCAGCGCGACCAGCGGCCAGGCATATACGGCCGACAGCGCGTCGCACTGCGTCGCCGCAAAGGCGCTCACGCCCCGCAGCAGCAGGAGCATAGACGGCGCGGCGATGCCCAGCGTCAGGGCATAGGCGATGAAGCGCGAAGCCTCCTGCCGATCCGTCCATTGGTGCAGGGCCAGCACGCCGCCGATCAGCGCGGCATAGGGCAGACCTTCGCTCGAAATCTGGAACCATGCCGCGATGGCGATCCCAGCAATCACGCCGCCGCGCGCGCGCCGGGCGTCCAACAGGCCGCCCAGTGCCA
>JBEVMZ010000051.1:0-4148 GCA_040508335.1 Sphingobium sp.
GCATCGTCTTCTTCTGCTTCTTCTATACCGCCGTCGTGTTCAATCCCGAGGAGACGGCGGAGAATCTGAAGCGCAATGGCGGTTTCATTCCCGGTATCCGTCCGGGCAAGAACACCGAAAATTATCTCGATTACGTGCTGACGCGCATCACGGTCATCGGTGCCGCCTATCTGGCGTTCATCTGCCTCGTGCCGGAATTTGCGATCGCGCGCGCAGGTATTCCTTTCTATCTCGGCGGGACCAGCCTGCTGATCGTCGTAAACGTCACGGTCGATACGGTGACGCAGATCCAGAGCCATCTTCTGGCGCACCAATATGGCGACCTCATCAAGAAGGCGAAGCTCAAGGGCCGCATGCGCTGAGGCGCCACCGCGTCAAAGAAGAGCGTGAACATCAGGGGAGTATGCGCGCGATGAACATCATTCTGCTTGGCCCTCCGGGCGCCGGCAAGGGGACGCAGGCGACCCGTCTCGTCGAGGATCGGGGCATGGTGCAACTGTCTACCGGCGACATGCTGCGCGCCGCGGTCAAGGCCGGAACGCCCGTAGGGCTTCAGGCCAAGGCGTTGATGGAAGCGGGCGCGCTCGTTCCCGATGAAGTCGTTTCCGGAATCATCGGCGAGGCGCTGGACGCGCTGTCGCCGGAAACCGGGGTTATCTTCGACGGTTATCCGCGCACCGATGCCCAGGCACATTCGCTCGACGCGATCCTCGCCGACCGTGGTCGCTCCCTTGACCATGTGATCGAACTGGGTGTCGACGAGGATGCGCTGGTGGAGCGCATCACCGGCCGCTTCACCTGCGCGCAGTGTGGCGAGGGGTATCATGATGTCTTCAAGCGCCCGCGCGTGGAAGACACATGCGACAAATGCGGCGCCCATGAATTCAGGCGCCGTCCCGACGACAATGAGGAGACGGTGCGCACGCGTATGGCAGAGTATCGTGCGAAAACCGCGCCTATCCTGCCGATCTATGAGGCGCGGGGGATCGTCAGCCGGGTCGATGGCATGGCGGACATGGATGACGTGACGGTGGCGATAGCGGCGGTGTTGGGCAAGCAAGGCGGCTGAACAGACAGCCGCCATCGTGCTGGCGGCTGGTTAACTACGATACTCACTGGTTTATTTCTGCTTTGTTGCTAACAGCAGGACATGGCGTCTGCTCCTTCTCGTGGTCGACTCGTCGAGATTGACGCGCTGCGCGGCATCGGGGCGCTGTGCGTGCTCATCTTCCATTATTCGACGCGCTTTCACGAGTTGTTTCCGCAAGCGAGCCATGTGCCCTTCAGCTTTCCGGGCGGCAATTACCGGGTGCTGCTGTTTTTTGCGATTTCCGGCTTCGCGATCTTCTTCACGCTGGAGCGCATCCGGTCGGTCGCGGATTTCGTCGTCAATCGCTTCGCGCGACTCTATCCCGCTTATCTCGTTGCGATGCTGCTGACGCTCTCGGTCGAATATGCCGCCCATGCCACGGAGCTGCTGATCGGGCCGGGCGCGATCCTAGCCAATTTTACGATGCTGGAAGAGTTCGCCTTCCTGCCGGCGGTGGACGGGGCCTATTGGACCCTGTCGGTCGAACTCGCCTTTTACTTCTGCATGATCATGCTCTGGAAATGGGCAGGGCTCAAACGGCTGGAGCCGGCCCTGGTCGGTTGGCTGGCGCTGCGCGGACTGTTTCAGCTATGGCCCGACATGCCCGAGCGCATCATCATGCTTTTCGCGCTACGCTATGTGCCATTCTTCGTGATCGGGATGCTGAGCTATCGCGTATGGGCCGGCCAGCGAAGCTGGCGGCAGCAGGCGCCCTATGCGGCGCTCGCCCTGCTGTCGATCGCGATTGGGGAGACCTGGGATATCTTGCTCATCGGCTGCGCGCTGTTGGCGATCTTTGCAGGCGTGATCGGTGGCTATCTGCGCTGGATCGCGGTGCGGCCGCTCTTGTGGCTCGGCGGGATCAGCTACAGCTTCTACCTTATCCACCAGAATGTCGGCTTCGTCGTCATGCTGCGCGTGGCGGATGCCGGCTACAGCCCGTGGATCGGCTTTGCCGCGGCCTTCGCAGTCGCCCTTGCGCTGGGCACGGCGATCAACCGGCTGGTCGAGCGTCCGGCCGGCGAGGCAATCCTGGCCTGGTGGCGCCGCCGGCGGGCCGAGGGGCGGCTGCATCCCCTCCTGTCCGGCCCGGCCTAGACAGCAAGGCCCGCTGCATATCCGCTGGCCCAGGCCCACTGGAAATTATAGCCGCCAAGCCATCCGGTGACGTCGACCGACTCGCCGATGACGTAGAGGCCCAGCACCTTGCGCGCCGCCATGGTCTGCGACGAGAGATCGGCGGTCGACACACCGCCGACCGTGACCTCCGCCTTGGCGAAGCCCTCGCTGCCATTGGGGGTGAAGACCCAGTGCGCCAGCCGGTGCTGCGCGTCGGCGAGCTTGCGGTCGGTCATCGCGCCAAGCTCCCCGGCCAGGCCCAGGCGCTCTGCCAGCGCATCGGCAAGACGCTGGGGCAGATGAACGGCGATGGCGGCGGCAGGCGACGATCGGGGCCGCGCGCGTTTCGCGGCGATCAGCCAGTGAGCATTCTGATCGGGCAGCAGGTCGAGCGCGATAGTTTGGCCGGGTCGCCAATAAGACGAGATTTGCAGGATCGCCGGGCCGGAAAGGCCGCGATGGGTAAAAAGCGCGGCTTCGCGAAATTCGGTCCTGCCGTGCCGGGCGACCACCGGCGCCGATACGCCCGAGAGGGCACGAAAGAGCAGGTCGTCGCCGCCCAGCGTCAACGGCACCAGTGCGGGGCGCGGTTCCACCACCTTGAGGCCGAAGCGGCGCGCAAGATCATAGGCAAAGCCGGTCGCGCCGATCTTCGGGATGGAGGGGCCACCGCTCGCGATGACGAGCGCCGGGGCTGCAAGGACGGTATCGCCATGCGTCACGCGGAAAAGCTCGTCGCCATGATCGACGTCGGTGATAGACTGGCCCAGCCGGATAGTGACATCGCCCGCCGCGCATTCGCCCAGCAGCATGTCGACGATCTGCCGTGCCGACCCATCGCAGAAAAGCTGCCCCAGCGTCTTTTCATGCCAGGCGATGCCATGGCGATCGACGAGCGCGATAAAGTCGGCGGCGGTGTAGCGACGGAGCGCTGACTTGGCGAAATGCGGGTTGGCGCTGAGATAGCGGTCGGGCGCGGTATGGATATTGGTGAAGTTGCAGCGGCCGCCGCCCGATATCAGAATCTTGGCGCCCGGATTGGGCGCATGGTCGACGACCACCACCCGCCGACCCCTCTGCCCGGCAATGGCCGCGCACATCAGCCCGGCGCCGCCGGCCCCGATTATGATGGCATCATATTGCTGTCGGGGTTCGGCCAAGGGTCAGCGCGGCGCCAATGCGTCCATGATCTGGCGCACCGGGGTCAGATCATAGCCCGCCGCCTGCGCCTGTGCGGCGAGGACATCGGCATTGTCGCCGGCACGGGCGCGGGCAAGCGACCAGAGCAGCGTGCTGCGCGTGCCAGAGCGGCAATAAGCGAGCAGCTTGCCGCCGGCTGCGTCTTCTGTCGCCTTGGCCATCCCGTCGAGCTGCCAGGGCGCGAACCCGCCATGGGCGACCGGGACCGCCGCGTAGCCGATGCCTGCCGCCTTGGCCGCTTCCTCGATCTCAGCGCCATTTACCTGGCCAGGCTCTTCATCGTCGGGACGGTTGTTGACGATCATGGTGACGCCCAGCTCCTTGGCGCGCGCGACGTCCTCGACACTGATCTGGGGAGAGACGAGGACGGTGTCGGTAAGCTGGCGGAACATCGGGTGGTTACTCCTGTTGGTCGCGTCCTGCGCGCGCAGGGGAGGCGGCGAGAGAACGCTTGTCCCTGCAATTGCGATGAAAAGCGCTGATGCAATGCGCGATATTGCGGTCTTCCTCATTGTCATGGAGCCATGCGCGCTGACGGACCCGGTTTCAAGAGCGGGGGCGCGATCGGACTAGAGATAGGGCCGGATCGCTGCGAGGAAAGCGTCGCCATAGGCGTCGAGCTTGCGCTGGCCGACGCCGCTGATCGTGCCGAGTTCGCGCAGCGAAGCAGGGCGTTGCTCGGCCATCTCGCGCAGCGTCGAATCGTGGAAGACGACATAGGGCGGCACGCCGGCTTCCT
>JBEVMZ010000059.1:0-3927 GCA_040508335.1 Sphingobium sp.
TCTTCGACGAAATGAACGTCTGGGCGCGGGCCGAGGGCTATTCGGGCCTTGGCTATATCAACATCAAGGATGGGGTGCCCGGCGGGCCGATCGCCAAGAACCATGGCGAGGAAGCGACCGCGAAGCTGATCGCCGCGCTCGGCCTTGGCCCCAATGACGGCGTGTTCTTCGCCGCGGGCAAGGAGGGCCAGGCGGCCAAGCTTGCCGGTCTCGCGCGCATTCGCGTGGGCGAGACGCTCGACCTCATCGACAAGGATCGGTTCGACCTCTGCTGGATCGTCGATTTTCCCTTCTACGAATATGACGAGGACAGCAAATCGGTCGATTTTGCGCACAACCCCTTCTCGATGCCGCAGGGGGGGATGGACGCGCTGGAGAATCAGGACCCGCTGTCGATCAACGCCTATCAATATGACATGGTCTGCAACGGGTTCGAGATCGCGTCGGGATCGATCCGCAACCAGTCTCCTGAACTGATGGTCAAGGCGTTCGAGCTGGTCGGCCTGTCGAAGCAGGATGTCGAGGATCGCTTCGGCGGCCTCTATCGCGCCTTCCAATATGGCGCGCCGCCTCATGGCGGCATGGCGGCGGGCGTCGATCGTATCGTCATGCTGCTGTGCGGCGCGCAGAATCTACGCGAAGTCACGCTGTTCCCGATGAACCAGCGCGCCGAGGACCTGCTGATGGGCGCGCCCAACGTTGCCGAGCATAAGGCGCTGCGCGAACTGCACATCCGCGTAGTTGAGCCGCAGCCGAAAGGCTGATCCGGGTCGCGAGGCGCGCGGAACGGCGCGTCTCGGGCCGGTTTGACTTTTCCTGGCGATGGGCGTTGACCCTTCTTCGATAGAAGGAACGCGCGCATGAGCATCGATCTGGCCGAATATGAGAAAGGCGCGTCCTTCAAGGGCGATTATGACGCGGAAATGGCCGCGCTGCAAAAGCGGCTGGCCAAGATTCAGGTCGCCCATATCATCCATGGCCGGCGCAGCGTCATACTGCTCGAAGGATGGGACGCGGCGGGCAAGGGCGGCATTATCAAGCGGATGTCGGCCGAATGGGACCCGCGCTATTTTACCGTCTGGCCGATCGCCGCCCCGAGCCGGGAGGAGCGTGATCGCCATTTCCTCTGGCGTTTCTGGACCCGCCTGCCGGCCGGGGGCAACATCGCGATCTTCGACCGTAGCTGGTATGGCCGCGTGCTGGTCGAGCGGGTCGAGGGCTTCTGCTCCAAGAAGGAATGGAAGCGGGCGTACAAGGAAATCAACGATTTCGAGCGGCAACAGATCGATGCCGGGACCAACATCGTCAAGCTGTTCGTCCACATCACGCAGGAAACGCAGGACCGGCAACTCGCACAGAGGCTCGACACGCCGTGGAAGCGGTGGAAGACGGGCGTGGACGACTATCGCAACCGGGCCCGCCGCGACGATTATTTAAAAGCCATCGCCAAAATGTTTCAGCGCACCCATAAGGACGCCGCGCCCTGGCACGTCATCGACAATAATGATCGCAAGGCGGGACGAATCGCGGCGCTCAGTTATGTCGCCGACACGCTGGAAAAGCTGGTGCCGATGGACTTTCCGGATGCCGACCCGCAGGTGGTGGAACTGGCGCGCAAGGCCTTTGGCTATCAGCCGGATCAGGATCACCCTTCCCCGACGCCAAGATAGGCGATAGGCTGTCCTCCCATAAAATAAGGAGGACGCTATGCTGGTGATGTTCGTCGGCGCCGATCGTACCGAAACAGCCATCAATGCCGCGCAAGTCACGTTCGTGTCGTCGGTATCGGAAGGCACGCGCATCCGCTTTGGCGAGGGACGCAGCGTGACCGTGACTGAGCCGATCGGCGAGGTGCTCGACAGCCTTAATCAGGCGCTGCGTCCGCACGATTGAGGATAGGTGGCGTCAGTCGGGATAGCTGATCGCCATCACCTCATATTCCCGTTCACCCGCTGGAAGCTGGACCCGGCGCAGATCCCCCACCGCCGCACCGCGCAAGGCGCGCGCGATGGGGGAGCCCCAGCCGATGCGCCCGGCGTCGGTGTCAGTCTCGTCATTGCCCATGATGGTGACGGTGCGGTGCTGGTCGTCCTCGTCGGCGATGGTGACGGTCGCGCCGAAATAGACGCGGCTCTTGTCGGGCTGCTGGCGTGGGTCGACGACCTTGGCCTCCTTCATCTTGCGCGACAGGCGTTTGAGCTGCCCGTCGATTTCCCGCATCCGCTTGCGGCCGTAGAGATAGTCGCCATTCTCGCTGCGGTCGCCATTGCCTGCCGCCCAGCTGACGATCTCCACAATGCGTGGGCGTTCCGTCCCAAGCAACTGGTCATATTCGGCACGCAACTTTGCGAAGCCTTCGGGCGAGATGTAATTGGGATAGGGAAGGGCCATGGCTCCTCCCTATCCCGCTCCTGTCCTCAAGTGCAATTTCCGGTTCGCGCGGCGAAGCCGGTTCAGCCCGGCCCCTGCTTGCCCAGATAGCGGGACAGGACGCCGTTCGTGTTCCTGAACTTCGCGCGCTGCGGGTTCATCGCATCGTAGACGACCGCATTTTCCAGCACCCGCTGCACATAGTTGCGCGTCTCGAAGATCGGGATCTGCTCGATCCAGCGCAATATGTCGGCGCCCGGCAGGCGCGGGTCGCCATTGGCGCGTACCCATTTGTTCACATTGCCGGGGCCTGCATTATAGGCGGCGACCGCGAGCGGATAGCTGCCGCCATAATAGCTCAGCATCCGTTCGAAATAGCCCGACCCCAGCATGATATTGTAACTGGGATCGTTGAGCGAGCCGGTGCCCAGTCCCATTTTGCCTGCCTGTTCGCGCGCGGTGCCGGGCATGAGCTGCATGAGGCCGCGCGCACCCGCTGAACTCACGATCCGCCGGTCGAACTGGCTTTCCTGCCGGGCTATCGCATGGACCATCGTCCAGCTGCTCTGCGCCGATGGCGGCACGGGCACGCGGGGAAAGGCGCTCTCGCCATAGCCGGTCAGGCCGCTCGACACCGCCCTGCGGCCTACCATCACGCCCATGTCGGGGCGGCCGATTTCGGAGGCAAGCTGGACGGCGAGATAATGGTCGGCGTCCGTGTCTGCATTATTGGCGATGGCGCGGGCGAATTTGCTCTGATCCTCCCAATAGCCCATTTGTCCCAGCGCGCGGACGGCGCGGACGACCGACCGCCGTTCAAATGCCGCGCGGTCGGCGGCCGAAAGCACGACGGCGCGATCGACGTTTACGGGCGCAGGCACCGGCCGGCCGAGACGTTCCAGCGCGAGCTGGCCGTAAAACTGGTCGGGGAAAACGCCCGCCTGCGCGAAATAGCTGTTCGCCGTCGCCTGATCGCCTGCGGCCAGCGCGGCGCGGGCGGTCCAATAATAGCCTTTCGACTGCGTCTGGGGCGATTTCGCGCCATTGGCGTAGCGCCGGAACATCGGCAGTGCGTCGGCGGGCCGGTTGAGATTGTAGAAGGCGGTTGTCCCGGCAAGCCAGGCGAGACTGGTATAGTCGTCGCGCTCGCCGATCGGGCGCTCCCGCACGTCGATACCGGGCGCATAGGCGTCGTCGATCTTGCTCGCGATGCCATAGGCGAAGCTCCACTGGCTGTCGTTCGCGGCGGCGCGCGCCTGGCCCAGCAGCACTTCGTAGAATTTTTCCACGTTCGCCGGACGATAGGTGAGCGTCGGGCGGTTGGCGAGATATTGCCGCGCCGCGACCCAGTTGCCCGTGTCGCGCAGCCAGATCGCCTTGTCCGCGATATAGCCCGCGTCCGCCGCGCCTAGGCTTTCGGCCATCTGCATCTTGG
Organism: Sphingobium sp.; assembly: GCA_040508335.1. Lineage (GTDB taxonomy): Bacteria > Pseudomonadota > Alphaproteobacteria > Sphingomonadales > Sphingomonadaceae > Sphingobium. Next base: position 3,806 of record JBEVMZ010000059.1, read on the forward strand.
CGCCTGCGTCGGGCGATTTGCGACGGAAAGCGATACGCGCGTCAAACACCGGACGGCGGGCCGGGCTGACCCAGGCGAGCATGCGCGTCGCGCCGTCGGTCGATCCGCCCCACAGCAGGGCG
>JBEVMZ010000139.1:0-12825 GCA_040508335.1 Sphingobium sp.
TCTTCCTTATTGGCAGCCAAAGTGTCGAATTGACCGGATTATGTCAATGCGTATATCGGCGCCCGCTTTAGAAACGAAGCGGGGGGCCATCCGGGCCAGTGCGAAAGACGCCGCTCGCGCGCGCCATCAGCTCCCCTTCGGAGCGCGTCAGGCCGTCCACAAACACCATGCGTTTGGTCTTTTTCAGCACGCGCGCACTGCATTCGAGCCAGCTTCCCAGCTTGGGACCCTGCATATAATCTACCGACAGATTGACCGTCAGCATGAAATTCTCGGCCAGTTCCGGCACGGTAAAGCGCGCGGTCAGCGGCAGCGCCACGTCGCACAAGGTCGCGACCCAGCCGCCATGCGCGACGCCCAGCTGGTTGCACATATGCGGCATGATCCGGCAGCCGAACCGATAGCCGCCATCTTCATCCTGCATGACGAAGATCGGACCATTGTCAGCGATAAAGCCGTCTAGCCCGATGATCGGACGATAAGCGGGCGGCGGGTTTTGCGCCGCCGCCCGTTCCTCAAAGCTTAGCCCCATCTCTTATTTGGGAGGCATGCGGATGGCGCCGTCCAGGCGCAGCGCCTGGGCGTTCAGATAGGTGTTGCGGGCGATTTCGAGCACCAGGCTGCCGAATTCGGGCGGATTGCCCAGCCGCTTGGGGAAGGGCACCGAAGCGCTCAGATTTTCGAAAATCGAAGGCGCCTTGTCCTTGACCGCCAACATCGGCGGGGTGGCGAAGATGCCCGGCACGATCGAATTGACGCGGATGCCGATGTCCATCAGGTCGCGGGCCATCGGCAGCAGCAGGCCGTTGATGCCGGCCTTGAGCGAACCATAGGCGACCTGGCCGACCTGGCCGTCCTGCGACGCCGCCGAGCTCGTCAGAATGATGACGCCACGTTCGCCGTCTTCGTTCAGCGGCTCGACGCCCACCATGCCCAGCGCGGAGAGCGAGGCCATGCGGTAGCTTGCGACGAGGATGCCTTCAGCACCGAAAGCATAATCCGCGGTCGAAAAGCGCTTGTAGCCGCCGGTGCTCTTGTCAAAGGACAGGGTCTTCCCGGACTTCGACACCTGGGCGCAATGAACAAGCACACGCTCCTGCCCATGAGCGGCGCGGGCCTTTTCGAAGCCGGCGACAGCGCTGTCCTCGTCGGTGATGTTCACCTTACAGAAAACGCCGCCGATTTCCTTGGCGAACGCCTCGCCGGCTTCCTCGTTAAGGTCGAAAATGGCAACCTTGAAGCCCGCGTCGGCAAGGGCCTGCGCGCTGGCGCGGCCTAGGCCAGAGGCACCGCCGGTGACGATGGCGGCCAGTCCTGGGGTGATTTGCATGGCAATCCTTTCGCTGGTTGGCGAACGGTCCGTCCGTCCGCCCTCGTTGGTCGCGCGGCGGAAAGGCCAAAAGCCGTCCCGCCGCGCTACGTTCAGACTTGGGTCAGATGGCTTCGACGATGGTGACGTTGGCGACGCCGCCGCCTTCGCACATCGTCTGGAGGCCGTATTTCTTGCCGCGTGCATGCAATCCGTGGACCAGCGTCGCCATCAGCTTCGTACCGCTGGCGCCCAGCGGATGGCCGAGTGCGATCGCCCCGCCATTGACGTTGAGCCGAGCGTGGTCCGCCCCGGTATGCTTGAGCCATGCCATCGGCACCGGCGCGAACGCCTCGTTCACTTCGTAAAGATCGATATCCTCGATCTTAATGCCCGCGCGCTTGAGCGCCTTGTCGGTCGCGAACAGGGGTTCTTCCAGCATCACCACCGGGTCACCAGCGGTTACCGTCAGGTTGACGATGCGGGCGATGGGCTTGAGATTATGCTCCTTGAGCGCCTTTTCGCTGACGATCAGGACAGCCGACGCGCCGTCGGTGATCTGGCTGGAGGTGGCCGCAGTGATGACGCCGCCTTCCATCAGCAACTTGACGCCGGACATGCCCTCGGGCGAGGCGTCCCAGCGGATACCCTCGTCGACCGTGTGCACGTCGTTGGTGCCGTCGGCCAGCACGATCGGGATCGGCAGGATCTCACGTTCGAACGCGCCCGATTTCGTGGCCGCCTGCGCGCGCAACTGGCTTTCCAGGCCGAAGGCGTCGAGATCTGCGCGCGTGAAGCCCCACTTCTTGGCGATCATTTCGGCGCCGCCAAACTGACTGAAGCCTTCGATGCCGAAGCGCGCCTTGATAGAGTCGGTGACAGCACCGACGCCCGGCCCGGCTGCCGCCGCCGTGCCCATCGGTACGCGCGTCATGCTTTCGGAACCCGCCGCGATGACGATGTCCTGCGTGCCCGACATCACAGCCTGCGCGGCGAACTGGATCGCCTGCTGCGAGGAGCCGCACTGACGGTCGATGGTCACCGCCGGCACGCTCACGGGAAGCTTCGACGCGAGCACCATGTTACGGCCAAGCTGGGTCGACTGCTCGCCCGATTGCGTTACACAGCCCACGATCACATCCTCGACCGCCGCCGGATCAAGCCCGGTGCGGTCGATGATGGCGTTCAGCACCGCCGCGCCCAGATCGACCGGGTGCCAGCCCGCCAGACGACCGTTGCGACGACCGCCCGCCGTGCGCACTGCCTCCACTATATATGCATCAGCCACGTAACTTGCTCCTTCGACACGAACTGGAAAAACGATCTGCCACGGCGGGCGACGAACGCCAGCGCAGCGCGCGACGCGCCCTTCCCTCCCCGCTGTCGGTCCGACCGGCCTGCGGGCCGCTGTCGCACCTAGTTATCTATGTTTATGACAGGGGTTGCCATGCGCATAATCGCCCGTCAGGCGCAAGCAGAATCAGCTTGTGCCCGGACGGCTCCTGCCTGAAAGCGCAAGGGATGCAAATGGGATATCGACGCGACGCGCTGCGCGATCGCTCGGCCACGGGACGGGAGAGGATGGCGACATGACGGGTGCGCGGACAAGCAGCAGGGCGGTGCTGGTAGAGCGCTTCGGCGACCCGGAAAGCTTCGTTCTAAAGCCGCATGATCCCGGCGCGCCCGCCCCCGGTCAAGTGCGCCTGCGCACCCATGCCGCCGGCGTCAGCTATGTCGACGTGCTGATCGCGCAAGGTCTGTACCAAGTGAAGCCGCCCCTGCCCTTCGTACCGGGCAGCGAATATGCCGGCGTCATCGAGGCTGTCGGCAGCGACGTCGATCCCGCCCGCGTGGGCGAGCGGGTGATGGCGAGCGGGTTCGGCGCGGCGCTTGGGGAGGCCGCGACCATCCCGGCAAAGATGGCCATTCCCATCCCTGACAGCATGGACTTCGCCACCGCCTCCATCTTTCGCGTCAGCTACGCCACCGCTTATTATGCGCTGGTGCAGCGCGGCGCGTTGCAGCCCGGCGAGACGGTGCTGGTGCTCGGTGCGGGCGGTGCGGTAGGCTATGCTGCGGTCGAGATCGCCAAGGCACTGGGCGCACGGGTTATCGCTTCGGCGTCAAGCGCGGAGAAGCGTGCGCTCGCGCTACGCGGCGGGGCGGACGCGGCAGTCGATGCGCGTTCACCGACCTGGCGCGAGGATGTGAAGGGCGCAAATGACGGCAGGCCGGTCGACCTGGTGGTCGATCCGGTCGGCGGCGACGCCAGCGAGTCTGCCTTCCGCTCGCTGGCCTGGAAGGGGCGGCATCTCGTCATCGGCTTCGCCGGGGGACATATCCCCAAAATTGCCACCAACCTGGCGCTGCTCAAGGGCGCCGCGCTGCTCGGTGTCGACATCCGTCAGTTCGGCGAGCGCGAACCGCAGGCCGCGCAGGCAGACCTCGACGCGATCTTCGACATCCATCGCGTGGGCAAATTGCACCCGCCGATCGCGCGTACCTATCCGCTCGACGATTTCGCCGCCGCCATGGCCGACGCGAAACAAGGTATACGGGCGGGGCGAGTGGTGGTGACGATGGGCGCCTGAGCCGGGTCAGTTGCGCATAATGAAGCCGCCGTCGATATTGAGCGTCTGGCCCGAAATCCAGTCGCCCGCCGGCGCGCAGAGCAGCAGCAGCGCACCCACCAGTTCGTCCGGCTCGCCGCGTCCGCGCTTGGCCGCGCGGGCGGCGACCGCCTGGACGAAGGGACTGTCCTCGGGCGTCAACAATCGGCCGGCGTCGGAATTGGTGATGCCCGGAGCGATGCAGTTGACCCCGATATTTAGCGGCCCCAGTTCGACCGCCAGCGTTGTGGTCAGCCCCACGACCGCGATCTTGGAGATGCCGTAAGGGGTATTGGCGGGAAAGGCGCCGGCCGAGGACTGATTAACGATCCGCCCGCCGCCACGCGCCGTCATCAGCGGCACCGCCGCCCGCGCGCAGAGCAGCGATCCAGTGAGGTTGACGCGCATCAGCCGTTCGAAATCAGCGATCGGCATCTCGTGGAGAGGCACGCCGACCGCCTCAACCATCAGCGCCGCATTGTTGACCAGGATGTCGAGCCCGCCGAACGCGGCGCACGTCGCGTCCATCATCGCCGCGACCGACGCTTCGTCTGTAATGTCCACGCGAACCGCTCTTGCCTGGCCGCCGGCGTCCCCAATCTCACCGGCCACAGCCCGTGCGCCATCGCCGTCGATGTCGGCGACCATCACGGCCGCACCGGCCATGGCCAGCCCCTTCGCATAAGCCGCGCCGATCGAATTGCCGCGCCCGCCCGCGCCGGTGACGATCGCCACCCTGCCTGTCAGGTCAAACTGGGACTTGGGGTCAAAGGTCATCGTCACTCTCGCGCTGCACGCCGGTCCGGCGGTCTTGAAGCAAGGGGTAGCGGGTGCTGGCGTCCGATGTAAACGATTATTTACATAAATTATGGCGGGCCCATGACGTGCGCCATCATATGAGCAGCAGCTACCGTCATGTGGCGTCGTTCGACCCCGCTGTACCTATAATAATGCTGCACCGCCGCGAACCGCTCCAGCATGGCGATCAATACCCCGAAGGTGGCGATAGGGTCCAGCTTCGGCGCGGCCCAGCCAGCCTGCTGCGCGCGCCGTATCGCCGACGCGCCTGCGGCGAGCACGCCCCGGATCGAATTTTCCCGCGAGGCGCGAAAACGGCCGTCGCCTTCGTCGGCGGCGAGATTGCGCACGCGAAACAGGGCGTGATGGTCGGCCCACAGATCACCATAGCAGTCGACGATGCGCTGCGCCCGGATTTGTGGATCGCCGATGCTCCAGTCCGCCTCGATCAGCGCGAGCAGTTCGGGCGTGCTCTGCGTCAGTTCCTCCAGCGCCGCCAGCGCGGCGTCGGCCACATCGGGAAAATAGACGTAGAAGGTCGCAGTCGAGGTGCCAGCTGCACGCGCAATGTCCGCCACGCGCAGGTCGCGCAGCCGGTTATTCTCCAGTTGCGCCACGGTCGCGTCGATCAGCCGCCGCCGGGTCTGCAGACCCTTGCGCCCCATGGCCTGCCCATTCTGGTTGCGCCCGGCTGCAAAGCCGTCGCCCATCTCCATCCTCATCCCTGCCCCTGTCCACCATATGTTTTGGCGTTGCCGGACAGTAGTGACGTAACGTCAACGGGATGGCTAGTCCCCGGTAGAGGTAAAAATTTCACGGCGTACGGAAAGGGTCGTCAGATTACCGGCCGGTCGCGCATGCGATCGATCATTGCAGGCTCGATCCGCATGCGTCGAAAATAGCCATGAAGATCGCCGTAGCGGTCATTGATCGCGGCAAAGCAGCTGTCGATGAAGGCGGGCTGGACCGTCATCAGCACGCGTACAGTCGCGTCGTCCAGTGTTTCGCTAAAGCCTGCGCGCCGGCGGCGATGCGCGCGTTGCGGTGCTGGGCCGACCGATAGAGCAACCCGGTACGCAGGCGGCCGTCGCCTTCGACCGCATAGCGGCCATAATCGCGCAAATTATTGATACCCTCGAAGGCGAGCACGGACGGCCCGAAGCCATCGAAGCTGTCAGTCATTGCGCGCCGCATTCCTGTCCGCTCAGATTGTCCGCGATCCGGATCAGCATCGGTTCGAGCTGCGCCATCTCCTCCTGCGAGAAACCGGCAAAAGCGATGCGTTCCTCATCGTCGCCGAGCGCGCTCAGCCGGTTGAGCACCGGCGTTGCATTCTCGGTCAGATAGATGCGATAGACCCGCCGATCGCGGGGATCGGACCGCCGTTCGACCCAGCCTGCCTCCGCCAGCCGGTCGATCGACCGGCCGGCGGTGACGTCGCCCACCTCCAACAGGGTTGCGATCTCGTGCTGCGTGGCACCCGGGCGCAGCTTCACCCAATAAATGGTGCGCCATTGCGCGCGCGTCAGGCCGATCTCGCGCGCCCGGCGGTCGAAGCGTGTTCGGAACAGGCGGGCGATCGTGGTGATGCGCATTGCCGGCGACAGTGCGGCCATTCTATCCTCCCCCCTGATCATCGTGCGACCGTGTCTTTCGACCGACAGTGCGGCCCTGCCTGTTCCTTGGCCTAGACGCAAAGGCCGAAAACGGCAAATGCCCGCGCGCCGATCATCCGCCAGTGCCGCCTTCCGCAATCGCCCGACGCATAGGCGAGCGCCATGACGATCTCGATCGCATTGGGAACCGCAAACAAAGGGTCGGTCATCGACCCGGCCACGGCAGGTCCAACCGTCATTCCCACGAGCGACACGGGCGCGCCAATAGCCCGCCTGACGCTCGACGATGCTCAAGACCATCGCCGCCATCAGCAGGGCCAGCAAAGCCGGGCGGCAGCCAGGCGTCATCGCACTAGCGCTCGCGGCGCCGACACGAACCACAATCATCCTCCTTCGGAACTTCATTCCTCAGCGAAGGCTTCGGTCGTCAGGCCGGTGGGTCGAACGCCTCCAGAACGGAGCGCATACGGGCTTCCACCGCATCGCGTCGATCGGGATGGGTGATGATGTGCATCCGATTGGCGGCGATCCCGGCTATGACAAGGTCGCCGACCCGGGCCGGGTCCATGCCCTGCGCGGCGGCGTCGCCGCCCGTCATGTCGCTCGCTCTCGCTACGCCTGCGCGGGCGCTCGTTTCGCCCAGGCGTGTCGCGATGAGACCGGGGCAGAGCACCGATACGCCCACGCCGTCAGGCTCCAGTTCGGCGCGCAGCACTTCGCTCATCCCGACGATGGCGAATTTCGCGGCGGTATAGGCACCCAGCCGCGCCATTGCGGTCAGCCCGGCCATCGACGCTGTATTGACGACATGACCACGACGACGCGCGCGCAGGCCCGGCACGAATTCCCATATGCCGTTCCAGCTGCCCGTCAGCTTGATCGCGACCAGCCGGTCGAAATGCTCAGCGGACATTTCGTCCAGCCGGTTGAGGTCCGGGCCGATCCCGGCATTGTTGACGAGAATATCGACCGGGCCGAACCGTGCCTCCACCGCCGCGCGTGCCGCCGCCCAGCCGGCGCGATCGGTGACGTCGAGCGGCACGGCCATCGCACCCGCTCCGAGATCCGCGACCGCCTGGTCCAGCCAGTCGGCGCTGTTGTCGGCAATGGCCACGCGCGTGCCTTCCCGCAGCAGCGACCGCGCGATCGCAAGGCCGATGCCGCTCGCGCCCCCGGTGACGAAGGCGGTCGCGCCGCCAAAGGAAAAGCCGCCCGCCGCCACGCTCAACGCCCAGTCCAGACGGGCGCGCGCTTTTCGACGAAGGCCACCACCCCTTCCCGTGCGTCGGCGCTTTCCCGCCATTTTGCCCAAGCACGATAACCTGCCTGCGCCTGCATGGCGGCCGCGACGCCCGGCTCCTCCAACCCCAGCATCATCGCCTCCTTGGTCGCCTGGAGCGAGAGCGGCGCGCCGGCCAGCATGTCCGCCGCCCATGTATCGACAAGCGCGTCCAGCCCGCCCGGTCCTGCTACCGCGTTGACGAAGCCCAGCGCCAAACCCTCGGCCGCGCCGACCGGCCGCCCGGTCAGAAGCATCCCCATCGCCTGCTTCTGGCCGATCTGCCGGGCGAGCCTGTGTATACCCCCGCCAAGCGCCACTGCGCCGACGCGCGGTTCGGGCAGACCGAAACTCGCCCCCTCTGCTGCCAGGATGATGTCGCAGGCCAGTGCCAGTTCGAACCCGCCGCCCAGCGCGAGCCCGTTGACGGCGGCGATTACCGGCTTCGTAAGGTCGAAGCGCTCGACGATGCCGGCATAACCGTGCGGCGGATAGCCCGCGCCGTCATGACCGCCAGCATGGGCGACCTTGAGGTCAGAGCCGGCGCAGAAGGCGCGGTCACCGGCGCCGGTGACGACGCAGACGCGCTGATCGGGATCGGCGGCATAGGCGTCGAAGGCCGCTTCCAGCTCCCAGTGCATCTGCGGGTCGAGGGCATTCATCACCGCCGGCCGGTTCAGCGTGACGGTCGTGACGTGGCCGCTGGTGGCAACACTTATGCGATCCATGCCGACGTCCTCTCCTTCATCGAACCGCCTGACGCGACATCATTCCCATTCGGCCTGCTTCCACCAAGGGAACCATTCGGGCATTCCGGTCGAGACGCGGTCGGTATAATCGGGTTCGCGCTTTTCAAGGAAGCTCATCACGCCTTCCTTCGCATCGGCGCTACCACCGCGGGCATAGACCCCGCGGCTGTCGACGCGGTGCGCCTCCATCGGCACCTGCATCGTCAAACCCTGCCACATCATCTTGCGCGCGAGCGCGACGGAGACCGGCGCCGACGCGGCAATTTCGGCGGCGAGCGCACGGGCGGCGGGCAGCAGGTCTTCCGGCGCGTGGACCGACCGGAACAGGCCTGCGTCCGCGCCTTCCCGCGCGGAAAATACGCGGCCGGTCGCCACCCATTCGACTGCGCGGCTGATGCCCACCAGACGCGGCAGGAAATAGCTGGACGCCGCTTCGGGCACGATTCCGCGCCGCGCGAAGACGAAGCCGATCTTGGCCCCCTCAGCCACCATGCGAATGTCCATGGGCAGGGTCAGGGTAATGCCGATGCCGACCGCAGGCCCGTTGATCGCACCGATGACAGGCTTGAGCGATTCGTAGATGCGCAGCGACGCCTTGCCGCCGGTGTCGCGTACCGCCTCATGGCTCCAGTCGATCGACCCGTCCGCACGCACCGCGCCACCCTTCACGCTGCCCTTGGCATAGTCGAAGGTTGCCGCCCCTGCCTCCAGGTCCGCTCCGGCGCAGAAGCCCCGCCCTGCGCCGGTAAAGATCACGCAACGGACATCGTCGTCGGCGTCGCTTAGGTCCAGCGCGGCGATGATGTCCGCCATCATCTGACTATTATAGGCATTCAGACGGTCCGGTCGATTGAGCGTGATCGTCGCCACATGGTCGGCGACTTCGTACAGGATGGTCTCGAACTGCATGTCTGCCCTCTTTCCCGATTATCGTGTCGCGCGTCGATAATCCTGGTCGACAACCAAGTCACCTACCTTGGCGCGTATGAACGAATTATCGGGACGGCGCGTTCGGCCCGCATAGAAGGAGAAGTCCCATGACAGACAAGAACGACACTCCCCCGGTGGACAAGGATATCGAGGCCCTTCGCGACCTTGGCGAACGCGAAGCGCAGGCGGGCGTCGTGGATCAGCAGACCCAATCCACACCGAAGAAGGAACAAGATCCCCAGACGCCATCCGAGACCGAATAGGCATCTCTTTAGGCGGGAATATACCCTGAATAATGGATTTGCTTGCAGATACCGAACGAACCGGGTATCTGTATTGGCGTAGCTCCTCGATTCAGGGTTCGCCGTTATGAAAGCCTTCATCTTCAGCGCCGACAGCCACGTTATGGAACCAGCCGACCTGTTCACTGCAGGCCTGCCCTCCAGCCTTCAGCGCCATGCCATCCATGCGCGCAAGGAAGGCGAATATCTGGTCACCGGCACGCAGGATAAGGCGATATTCCGTTTGCGCGTGGGCCAGCATCGCGAGCAGGAGCTGGGCGATTCGCAGCGGCGCGGCGTCCGCGAGATCGCCGGGCGGCTTGAGGATATGGAGTTGGAGGGTGTCGACGCGGAGATTTGTTTTCCCAGTCTAGGTTTGTGGCTCTATTGTCTCGACAGCCCGGAGGCAGAGGCCGCTTCGGCTCGTCTCTATAATGACTGGAATGCCGATTTCCTGGGCGGGCACACCGATCGTTTCGTGCGCTGCGGGATGCTGCCCGTGCTCGACTTTTCGAACACGCTGGCAGAGCTGAACTATTTGGCCGGCAAGGGCTTTACTGCCGCGATGCTGCCGGCGTCCACGCCGCCGCACCTGCCCAAATATAATGACGAGCGCTGGGACCCGATATTCGCCAAGGCCAGCGAACTGGGCATCGTGTTCGTGCTGCATACGGGCACGGGTCTGGAAAGCGTGGTAGTGGAACGTGGCCCCGGCGCGGGCATCATCAACTACACCAACCAAATGCTCGATGCGCAGAAAACTATCATGTATCTGGTGTCGGGTGGCGTGCTCGACCGTAATCCCAAGGCAAAGGTCGCGGTTATCGAAAGCGGCGCGAGCTGGCTCGCGGCCCTGGCAGAGCGGATGGACGAGGTCGCCGTGGCGCACGCCAATTTCGTCTTTCCCAAATTGTCACGCGCGCCCAGCGCCATCATCGACGATCAGGTCTGGGCAAGCTTCCAGCATGATCGCGCCTGCATCGTCGCGGCGCAGGCCGGCCTGCCGGGCGCGCGCAACGTGATGTGGGGATCGGACTATCCTCATGCGGAGGGCACCTTTCCGGTCAGCCGCCGCATCGTCGAGCATCTGTTCGACGGCCTGTCGGTCAGCGACCATGTCCGCCGCGACATATTGGGCCTCAACGCCGCGCGGCTGTTCCGCATCGACCCCGTCGTGGCCACCAGCGAGACGTCGCTCGCGGCCTGACCGCTCGCGCGCCGGGGCTCAGCTCTCGGCGTCGAGCTTGCGCATGATCTCGCGCCGGCGCCGTTGCGCCTCGAAACGGGCGCGTTCGGGGTCGCCGTCGAGGATGGCGGAAATGATGCCGCGCCGCTCCTGCTTCCAGCGCTGCTTGCCGTCCGCCCCGCCGTAAAGCGGGCCACGGGGATATTCCGCATAATGGTGGACGGCCATGCGCGAGAGCAGCTCCATCAGCGGCCGATCCACCATCAGATAAAGTATGTCCAGCATGCTCTGGTCGAAAGCGCCGCGCTCGCGTGCGCTGTTGCGGTCCTCGACCGACTTCAGCAGCGTCGCGAGTTTGCGCCTCAACTCCTCGGTGCCTTCGTGCGCGGCGGCGGCGGCCGCCATCAGTTCGCAATCCAGCAGGGTGATGATGTCGATCGCCTCGGGATAGGCGGAATGATGAAGCGCGAGAAAGCCTGAAATCGCGCGGCTTAGCCCCTCTGCGCCCGGCCGCGTGCCGTAATAGCCGCCGCCCGGCCCCCGGCGGACCTCCAGAAAGCCTTCATGCTCTAGCACGCGGGCGGCCTGCTGCACCGTGACGATGCCGACGCCAAGCTGCTTGGCCAGATCCGGCAACGACCCGATCTGTGCCTCTGGCGGCTGGGCGACGATCATATCGCGCAGCTTCTCCACCGCCGCATTGACCAGTCCTTCGCGGGAATGTCGCTTTCGAACGCTCATCATGCTCCTCGATCCGTGCGCAAAGCGGCCATAGCGAATTTTGCCGTCGTGGGCACGGTCCGACTACCCAAGCGAATTACACGCACATTATTGACTGGATTATCGCTGTTTGATGCGTTATTTCGCGACGAGGCCCGATAAAAGGGCCTGTTTAGTTGTCTAATGTGAACGGCATATGTCCAAGGGGGGAACCTGGCGGCGTGCTGCCGGCTCCGGGACAGGGGGATGGATGCGATGAGGATAGGAATCTTGCGTGAAAGGGCGGCCGGGGAGCAGCGCGTCGCCATGTCGCCTGCGGCGGCGGCCCGCTTTGCCAAGCTCGGCCTGCCGGTGCTGCTCGAAGCGGGTGCCGGCCTTTCCGCCGGTTTTGCCGACGACGCCTATACGGCGCAGGGCGTGACGATCGTCGACCACGCGGCCATCCTTGCACAGGCGGACATTCTGTTGACCATCCGTCCGCCAGCGCCCGCCGATCTGGCCGGCATCCGCGCAGGCACGAGGCTCGTCGGCGGGCTTGCCCCCTATACCGATCCTGCGCGGCTGGCCGCCTATGCCGCGCTGGGCATCGAAGCGATGGCGCTCGAACTGCTGCCGCGCACGACGCGCGCGCAGGCGATGGACATTCTTTCGTCGCAGGCGAACCTTGCAGGCTATCACGCCATTGTGCGCGCCGCAACGGAGCTCGACCGCTGCCTGCCGATGATGACGACCGCAGCGGGCTCGATCCCGGCGGCCAAGGCGTTCGTCATGGGCGTCGGCGTGGCGGGTCTTCAGGCGATCGCCACCGCTCGCCGGCTGGGCGCTGTCGTGTCCGCCACAGACGTGCGGCCCGAGGTGCGCGAACAGATAATGTCGCTCGGCGCGCGTCCGGTTTTCGAGGAAATCCGGGACGGGGACGAGGTCACCAAGGCCGCCGGCGGCTATGCCGGTGAAATGAGCGAAGGCTATCGCCAGCGTCAGGCCGAACTCGTCTCAGGCCATATTGCGGGTCAGGATATCGTCGTCACTACGGCGCTGATCCCAGGCCGCCCGGCGCCCCGCCTCGTCAGCGACGCGCAGGTGGCATCGATGAAGCCGGGCAGCATCATCGTCGATCTGGCGGCGGAGAATGGCGGCAATGTGGAAGGCGCGGTCGCCGGCGAGACGGTCGAGCGCCATGGCGTGAAGATCATCGGTCTGGTCGACGGCGCGTCACGCATGGCCGTCGACGCCTCGAACCTGTTCGCGCGCAACTGCTATAATTTCGTCGAGGCATTCTGGAACAAGGGCGAAAAGACGCTGGCGATGCCGGCGGACGATCCGCTCGTCGAAGCCGTGACGCTGACGC
>JBEVMZ010000144.1:0-6275 GCA_040508335.1 Sphingobium sp.
GCGACCTGCTCTCTGTTGCACTGTCCCTTGGATCACTCCAGCCGGCCATTAACCGGCACCGTCATTTCGTGGAGCCCGGACTTTCCTCGCCGTGGAAGTTACCCGCCACGCCGCGGCCGCCCAGCCCTCTGGCAGGCGCGTCTCTACAGCCATAATCGGCGCCCGTCATCCGCTTAATTGTCGCCCCTCGGCCGGGGCAGCAGCAGCGCGAGCAGGATGGCCCGGCATTCGCCGTCGATGACGCCGTCGATGCGTTCGGGACGAAACCGCCTTTGAAATGCAACCACCGCCGCATTGGTATCGACAATGTCATAACCGAAGCGCTCAAGCGCGAGCATGAAGCCGCCGTCGGTCCAGTGTGGGTCCATGAGGTTCTTGGTCGGTCGCGGCAGCGCAAGGCGCAGCCGGGCAAGTTGATCCCAGGGAAAAAGCTCGCCAGGGTCCTGCTTACGCGCGGGTGCGACGTCGCTATGCCCGACGATGTTGCCGCGGGTGATGCGATGGCGTTGTACGATGTCGTGGATCAGCGGGATCAGCGATCCCATCTGCGTCTCCGGGAAGGGGCGATAGCCCCATTCGTGGCCGGGATTGACGATCTCTATGCCGATGCTGGCTGAATTGACGTCGTCTATGCCCCGCCAGCTGCCCCGCCCCGCATGCCAGGCGCGATGGGCTTCGTCGACCATGCGGATGATCTGACCGTCTTCGGTCACGACATAATGGGCTGACACTTTCGAATCGGGATTGGCGAGCCAGTTTATCGCGCTCGCCGCATCGGGCATGCCGGTATAATGCAGCACCAGCATGGAAATGGGCAAGCTGCGCGCATCGAAATTGGGCGACGGCGTCTCGATCATCACCATATCTTTCATCGCGCCCGGCACGTCACGCTGATGGCAGCCCTTCCCCTGAAAATCTCTGGCCTGATCATGGCCCAGCAAAGGTCCGCGATCAAGCGCGTCGCAGCGACAGGCCATCCTGCGGCACCGCCACTCTTCGGGCATAGCCGCCCCGATAATCAGGATGCGCCACGAAATCGTCGCCTTGGCCGATCACCGTTTCCCCTGCGCCCAACAGCAGCACCGACCCGGCATGGCTGTGGCGCGCCAGCATGGCCAGCACCGCCTGCCGCCGCGCCGGGGTGAAGTAGAGGAGGACGTTGCGGCAAAGCAGCAGGTCGTAAGTGCCCGCAGGCGCGCTGCATTCGAACAGATTGTCCGCACGGAAATCTATCATGCGGCGCAACTCGGCATGGGCGCACCAATCCTCGCCAGCCGGCTCGAACCATTTGATGAGGTCGCCGACGCCAAGGCCGCGCTGCACGTCCATCTGCGGGAACAGCCCGGCGCGCGCCTGTGCGATCGCGGTGGCGGATATGTCGGTGGCGAGTATCTCTATCTGCCAGCCTTGCCAGTCCGCAGCCGCGTTGCGCAGCATGATGGCGAGTGAATAAGCTTCCTGCCCCGTCGAGCAGCCAGCGCTCCAGATGCGCAGCGTGCGATCGTCCCGCGTCGCGCGAATATGCGGCAATATCTGGCGGGCGATGAGGTCGAACACCTTGGGATCGCGAAAGAAGCTGCTTTCATTGTTGAGCAGCGCATGGACGACATCATCCTCCAGCCCTTCGTTGCGCCCCGCGACGATCGCCGCCGCCAGCCGGTCGATGTCGGCGAAGCCATATTTACGCAGAAGAGGGCGGAGAACGGTGTCCATCCGCCAGGCGCGGCTTTCAGCCAATATCTGACCCGTCCGCGCTTCGAGCAGGGCGGTCAGGATGCGTGCCGCGCCAGACAGGGCCGATTGGTTCGATGACAATCCTGTCAAATGCCGCCCCTGCCCCGCATTGCAACGAAATCCATAATCGCGCGGGGCGGCAGGAGCGCGCTGCTCAACCCCGCTGACGCGACCGATCCTGGCATGCCCCAGACGACGCTGCTCGCTTCATCCTGCGCAACGAGCCAGCCGCCGGCCGCTACGATATCCCGCGCGCCGCGCGTGCCGTCCCGACCCATGCCGGTCAGCACGATCCCCGCCGCGCCCGCACCGAACGTCCGCGCCATGCTGGTAAACATCGGATCGACCCCCGGCAGATTGCCCGCCGCCGTACGCGCAGGGTCGAGCGTGATCGAATTGCGGCCATGCAGGCCAGGACGGCACACCAGGCTGGCATCGCCGGGCGCGACATAGACGATGTCGGGGCGCAGCGCGTCGCCGGTCTGCGCCACGCGCACGGGCAGACTGGTCATCCGCCCAAGCTGCTGCGCGAAATAGACGGTGAAGCTGGCGGGCAGATGCTGCGTCACCAGCACGGGCACGCCCAGAGGCGCGCGCAGCCCCGCGAACAACTGCCCAAGTGCATGGATGCCCCCCGTCGACGCGCCGATGCCAAGACAGGCCAGTGGCTGCCTGGCGATCGCGGACTGGGGCCTGGGCGGCGGAGAAATCGGCGCCGCCTCTTCTTCCGATCCGCCGAACAGGCGCACGAGCCGATCGATCAGCGCATCGGGAAACCGCGCCCCGAAGCTTCCGCTATTGGGCTTGGACATGATGTCGCTCGCGCCAAGGGCCAGCGCTTCGATCGCAGGTCCGCTGCCGGCTTCGATATTGCCGGACAATATGACGACCTTGGCCTGCGGGCTCGACCGCAGGATCGACGGCAGCGCCGCCAGTCCGCTTTGGCCCGGCAGTTCGATGTCAAGCAGGATGAGGTCGACGCCTGCGCCGTCCAGATAGGACAGCGCCTGCTCCGCGCTCCCTGTCTTATGCACCGCCCCAAAGCGCGGATGCTGGTTCAATATTCGCTCGATCACGGTACGCACCACTACCGAATCATCGACGATCAGCACGCGGATCGGCTGAGGCGCAGGCGGCGAAGAGTGGGAAGCGGGAACAGCGTTCATGGCGCGACCTGAATTTTGTGATCAGCCCTTGGGCAAACGGATTATATGACGCCCACGATCGCCAGCTTGCTTTCCAGCGTTTCGCGGTCGAACGGCTTCATCACATATTCGTCGGCGCCAGCGTCCACCGCAGCCTTGATATGGCCGATGCCGTTTTCGGTGGTGCAAAAGATAATCTTGGGCCTGCTCTTCACGTCCGATCGCGTAAGCGCCTGAAGAAAATCCATCCCGCTCATCACCGGCATGTTCCAGTCGAGAAGGACGACATCGGGGGGGGACGCTTCGCACTGGGTCAGCGCATCCCGACCGTCCACCGCCTCGCTGACCGAGAAATCCAGCGATTCCAATATATGCCGGGCGACCTTTCGGATCACCTTGGAATCATCCACGATCAGGCAGTTTTTCATGATGCGTCCCTTGATATTCTGCTTTCTGCGCGCCCGACCCTAAAGGTCAAAGGCAACGAAATGATGAACGCGCCGGTTAGGATCATGCCGCGTGCGGCACGGCGGCACCCTCTATGAAGCGCGCCAGCGTAACTAATAGATGGGGTTCGCCCTGGTAATCGACGATGCCGTCGGCATAGGGCGCCCACGCCGCACCGATTCGCCCGCGAAGCGGCAGTTCCCCCTCCGCGACCGGACAAATGTCCGAGATCGCATCGACCATCATACCGTAACTGTGGCCCGCGACATTGCAGATGATGGCAAGGCTGCGCCGATCGGCAGGCGTCGCCTGGCCGTCGATCAGCGCGGCAGCATCCACAATCGTCAGAACCCGGCTGCGCAGCGCCGACAGTCCCGCAATATGCGCGCCCATACCGGGCACCGGCGATATGTCGGCAAGCTTCACTACAGCTTCGACCTCTTGCGACCGCACGGCGATCCGCGTGCTCGCCAGCGTTGCGAACAGATAAAGCTGGCTCATCGACTGATCCTCCGCGCACCGCCCAGAACCGCCATCAGCGCGTCCTGATCGTATCGATAGATGCTGCCGTCGTCCGGCCCCACCGGGCGGGCCGAGACGCGCAGCCGAACGACCCGGCATCCGACCAGGGCAGCGGCGAAATCGCCATCGGTGCCTGAACAGAAAAGAATATCGGCCGGATCGACGACGCCGTCTTCGGGCAGGCCGAGCAAAACCTCCTGCCCCGCCTGCCGCAGCAGGGGTGCCAATATCTCGCGCGTCCAGCCATCGTCGCCATCGGCAAGGACACAGCGTCCGCGCGCGCGCTCCGCGATCGGTTCGTCGGGCAGCGCGGCGAACAGGGCAAAGGGGCTGACGACTTCCAGATGTTCGCCATCGATCACCGCAACGCCGCTCAACAGGCCCTGCATCGCCACCAGATCGGGCACGGCAGGCATCTGAACGATGTCGCACACCTGCGCGACCGGGTAGCACATCTCGCGCACGCCATCGCGCAGTCGCAGCGCGGCGATCTTCCCGCTCTCGAAGCTGCGCGGCTCGCCTGCCACTGGTACCAACCGTCCGTCTAGGCGCACATAGGCACGGTCGCCGGAACGACCGAACAAATGAGCGTCCAGATCCTCAACACGCTCGATCAGCGACAGAGCCAGCAGGCGCCGCTCCCCCGTCAGTTCCTGAAACCGCAGCGCTGCTACCATGTCGACGCCCGCCTGTTCGGGCTCCTGCGCGGCCGGCGCTTCCCACGCCTCGCCGCCTTGCGCCAGGCCCGCTGCCTGCGCCAGGCCGCCCGCGTCGAGCAGCAGCATGGGTTGCCCATTGTCGGGCAAGGTCATCCCCGCATAAAGCCCGCTCGCCATCACCAGTGGCGAGGCGGGTCGAATCACCAGCTCCTCATGATTGTCCACCGCCGCGACGCCAAGCGCGAACGGCGCGCCCGAAGTGGAGCGCACCACCATGATCGCGCGCGGCGTCTGTTGTGGCAACTGCGGCAGGCCGAGCACGTCTTCCAGATCGATGAGCGAGTGGCGGCGCGTGCGGATAGTGGCGATCTGCGCCCCGCCGATCCGCGCGATCCGCAGCATCTCATTATTATCGGCCAATATCTCGACGACCGCCGCGCGGGGGATGGCGAAATGAAGCCCGCCCGCGCGAATGATGAGGCCGGGAATGATCGTCAGCGTCAACGGCACGCGCAGGGTGATGCGCAGCCCCCGGCCATGCTGGTTCTCAAGCGCGATGACCCCGCCGATCCGCTCCACATTGGCGCGCACGACGTCCATGCCGACGCCCCGGCCGGAAATGGCGGTAACCCTGTCGGCGGTGGACAGGCCCGGCTGGAAGATGAGGTCGAGCCGTTCCTGCTCGTCCATCCGCTGCGCGGCTTCGGGCGTCAGGCGACCATCGGCGATCGCCTTGCGCACCAGCCTGTCGGTATCGATGCCCGCCCCATCGTCGGTGATGGCGATGACGATCTGATTGCCCGACTGCCGCGCCTCGAGCATCAACCGGCCCGCCTCGGGCTTGCCCGCCGCGCGGCGCACGTCGGGCATTTCTATGCCATGGTCGATGCTGTTGCGCACGATATGGGTGAGCGGGTCGACGACCATCTCCACCATTTCGCGGTCCATCTCGACGTCGCCGCCTTCCAGCACCAGGTCGATGCGTTTGCCAAGGTCGCGGCCAAGATCGCGCACCATGCGGGGAATCGCCGCGAACAGACGCTCGACCCGCTGCATGCGCGTCTTGGAAATGACGTCCCGCATGTCGGCGACGCAGGCGGACAGGCGTTCGAACGCGCTGTCCAGTTCGGGGTCCGCCGATCGCTCACGCAGCTTGCGCGACAGTTCGTTGCGCGCCAGCACCATGTCGGAGACACCGTTCATAAGCTGGTCGATCAGCGAAAGCGGCAGGCGGATCGTGCGCGGCGCCGCTTGCGCCGCGCCGGGGCGGGACAGCCCGACCGGACCACTGTCGAGCGGGGGCGCTTCGTCATCGGGCCGATTGGCTGCGCTCAGCGCCGCTAAAAGAAAATCATCGTCCGCGCTGGGCAGCGCGGTGCCGGTCACCACGGCTTCGGTCAGCTGACCGATCCGGTCCATGATGCCAAGGACGGCGGTCACGGTCATCGGGTCGGCGGTGCGCTTGCCCGCGCGTATGTCCGCCAGCACATCTTCGGCCGCGTGGCTCAGCCGTTCGAACCGCGGCAGATTGAGGAAGCCGCAACTGCCCTTGACTGTATGGAAGAAGCGGAAGATCGCATCGAGCCGGTCGTGATCACCGGGATCAGCCTCCCAGGCGACGACCTCCCCGGCCAGCGCCTCCAGCGTCTCCTGTGTTTCCGAGATGAATTCTTGAAGCAGTTCGTCCACGGTTCCGCCCTATCGATGCCGGAGGCACCATGGCGAGGCGTGGTTAAAGCCGCGTTAAAGGTAAACGGTTAGGCAGGCT
>JBEVMZ010000039.1:0-11758 GCA_040508335.1 Sphingobium sp.
AATGAGTCCGCTCAGAATGAGCTGCTGATTACTTTGACCGCGGACATCGTCGCTGCGCATGTATCTAATAACAGCGTCGGTGTAGCGGATGTGTCGTCACTCATTTCGAATGTGCATGCCGCCCTGTCGGGTCTTGCGACGCCGGCTGCCGCTCCGGAAGTAAAACCCGAGCCGGCCGTGTCGGTGCGCTCGTCGATCAAGCCCGATTATATTATCTGCCTCGAAGACGGTAAGAAACTCAAGATGCTCAAGCGCCATCTGATGACGCATTACCAGATGACGCCGGACGATTACCGCGCGAAATGGGGCCTGCCCGCCGATTATCCGATGGTTGCGCCCAACTATGCTGAACAGCGTCGGTCGCTTGCCAAGAAGATTGGCCTCGGCACGCAGCGTCGTCGGGCGCCGCGCGCGAAATAAGCGCTTTGGTCCGAGGGGCGATCGCCGTGTCGGCGATGCGCCTTTTACGGCGGGAGAAAAGACTGTTAGAGTCGACTCCCGCCGGACCTATCCCATGACCTAAGCGAGCCTACCGACATGAACCGCAAGATCGACGTTGAAGCCCTGTGCCAGGAAAAGGGGCTGCGTATCACCGAGCAGCGTCGCGTCATCGCCCAGGTGCTGAGCGCGGCGGAAGATCATCCCGATGTCGAAGAACTTCATACCCGCGCCGCCATCGTCGATCCGGGCATCTCGATCGCGACCGTCTATCGCACGGTACGGCTGTTCGAAGAGGCCGGCATTCTGGAACGGCATGATTTCGGCGACGGCCGCGCGCGCTACGAAGCTGCGCCGGAATCGCATCACGATCATCTGATCGACGTCGAAACCGGCAATGTCATCGAATTTGTCGACCCGGAACTGGAGCAGTTGCAGCGGCAGATCGCCGAGAAGCTGGGCTTCCGGCTGGTCGATCACCGCATGGAATTATACGGCGTGTCGCTCGAACGGAAGGTCTGACCTGCTGGCGACGCTGCGTTTCGTCAGGCGGTGCGCGGCGCTCGTCGCCGCGCTGCTGTTGTGCCTGCCCCTCCATCTGACCTGGCGCGCGGCGCGGCGTCCTTCGCCCTGGCCGCAACGCTTTCTTGCCCTTGCGGCGCGTGCCGTGGGCGCTCGGGTGCGGGTCGAGGGTGCGGTGCCGCATGGCGAGATGATGCTGCTCGCCAATCATGTCAGCTGGATCGACATATTGGCACTGGGCGGCGCAAGCGGCGCGGCGTTCGTCGCGCATGACGGCATCGCGCGCTGGCCGGTGATCGGCTGGCTTGCGGCACAGAATAACACGATCTTCGTTGCGCGTGAGCGACGCGGCGCATTGTCGGCTCAGATCGACGCCGTGCGTGATGCGATCGCCGGGCATCAGCCGGTCGCGCTCTTTCCCGAAGGAACGACCAGCGACGGAGAGAGGCTTTTGCCGTTCAAGCCATCCCTGCTCGCCGTGCTGGTGCCACCGCCACGCCCGGTCATGGTCCAGCCCGTGCATATCGATTATGGGACGGCGACGGGCGAGATCGCCTGGTTCGGCGACGAAGGGGCAGGCGCAAATGCGAAACGCGTATTGCGTCGGCGCGGGACGATCGACGTGACATTGCGTTTCCTTCCCGCTTTCGACCCGGCCGACTGCGCGGATCGCAAGCTGTTGGCGACGCGCGCGCGCGAAAGTATCGCGCAAAGCATGGCGACGCATGGCCCGCCTTCCGCTTCCGGTCGGCCCGCTGTATAGCAAGCTTATATGAATCGCACCGAAGCCCAAAAGCCCGCCCGCGCCAAGCCTGCCACTTACCACGTCAAGTCGTTCGGCTGTCAGATGAACGTCTATGATGGCGAGCGCATGGCCGAAATGCTGGGCGCGCAGGGAATGGCGGCGGCGGAGGGCAATGAGGCCGATCTCGTCATCTTAAACACCTGCCACATTCGCGAGAAGGCGGTCGACAAGGTCTATTCTGATATCGGCCGCCTCGGCCGCGAGGATGGCACCCGCCCGATGATCGCGGTCGCCGGTTGCGTCGCGCAGGCGGAAGGCAGCGAGATCAGCCGCCGGGCGCGCAGCGTCGATATCGTCGTCGGCCCGCAGGCCTATCACCGCCTCCCCGACCTCATAGCGAAAGCGGGGCGCGGTGAAGAAGCGGTCGACACCGACATGCCGCTCGCCTCGAAATTCGCGGCGCTGCCGGAACGTGCGCGGCAGGCGCGGCCCACCGCTTTCCTGACGATCATGGAAGGCTGCGACAAATTCTGCACCTATTGCGTCGTCCCTTATACGCGCGGCGCGGAAATCAGCCGCAGCTGGTCCGCCATTCTCAATGAAGCAAAGGCGCTGGTCGATGGCGGGGTGCGCGAAATCACGCTGCTGGGGCAGAATGTGAATGCCTGGACAGGCGACGATCATGGCGGACGGCGCCAGGGCATGGGTGGCCTGGTCCGCGCGCTGGCCAACATAGCGGGGCTTGAGCGCATCCGCTACACCACCAACCATCCCAACGACATGAGCGACGATCTGATTGCCGCACATGGCGAGGTGGCCAAGCTGATGCCTTTCCTTCATTTGCCGGTGCAGTCGGGCAACGACCGTATCCTCAAAGCCATGAACCGCAGCCACAGCGCCGACAGCTACCTGCGCATCATCGAGCGGGTACGCGCGGCGCGTCCCGACATTGCTTTGTCGGGCGACTTTATCGTCGGCTTCCCGGGCGAAACCGATGCCGAATTTGAAGATACGCTCAAGATCGTCGAGCAGGTCGGCTACGCCCAATGCTACAGCTTCAAATATAGCCCGCGCCCCGGCACGCCGGCGGCCGACATGGACGGCCAGATAGCGCCTGAAGTGATGGACGAACGGCTGGCGCGCCTGCAGGCCCTCCTCAACCGCCAGCAAGCCGCCTTCAACGCGGCGACCGTGGGGCGGCGCACGCAGATATTGCTGGAACGCAGGGGGCGGCATCCCGGCCAGTTGATCGGCAAGACGCCCTGGCTGCAATCGGTACATGTCACAACGGACCTGAATATCGGCGACATGGTCGAGGTCGATATCATCAGCGCCGGCCCCAATAGTCTGGCCGGGCAAACCATCAGGAGGAAGGCCGCTTGAACCAAAGCTTCGTCACAGCCGCTTGGGCTGAACATGGTCGCTCCGCCCTGCCGGCATGGACAAGCGGATCGACGAGGATGACGAGAGCATGGGAGCAAAGGCCATGAGCAAGAAGCCGCATCTTCGGCCCGAACCGGGCGAGCGCGCACGGCTGGAGGTGGCCTTCGACAAGCCGCATCTGCTCGGCACGCTGTTCGGCCAATATGACCAGAATCTCGTCGCCATCGAAAACCGCCTGGGCGTCTACATTGCCGCGCGCGGGGACAAGATCCAGATCGAGGGCATGGCGGAGGCGGCAGCGCGCGCCCGCGACGTCATCACCGGCCTCTACAAGCGGATCGCCGCGGGCCAGGAAATCGACAGCGGCGCGGTGGAAGCGGTGATCGCCATGTCGGCTGAACCCATGCTCGACGGCATCATCCGCCATGATGTCGGCGAACCGCCCAAGGTGATGATCCGCACCCGCAAGAAGACGATCGTGCCGAGATCGGCGACGCAGGTCACCTATATGGAGGCGCTGACCCGTCACGACATCATCTTCGCGCTCGGCCCGGCCGGCACGGGCAAGACCTATCTCGCCGTCGCGCAGGCGGTCAGCCAGTTGATCGCGGGCACGGTCGATCGCCTCATCCTTTCACGCCCGGCGGTGGAAGCGGGCGAGCGTCTGGGCTTTCTGCCCGGCGACATGAAAGAGAAGGTCGATCCCTATTTGCGGCCGATCTACGACGCGCTCTACGACACGTTGCCCGCCGAGCAGGTGGAACGGCGGATCGCCAGCGGCGAGATCGAGATCGCGCCGATCGCCTTCATGCGCGGACGTACGCTCGCCAACGCCTTCATCGTGCTGGACGAAGCGCAGAACACGACCGTTGCGCAGATGAAGATGTTCCTTACCCGCTTCGGCGAAGGCAGCCGCATGGTCGTGTGCGGCGACCCCAAGCAGGTCGATCTGCCGCAGCCGGGCGTTTCGGGCCTGGCCGACGCCGTCAACAGATTGGAGGGCGTCGAGGGCATTGCCGTGGTGCCTTTCAATATTGCCGACGTCGTGCGCCATCCGGTGGTGGGTCGCATCGTCCAGGCTTATGAAGGCCCCGACGCATGATCGAAGTTGCCGTACTGCACGACACAGGCTGGCCAGGCGAGGATTGGGAAAATATCGCCACGCGCGCCGTAACCGCCGCAATCGCGCATAGCCCCTATGTCGCCTTTCTAACCGACAGCGCGACCTATGAGGTGGCGGTCAAGCTGACGTCGGATGAAGAGGTTCACACCCTCAACCGCGCCTATCGGAACAAGGACCGGCCGACCAACGTGCTCTCCTTTCCCATGGTGCAGCATGACCTGCTCGAGGCGACGGCCAACACCGACGATGGCGAGGTGCTGCTGGGGGACATCGTCCTTGCCGAAACCGTCTGCGCGCGCGAAGCGGCGGAAAAGGGGATCGGTATCGCCAACCATGCCGCGCATCTCATCATACATGGCACTTTTCATTTGATGGGTTATGACCATATGGTCGATGCCGAGGCAGAGGCGATGGAGGAGCTTGAAATCCGCGCACTCGCGACACTTGGCCTTCCCGACCCCTATGGGGACCGGACAACAGGGGAATAGGATAGTAAGATGGCTGACGGCAGCCCGAAGGACGGCGGCAATTCCAAGGAAGCCGACAGTAGCAGCGGCCAGGAAGGCGGCTTATGGAGCGGCATAAAATCGCTGCTCTTCGGCGAGGAGGAAGCGCCCAGTCTCCGCAAGGAGCTTGAAGAGGCGCTCAACGACTATGACGACGACGCCGAAAATGACGGCGCGCCCCCGCCCAAGGGCGACCTGTCGGCGATCGAGCGGCAGATGGTGCGCAACCTGCTGCATTTCTCCGAACATACGGTCGACGACGTTGCCCTGCCCCGCGCGGATATTATCGCGATCGAGGAAAAGGCGAGCTTCGCCGACCTCGCCGCCCTGTTCGCCGAGGCTGGGCACAGCCGCATTCCGGTCTATCGCGACACGCTCGATACGATCGTGGGCATGGTCCACATCCGCGATGCCTTCGCGATCCTGGCGGGCAAGCACCCGATGCCCGACGGCATCGCCTCGCTGATCCGACAGCCGCTCTATGTGCCTGAAAGCATGGGCGCGCTGGACCTGCTGGCCGAAATGCGCGCCAAGCGCACCCATCTCGCCATCGTGCTCGACGAATATTCGGGCACCGAGGGGCTGCTGACGTTCGAAGATCTGGTCGAGGAAATCGTCGGCGAGGTCGAGGACGAACATGACGACGCGCCCGAAGCGATGCTGAGCGAGCTGGAAAATGGCATGTGGGAAGCCGATGCCCGCGCCGAGTTGGACGATGTCGCGCGCGCGATCGACCCGAAGCTGGGCGACGTCGAGGAAGATGTCGACACGCTGGGCGGCCTTGCCTTCGTCATCGCCGGCCGCGTGCCCGAACCCGGCGAGATCGTCACGCATCAGGAAAGCGGCTGGCGGCTTGAAATCCTCGCCAGCGACGGCCGCCGCGTGACGCGCCTGCGGCTGCACCCGCCCGTTCCCTTGCTGGAGGATGAGGACGGCTAAGGGCCGTTGTTCACCGCGCGCCTGACCATCCAAAAAAAGGCCGGTACGTCCCCCGACGTGCCGGCCTTTTCTATTATACGGGCGGCGGAGAGGATGATCCTCCCCGCCTGCGCCGATCAGGCAGCGACGAGCGTCTTCTGCGTCGAGGCCGAATGGATCTCGTCGATCGCACCGCCGAGCGAGGCGTCGAACTCCGCGTCGCTCATCTGGAAGCGCAGATCCTGAAGCAGCGCGCGGCTGAAGCTGGCGATGATGCCCTTGTTCTGCGCCAGATAGACGCAGGCTTCGGGACGGGCGAAACCGCCCGACAGCGCCACGACGCGCAGGACGCGCGGATGATCGACCAGTGCGTCGAACAGCCCGGCCTTTTCAGGGAGCGAGAGCTTGAGCATCACCTTGTCGTCGCCCGGCAGCGCGTCGAGCGCCTTCAGGATTTCGTCGAGCAGGATTTCATCGGCCTGCGCGCGCTCGGGGCTCTTGATGTTGATCTCGGGCTCGATCATCGGCACCAGGCCAGCGGCCAGAACCTGCTGGCCGACCTCGAACTGCTGCTTGACGACGGCGGCGATGCCTTCGCGGTTGGCGAGATTGATGACCGAACGCTCCTTGGTGCCGAACACGCCGAGGCCCTTCGCCTTGGTCAGCAGGGCGTTGAGTTCCGGCATCGGCTTCATCAGCTGCACGCCATTGGCTTCGTCCTCGAGGCCCTTGTCGATCTTGATGAAGGGCACGACGCCCTTTTCGATGAGCGCGGTCGGGACGGGCTTGCCGCCGGCCTGGCCGTCCATCGTGCGTTCGAACAGGATCGCGCCGATGACCTTGTCGCCGGTGAAGGCGGGCGACACGATGATGCGCTCACGCATATCGTGGATCAGGCCGAACATCTCTTCCTCGTTGCTCCAGGCACCTTCCTCGACGCCATAGCCCTTCAGCGCCTTGGGCGTGGACCCGCCGCTCTGGTCGAGGGCGGCGATAAAGCCGTTCCCTTGTGCGATCTTGTCCGACATCTCCTGAAATTTCATGATAAGCCCCTTATGGTACAGCATGGCGATAGAATTCCGTGCCGCCCGACTAGCTTATTCCGCAATGTCGCTCAACCTCGATAACCATCAGCAACTCGGCAGAACAGGGCAGCCTATTTCGGCGATTGGCACGGGTCCGCATTGCGCTTATGAGCGCTCGCGAGCCGGTGACGTCTGCCGGTTCATGATCGCGCCGGTGCCTCTTTCCGGAGGGGCTTAAAATGGGAAGCGGTTCGGCTCCGGCCGGTCCGCAGCTGTCCCTGCAACTGTGAGCGGCGAGTGCGATGCGCAACGTTCCTTTAGGCATAAGGGAACAGCCACTGGGTGCCGCCGCATCCGGGAAGGCGCGCATCAAACCTTGACCCGCAAGTCAGGAGACCTGCCGGCGCAACGGTCGCTCACGCTTATGGTCCAGGGGTTGGCCAGGGCACGGACTTCTTCCGTTCGAGCGACGGACGCACGCGGCCGCCTATGGTCGCGCGCGCTGCGCGAACGACAGGAGAATGACCATGGTGGAACGAACCGACGAACAACACGCCGCCAAGATGAAGAAGCTCAAGGCCGCGCATGACCGCATCGTCGCGGCCAAGACTGTGGAAAAAGGCCTCCTCATCGTCCACACCGGCACGGGCAAGGGCAAGACCACAGCCGCGCTCGGCATGGTCGTGCGCGCGATCGGTCATGGGCAGAAGGTCGGCGTGGTGCAGTTCGTCAAGGGCGCGATGGCGACAGGCGAAAAGGCGGTGTTCGACGCCTTTCCCGACAATATTGAATTCAAGCCTATGGGCGAAGGCTTCACCTGGGACACGCAGGATCGCACGCGCGACATCGCCGTCGCGCGCGAAGCGTGGGAAGAGGTCAAGCGCATGATCGCCGACCAAAGCTATGACATGGTGCTGGCCGACGAGCTCAACATCGTGCTGCGTTACGATTATCTGCCGCTGGAAGAAGTGCTCGCAGTGCTGGCGGCGCGGCCGGAGGGCAAGCATGTCATCGTCACCGGCCGCAACGCCGCCGACGCGCTGATCGCGCAGGCCGACCTCGTCACGGAAATGACGCTGGTCAAGCACCCATTCCGCGAACAGGGGGTCAAGGCGCAGGCCGGCGTCGAGTTTTAACGGCGATGCTTTTCGCGCGCAGCAATGGCGGCCGACAGGGCACGGGCCGCATCGACATAGGCCGGCCCGCCGCAGACCGTCCACGCCTGTGGAATGCTGATGCGCGGGATGCCCGACAGGACCGGATGATGCAGCATCGCCGTTCCCTGATCGACTACTTTGTCGGTAGCGCTCTCGACGACCAGGAAGTCAGGCGCGGCGGCGCGCATTTCCTCAAGGCTCATCTGCGACAAAGGCGGTTTGCCGAGCACGCTCGCCAGATTGGTGACGCCCGCGCGCGTCATCAGGTCATTGACCAGCGTGCCGGTGCCGGTCATATAGCCGCGCCGCTGATAATAGGCGGCGACCACCCTGCCCCTTGCCTTGGGCAGTCGGCGAAGCGCCGCGTCCATCCGCGCGATCAGGGCCTCGCCGCGCTCCGGATGACCGACCGCCTGCGCCACGTCTCGGATCGAGCCGAGGATCGCGCCATAGTCGTTGGCGGGCTTCAAATCGACCGCGCGATAATCTTGCGCGCGCAGGATCGCCGTCGCGCGGCTGCGACGGGCGGGCATGCCGATGACCAGATCGGGATCGACCCCCAGCACTTCCTCGGCCGACCCGCCGAGCAGCGGCAGGCCGCGCGCCGCATCGGCCGCCGCCGACATCTGCCGGTCGCGCGCGTTGCGGGTGAGGCCCGCAATCTGCTCCCGGTCGGCCAGCGCCAGCACGAGCTGATCCGCGCACAGGTTGAGCGAGACGATGCGTTTGGGACGATGGGCCGGCCCCTCACCCTCGACCGGCGTCGCCGGAGCAGCCGCGCAGACGAGCGCGGCGATGCAGACGGCGATGTGCGGCCATCGCCGAAAAAACTGTTTCCCAAACGCCATATGGCGACACCCATAGCGCCCTGCCCGACGCAGACAAGGGCCGCAGCCAAGCCGGACAGGACAAGACGATAGTGGCCGACGAAGCTTACCCCCCAATGCGCCACCCTGCCCTCCTTCCCATTCTGGGCGTCGGCTTGCTGCTGGTCGCGATGCTCTCGGTCGCCACCGGCCCGGTGACGCTCTCGCTCGAGCGGATGTTCGCGGCGCTGACGGGCCATGGCGACCGCGTCGCAGAAGCGATCCTGTTCGAACTGCGGCTCCCCCGCATGCTGCTTGGCCTCATCGTCGGCGGCATGCTCGGGCTGGCGGGCGCGGTTTTGCAGGGCTATCTGCGCAATCCGCTTGCCGAGCCGTCGGTGATGGGCGCCTCCAACTCCGCCGCACTCGGCGCGGTGGCGGCGATCTATTTCGGCATCGCGCAATGGCATATCGTGATGCTGCCTTTGCTCTCGATCGCGACGGGGCTGATCGCGCTCGCCCTGCTCTTCACGCTCGCGGGCCGGGCCGAAAGCCCGCTGACGCTGATCTTGGCTGGTATAGCCGTTTCGACGCTGGCGGGCGCGGGGATCAGCCTGGCGCTCAACCTCTCGCCCAATCCCTTCGCCGCGATGGAGATCATGGCCTGGCTGCTCGGCTCGATCGAGGACCGGGAAATGAGCCATGTCTGGATCGCCCTCCCCTGCGTCGTCGTCGGCGCGGCACTGATCCTCTACGACGCGCGCGCGCTCGACGCGCTGTCGCTGGGCGAAGATGGCGCGCGGTCGCTGGGCGTCGACCTCAAGCGCACGCGCATCCGGCTGCTGGTCGGCATCGCCATCGGCGTCGGCGGCGCGGTCGCGGTATCGGGGTCGGTCGGCTTCATCGGCCTGATCGTGCCGCACCTCATCCGCCCGCTGACCGACCGCAGCCCGTCAGCCATCCTTTTCCCGTCGCTGCTGGGCGGCGCGATATTGCTGACATCGGCGGATATCCTCGTCCGCCTGATCCCGACGACGAGCGAGCTAAAGCTCGGCGTGGTGACCGCGTTCCTGGGGGTGCCGGTCTTCCTTGTCCACCTGCTCCGGGAGCGCCGCTTATGGTGACGATCGCGCTTCAAGGGCTGAGCGCTCGCCTGGGCCGTCGCAAGGTGGTGCAGGAGATCGACGCGACGCTCACCCCCGGCACCCTGACCGGCATCATCGGCCCGAATGGCGCGGGCAAATCCACGCTGATGCGCGCCATGCTCGGCCTCATCCCCGTGCAGGCGGGACAAGTGACGCTGGACGGCCAGGACATTGCCGTCCTGACGCCAGAAACCCTCGCCCGTAAGATCGCCTATCTGCCACAGGGCCAGACGCTGCACTGGCCGCTCAGCGTCGAGCGGCTGGTCGCGCTCGGACGCCTGCCGCACTTAGGGCCGATGTCGCGCATGACGGCGCAGGATCGCGAGGCGATCCAGGAAGCGATGCGGCGCACGGACATCCTGCCGCTTGCCCAGCGCAACGCCACCGAATTGTCGGGCGGAGAGCGTGCCCGCGTGATGCTGGCGCGCGCGCTCGCGGTCGGCGCCCCCGCGCTGGCGGTGGACGAACCGCTCGCCTCGCTCGATCCGGGGCATCAGATCGACGTCATGGAATTGCTGGCGCGCGAGGCGAAAGAGGGCGCGCTGGTCGTCGCGGTCTTGCACGACCTCATGATGGCGGCGCGCTACTGCGATCGGCTGCTGCTGATCGATGCCGGGCGGCTGGTCGCCGACGGCAGTCCGCGTGAGGTTCTGGATGAAGAACGTCTGCGCGCCGTCTACGGGATCAGCAGTAGGGTAGATTTCGACGGGCCGACGCCGGTCGTCGTGCCGCTGGGGCGCCATCCGGCGTGACGTCGTAATGGCGGAAGCGGTGGGATTCGAACCCACGGAGAGCTTGCACCCTCGCTGGTTTTCAAGACCAGTGCCTTAAACCACTCGGCCACACTTCCTGAACATTGGCGGGGGCGGAATTTGGGTTCGCCCTCCGCTGCACCCCTTAGGCCGGGACGCGCGCCTCTTCAATCCTATCCCGTCGGGTCAGGCCAGCGCGCCGTGGCAATGTTTATATTTTTGCCCTGACCCGCACGGACAGGGCGCGTTGCGGCTGATGTCGAGATTGGCGAACTCGCCCGCCGGAGCGGTGGAGACGGGCTGCGTCGGAATGGTGGTGGTGATGTCGCCCCGGCGCCCGGCATCGATGTCAGCGCTGTTATCTTCACCCGAAAAGGGGTCGATATGCGTGGTGATGAAGTCGGGCAGCACCGGCAGCTCGAAATCGGGCAGCGGCTGCTCCATACGAAACTGCACGCGCGCGATCGATCCGGTCACGTCCTCGCGGATATTTTCCAGCATCCGTTCGAAGAGCGCGAAGGATTCCTGCTTATATTCGTTGATCGGCGTCTTTTGCGCATAGGCGCGCAGATGGACCACCTGCCGCAATGCGTCGAGCGTCGAGAGATGCTCTTTCCAATGATGGTCAAGGCTCTGGAGCAGGATCGACTTTTCGATATTGTGCCAGTCGGCCGCATCGAGCTGCGCCACCTTTTCGGCCACGGCCGCGTCCGCCATGGCGGCAAGCCGTTCCTCGATCATTTCCGGATCGACCGTATCCTCGGCCAGCCAGGCATCGAAGTCGGGATCGAGGTCCAATATGTCGGCCGTCTTTTCCCGCAGCCGCTCCATATTCCACTGTTCGGGATAGGTGCCCGGCGGGCAGGAACTGCCGACGATGTCGTTGACCGTTTCGCGGCGCATGTCGGCGACGACATCGTCCACGGTGTCGGCGTCCATGATGTCGCTGCGCTGCTCGTAGATGACCTTGCGCTGGTCGTTCATCACGTCGTCATATTCGACGACCTGCTTGCGGATGTCGTAGTTGCGCGCCTCGACCTTCTTCTGCGCGGTCTCGATCGCCTTGGACAGCCAGCGCGAGGGCGGCAACGCCTCGCCATCCTCAAGGTTGGAGCGGATCATCTTGGCGAACATCGTGTCCGGCCCGAAGATGCGCATCAGATCGTCGTCGAGGCTGAGATAGAAGCGCGAGAGACCCGGATCGCCCTGACGCCCCGAACGGCCACGCAGCTGGTTGT
>JBEVMZ010000201.1:0-18091 GCA_040508335.1 Sphingobium sp.
ATAGCGGAGCGCCACACGCCCTTCGCCTTCCAGCCGGTCCAGCGTCTCGCTATCGGCAAAATAATTGCCGTCATGATGCGCAACAGGAAAGCGCACCGTCTCCCCGGCCCGGTAACGGCTGGTGAAAGCAGTCCGGTCATTCTCGACCCTCAACTCGACATCGCGGCACAGGAAATGCCCCTCGGCATTGCGCAGCAGCGCGCCGGGCAGCAGGCCGCTCTCGGTCAGCACTTGAAAGCCGTTGCAGATGCCCAGCACGAATGCCCCGCGCTCGGCCGCCCGCGCAACCGCCGCCATGACCGGAGACCGCGCCGCCATCGCGCCGGAGCGCAGATAGTCGCCATAGGAAAATCCGCCCGGCACGCCGATCAGGTCGATATCGTCGGGCAGCTCCGTCTCCCGATGCCAAATCATCGCCGGCTTGACGCCGCTGACGCTCTCGAACGCGACGGCAAGGTCGCGGTCGCAATTGCTGCCGGGAAAAACGATGACGGCGCTATTCATCTCAGGCGACCTTCTCGATCCGGTAATTTTCGATAACCGTATTCGCCAGCAGCTTGCGACACATCGCGTCGATATCCTCGTCGCTGGTGCCATCGGCCAGATCGAGTTCGATCATCTTGCCCGCGCGCACATCATTGACTCCGGCAAAGCCCAGCCCGTCCAGCGCATGGTGGATCGCCTTGCCCTGAGGGTCGAGGACCCCGCCTTTGAGCGTGACGAAGATACGGGCTTTCATGGGGTAAGGCTCCTTGGCTGATCCTGGGGCTGATCCTGGCCGACCCCGTAAGCGCGCGCCCTTGTGCTGGCAAGCGCTTATGCCGCCTTATTCCTTGTCCCGCTTCTTGCGGTGGGTGTCGAGATCCAGCACGGTGCTGTCAGGCCCTTCGGGAAGCAGCCCAAGACGGCGCGCGACTTCCTGATAGGCTTCCACTTCGCCGCCAAGGTCACGGCGGAACCGATCCTTGTCCAGCTTCTCACCGGTGCTCATGTCCCACAGACGGCACCCGTCCGGGCTGATCTCGTCGGCCAGAATGACGCGGCTGAACTCGCCGTCCCAAAGCCGCCCGAACTCCAGTTTGAAGTCCACAAGGCGAATGCCAATGCCAGCGAAGAGCCCGCACATGAAGTCGTTCACCCGGATCGCCATGTCGGCGATGTCGTGCATCTCTTCCTGCGTCGCCCAACCGAAACAGGCGATATGCTCCTCGGACACCAGCGGGTCGCCCAGCGCGTCGTCCTTGTAGCAATATTCGATCAGGGTGCGGGGCAGCTGGGTGCCTTCCTCGATCCCCAGCTTCTTGCTGAGCGAACCGGCCGCGACGTTGCGCACCACGACCTCGATCGGCACGATCTCGACCTGCCGCACCAGCTGTTCGCGCATGTTGAGGCGGCGGATGAAATGGGTCGGGATGCCGATCTGGGCGAGCAGGGTGAAGATATGCTCGGAGATGCGGTTGTTGAGAACGCCCTTGCCCGAGATCGTCCCCTTCTTCTGCGCATTGAAGGCGGTGGCGTCATCCTTGAAATATTGGATGATCGTACCGGGCTCCGGACCCTCATAAAGGATCTTGGCCTTGCCTTCGTAAATCTGGCGGCGACGAGCCATGCGCGTTCCTGACCTTGTCCAAAAACAATGCGCCCCGGCAACGCGAATCGGAAAGGATCAGCGGGGGCCGGGGCTGCTGGTCCGGGCTATTAGCTTAAAGGCGGGAACGGCGCAATCGATCGGCGGCACTCGCCCGCTACAGCACGTCGCCAAAAGTGAACCAGAGCAGCGCGCCCCAGGCGATCAGCCCAACGCCACCAACGATCACGCCGGATCGGGCACGCAGTACTGCCCGGAGACCAGTTTCTTCTGCATCATCGTCATCATGACCATAGGTCACGGCAGCGCTTGCGCCACCGGCGGTTCGCTGCGCGTCGCCATCAGCCGCGCGGTAAAGCATTGCCGCCACCAGCTGATATCCTGTTCGGTCACGCAGTCCATCATGGATCGCCAACGCCGCTGCCGTTCTTCCAGCGGCATGCTCAATCCCTTGAGGATCGCATCGGACATTTCTTCCGGGCTATATGGATTGATCAGCAGCGCATCCTTAAGCTGCGATGCCGCGCCGGCGAACCGTGACAGGATCAGCACGCCGGGATCGTCGGGGTCCTGCGCCGCCACATATTCCTTGGCGACAAGGTTCATGCCGTCGCGCAGCGGCGTGACCAGACCGATCCGCGCAGCCCGGTAGATGCCGGCGAGCTTGTCGCGCGGATAGCCCTGATTGACGTAGCGGATCGGGGTCCAGTCGACATCGCTGAACGCACCGTTGATCCGCCCGGCCTGCGAATCGAGGGCCGCTCGAATCTGCTGATAGCTTTCCACCTCTCCGCGCGAGGGCGGCGCGATCTGGGTCAGCACCACTTTGCGATGCTGTTCGGGATGGTCCTTCAGAAAACGGTTATAGCCGTTGAAGCGTTCCTCCAGCCCCTTGCTGTAATCCAGCCGGTCGACGCCGACGATCATCGCGCGATCCTGAAGCGACCGGCGGACCAGTTCGCGCATGTCCACCGCAGTCTCGCTCGACGCCGCATCGGCAAAGGCCTGCGCGTTGATGCCGATCGGGCAGGCGATCGCCTGGATCGTCCGATCGCCCAGCGTCACCGAGTCGCCGTCGACGGTGCCACCCATCTCCCGCTCGACATAGTGACGGAAGGATTCGAGCCACTCTTCGGTATGGAAGCCGACGACGTCGTAAGCGAACAACGTCTGCAC
This sequence comes from Sphingobium sp., assembly GCA_040508335.1. Taxonomy (GTDB): domain Bacteria; phylum Pseudomonadota; class Alphaproteobacteria; order Sphingomonadales; family Sphingomonadaceae; genus Sphingobium. The sequence goes on from JBEVMZ010000201.1 coordinate 2,765, forward strand.
CAGTTTGGTATGGTGCGGGAGCGATACTAGCAGCCGCGTGGGCGGCCATGGAATATGGAGGAAGAAACCGATCCGGTTCTGATGCCCGCGCTGGCGCAGCATCTCGCCCAGCGGGATCATATGATAATCATGAACCCAGATGACGTCCTCGGGCTCGATCAGCGGGCTCGTCGTGTCGGCAAAGCGCTGGTTGACGCGATTATAGCCGCCTTCGAAATCGCGCGCATATTCCGCCAGATCGATGCGGAAATGAAATAGCGGCCACAGCGTCTTGTTGGCGTAACCGTTATAATATTCGTCTACATCCTGCTCCTCAAGGTCGATGGTCGCGGTCTTCACGCCCTCATCCTCGTGAAACCCGATATGGCCGGTGAAATTATCGGTCACTTCGCCCGACCAGCCGACCCAGATGCCCCGGCTTTCGCGCAAGGCCTGCGCCAGCGCGACGGCAAGGCCGCCCTGATTGCCTTCCTTGGTAGGCCGACTGACCCTGTTTGAGATAACGATCAAACGGCTCATCGCATTACGCTCCACGGCTTGCTCAGCAGCACGGCGCAATTGATGATGCCGACCAGAGAGTAGGTCTGGGGATAATTGCCCCAAAGTTCCCCGGTGACGGGATCGATATCCTCTGACAACAGCCCGGCCGCGGTGCGGCGGGTCAGCATCACCTCAAACAACCGCCGCGCTTCCTCCGATCGACCGGTGCGGTGCAGCGCCTCGATCAGCCAGAAGGTGCAGACGTTGAACGCTGTGACCGGTTCGCCAAAATCGTCCGGCTCGCTGTACCGCAACATGTCGTCGCCGCGCCGCAGGTCGCGCTCCAGCGCCGCCAGGGTGCCGAGAAATTTGGGATCGTCGGCGCTCAGGAAGCGCAGGTCGAGCAGCTGAAGCAGCGAGGCATCGCGGGCGTCATCCTCGAAATTGGCGGAAATGGCCTGCGCATCCTCGCGCCATGCCGCTTCCAATATGTGCGCGCGCATCTTGTCCGCACGCGCCTGCCAATGCTCCTCGCGCTCGGGCAGGTCGAGCGCCTTGGCGGCGTGGGCAAGCCGGTCGCAGGCGGCCCAGCACATGACCGCGCTATAGCTGTGCACATGGGCGCGCGTGCGCAATTCCCAAAGGCCCGCGTCGGGCTTGTCATAGACGGTCCAGGCGCGCTCGCCCACGACCTCCAGCGATTCGAAATCGGCGCGGTCGGCGATGCGCAGGAGTCGTTGATCGATGAAGCCCTGCACCGATGACAGTACGATCTGGCCATAGGCGTCATGCTGAATCTGGCTATAGGCCGCGTTGCCGACGCGCACCGGCCCCATAGCGCGGTAGCCGGGCAGGCGCTCGGCCTCCCACTCGGTCAGGGTCGCATTGCCGCGCACGTCGTAGAGCGGTTGGATATGCCCGCCGCGCGCGCCATCCACGATGTTGCGCAGATAGGCAAGATAGCTTTCGAGGACATCGAGCGCACCCAACCGGTTGAGCGCCTCGACGGTATAATAAGCATCACGCACCCAGCAATAGCGGTAATCCCAGTTGCGCCCCGAATCGGCATGTTCGGGGATACTGGTGGTCAGCGCCGCGACGATGGCGCCGGTTTCCTCATGCTGGCACAGTTTGAGCGTGATGGCGGATCGGATGACCGCCTCCTGCCACTCCGCCGGGATGGCAAGGCCCCGCACCCAGAGCTGCCACTCATTCTTCGTATCGTCGAGCATCCGCTCGATCTCCGGACGCAGCGCATCGGAGAAGCTTTCGTCAGGCCCCAAGAAGAAGTGGAGATCCTGTTCGAGCCGGAACCAGCTTTCCTGGTTGATGAGGCCGATCGCCGCATTGGTCGACAAGCGCATCGCCATATAGGCCAGGACGATCCGGATATGGTTGGAGCCGTAAGTGACGGGCACGCGGTCGGCGTTCCATGCCGTCGTCGGGCGCAACCGCACGCGGATGCGCGGCGATCCCACGACCGGGCGGGCGATGCGCACGAAGGCGACCGGGCGGTACATGCGTCCCTTGTGCCGGTGGCGCGGACAGAAATCATAGAGGTCCATAACGCCGCCGTTGACGTCGGTCATCCGCGTGACGAGGATCGGCGTGTTGCGGACATAATGCTGCTCGACGCTGACGCAATTTTCCAGTTCGATCGCCCAGAAACCGCGCGCGTCCTCCGATTCCCATTCGGCATCGTCGAGCAGGGCCGAGAAGAGCGGGTCGCCATCCACGCGAGGAACGCAGGCCCATATCATGCGACCGGATCGGTCGATCAGCGCGGACGCCTGGCAATTGCCAATCGGCCAGAGATCGAGTGTCCGTTCATTGCTGGCAGGCATGCCTCTTTCGTCAGCGATGGTTCGGCCCCTTCTTTGTTCGGTCGCGCATGTGCTCGGACACCCTTAGAGGATGCGACATGCCTGGGTAAGATAATGCCTGACGGCCTCGACCCGTTCCAGGCTCCACTGGGCTTGGGTCAAACGCGGCCGGCCGACCAATATGCCGGAGCCGCCGAGCGTCGTTGCGACGACGAAGCCTTCCTCGTCGGTGACATCGTCGCCGATGAAGATGGGGAGGCCACCCGCCATCGGCGTCTCCTCCATCAGCCGTTCGACCGCGCTCCCCTTGTCGGCGCCGCCGGGGCGCAGCTCGTAGAGCATCTTCCCCGGTTGAAGCGCAAGGCCGAGCCGATCGGACAAGCCTTTGGCCAATGTGCGCGCCTCTTCGCCCCATTCCGGCGCGAGACGGAAATGCAGGCCGACGCTCAAGCTTTTGCGCTCGACCAATAGGCCCGGCCTATCCTGGACGAAGGCGCGGATAGCGGCCTCGGCTTCGTCCACCGCCGGCAGCCGCGCCGGCCCGGAAGGCGCGGCGCCAGGCTGCGCGAACTCCAGCCCATGGGTGCCCGAAAGAAGGAAATCGCCAAAGCCCAGCGCCTGCAACGTCTCCACCGATCGCCCGCTGACGATGGCGAGGCGCCCGCTCAGGCCCACGCGGAGCGCGCCGAGCAGGTCAAGCAATTCGCCATCGACCACGACCGCGTCCGGTGTTGCCGCGATGGGCGCCAGCGTTCCGTCGAAATCGAGGAAGAGCGACGCACCGCGAAGCAGATCGGGTGGCGGGGGAGGCAGAAGGGGGGTGGAGGAGAGGCTGGATACTGACACGCGCCCAAGGTGGCGGCCTCACCCGATTTGGCAAGAGCAAAGCCAAGGAAAAATGATGAAGCCCCCCGAACCGCCATCTGGCAGCCGGCGCTGTTGTGAAGGTGCGATTCCCGTTCCGTTCGCCGACGGGGGCTGCTATCCCGGCATGGATGACCGACTTCCGCGATCCTTTCGACGCCATCAAAGACCATCCTTTCGACGACGCCCTGTCGCAGCGCTATCTCGTCTATGCGCTCTCCACGATCACAGCGCGCTCGCTGCCCGATCTGCGCGATGGCCTCAAACCCGTCCACCGCCGGCTGCTTTGGGCGATGCGCCTGCTGCGGATGGAGCCGGGGGGTGCGAGCGCGGACATTCTTGCCGCCGATCCCGCGCGCAACAGCACCAGCTACAAAAAATGCGCGCGCGTGGTCGGTGACGTCATCGGCAAATATCATCCGCACGGGGACACCTCGGTCTATGACGCGATGGTGCGGCTGGCGCAGGACTTCTCGCTGCGCATGCCGCTGGTCGACGGGCAGGGCAATTTCGGCAATATCGACGGCGATAACGCGGCGGCCATGCGCTATACCGAGGCGCGGCTGACGCAGGCGGCGGCCGATCTCATGGCCGGCCTTGATGAAGGCACGGTCGATTTCCGTCCAACCTATAATGGCGAGGATGAGGAGCCGGAGGTTTTCCCCGGCCTCTTTCCAAACCTGCTCGCCAATGGCGCGAGCGGCATCGCGGTCGGCATGGCGACCAGCATCCCGCCTCATAATGTCATCGAGCTGATCGATGCTGCCAATCTGCTGATCGACAATCCAGAGACAGATCACACCGCACTGATGACGGTGGTGAAAGGCCCCGACTTCCCCACCGGCGGCGTGCTGGTCGACAGCGCGGCCTCCATCGCAGAAGCCTATGCGACGGGGCGCGGCGGCTTTCGCACGCGGGCGCGCTGGCACAAGGAAGATGGCGGGCGCGGCACCTGGGTTTCGGTGGTGACGCAGATCCCCTATCAGGTGCAGAAATCCAAGCTGATCGAACAGATTGCGGGCCTCATCAACGACCGCAAGCTCCCGATCCTCGCCGACATACGCGACGAGAGCGACACCGAAATCCGCATCGTCATCGAACCGCGCGCCAAGACGGTCGATCCCGACATATTGATGGACAGCCTGTTCCGCCTGACCGACCTGGAAACGCGCTTCCCGCTTAATTTGAACGTCCTCGACGCGACCCGTACGCCGCGCGTGCTCGGCCTGCGGACGGTCATGGTCGAGTGGCTGCGGCACCAGATCGACGTTCTGGTCAAGCGGGCGCGGCACCGGCTCGAAAAGATCGCGGCGCGGCTGGAGCTGCTCGACGGCTATATCATCGCCTATCTCAATCTCGACCGGGTGATCGAGATCATCCGGACCGAGGATGAACCAAAACCCATCATGATGGCCGAATTCGCCCTTAACGACCGGCAGGTAGAGGCGATCCTCAACATGCGGCTGCGTTCGCTGCGCAAGCTTGAGGAAATGGAACTCCGCCGCGAACATGATGCGCTCCTCAAGGAACGGGACGAGCTGCAAAAGCTGGTCGACAGCCCCAGCCGACAACATACGCGGTTGAAGAAGGACCTGGCGGGTTTGCGCAAACGCTATGCGCATGAAGAGCGCCGGACGCTGGTGCAGGAGGCCGCGCCGACGCGCGAAATTCCGTTGGAAGCGATGATCGAGCGCGAACCCATCACTGTCATCCTGTCCGAACGCGGCTGGATCAGGGCGATGAGCGGCCATCGCGATCTGTCGGGCGCCGATACGCTTAAGTTCAAGGAAGGCGACGGTCCGATGATCGCCTTTCATGCGCACACCACCGACAAGCTGCTGCTGGCGACGGCGGGCGGGCGTATCTTCACATTGGGCGCCGACAGGTTGCCGGGGGGGCGCGGTTTCGGCGATCCTGTCCGCTCGCTTATCGACATGGACAATCAGGGGGCGATCGTCGCCCTGCTGCCAGCGCGCATCGGCGGCGAATTGCTGCTGGCATCGTCGGACGGGCGCGGCTTCGTCGCCGCGGCGAGCGACATCATCGCCGAAACGCGCAAGGGCAAGCAGGTCGTCAACGTCCGCAGCGATGCGCGGCTGTCGGTCATTCGCCCGATCGCGCCAGGCGCGGACAGTATCGCGGTCATCGGTGAGAACCGGAAATTGCTGGTCTTCCCGCTTGAGGAAATGCCGCGCATGACGCGCGGGCAGGGGGTGCAACTTCAGCGCTACCGGGACGGGGGCCTCGCCGATGCCATCGCCTTCCGCCTCGCCGACGGCATCAGCTGGCCGATGGGCGGTGGCAGCGGGCGCACGCGCACCGAATCGGACATGACGCCCTGGCGCGTTACGCGCGGGGCCGCTGGCCGCATGCCGCCCGCCGGCTTCCCGCGGGACAACAGGTTCATTTAGCGGCGAAATATGTTCAACGACGTTTCCCAAAAATTTACGTCTGGCCGGTATTGCTCGGGGCATGGTGTCCATGTCGGTGTGCAGCTCCAGTGTCGATGAAGACGGTAGGCACGTGCTAGGCGCGGGCGGCGTCTCGCATTCCGATGAGATCGTCGCCGTCGCCGATTGGCTGCGCGCCATGCCGCAACTGGCTGCCATATTGGCATGCAAGAACGGCGTTTTGACCGTTCACGCCTCCAATCCGGCCTATGACCGACTTAGCGCGGACATTGCCGTCCAGCCGTCCACGGCGCGGTCGGACTGGCAGATCCGCTTCCAGGAATTCATCCGCTCGGGCGAAAGCTCGGCGGCGTTCGAGGTGCGCGCCGAAGGCAAACTTGGCCCGGAATTCTATCTCTGCACGTTGGGGCGGCTGCCGTTGAAGCATGAGGGCGCCGAGCTTTTTCTGGTGACCGCGATCGACCGGACGACCGAGCGCGCGATGGAGAGGAACCTGCGCCGCGAACTGCTGTCGGACGGCCTCACCGCGCTTCCCAACCGCATAGGGTTTGGCGAGGAGATGGACGACCGGCTGGCCAATTCGCCCTGGCCGGCGACGGCCCAGTTCGGGATCATCGCCATCGATCTCAGCCGGTTCAGCCGGGTCAACGAATCGCTGGGGCCGATGGCGGGGGACGAGCTTCTCATCACCGTCGCCAAGCGGCTGAAATCCATCCTTCGGCAGGGCGACGTGCTGGGGCGGATCGGCGGCAATGACTTCGCCGTTTTTGCGCGGCTTAACAACGGCCTTTCCGACGCGCTCCACATCGTGCAGCGGATCAAGGAAGCGCTGACATCGCCGATCCGCTTGTCCGACCTTCAGATAAGGGTCGATTGCGCCATCGGCTGTGCGCTGTCGATCAACCTCGACGACGATCCCGATGACATAGTTCGCAAGGCCCAGGCGGCGGTCAAGATTGCCAAGCGCACGGGCAAGACCGAAATCTATCGCGCCGGTGTGCTCAAGGAAGCGCAGCGGCGCTTCTCGGTCGAAAGCCGCCTGCGTGAAGCGCTGGCCAATGGCGGATTGTCGCTCGCCTTCCAGCCGCTCATCCATCTCGATACCGGGGAAGTCACCGGCTTCGAGGCGCTTGCGCGCTGGCAGGATGCCGATCTGGGCGACGTGCCGCCGATCGAATTCATCCCGGTGGCGGAGGAAAGCGGCCTCATCGCGCCGCTCGGCCGCTGGGCCACTTATGAAGCGGCGCAGGCGCTTGGGCGCTGGGACGCCAAATTCGGACAAGTCCTGCCCGTCGGCATCAACGTCAACCTGTCACCGATCCAGATGGCGCGCGACGACGTCGCGTCGATGTTCGAGGAAGCGCTGCGCTATGCCGGCATCGACGGCAGCCGCATGACCGCCGAGATCACCGAAAGCGCGATCATCGCCGACCCGGATAAGGCGCGTAAGCTTTTGTGCGCGCTCAAGGATCTCGACATGTCGGTGGCGATGGACGATTTCGGCACCGGCTTTTCAAATCTGGCGAGCCTGCACAGCCTGCCCATCGACATATTGAAGATCGACCGTAGCTTTGTGTCGTCGATGCTGACCGATCATGACAAGGCGATCATCGTGCGCACCATCCTGTCGCTCGCCGAATCGCTCAACCTGCACGTCACTGCCGAGGGTATCGAGACGCAGGAGCTGGCCCATGCGCTTCAAAAAATGGGCTGCTGGCAGGGGCAGGGCTATTATTTCGCCAAGCCCATGAACGAGGCGGCAGCCTTCGACTATTGGCGCGCCCGCTGGAATTTCCAGGCGATCTGATCGGCAATCGCCTCGACCCGCTGACGGTCGGGGAAATCCTCCGCCAACCATTGTTCCTGAACGGCATTGAGCGCACGGGCGATATCGGGACCCGGCGCAAGACCGCGCGCGATGAGCGCGCCGCCGCTGATCGGCAGGGCAGGCGGCGTCCAGTCCCGCAGCAAGTCGAGGTCCGCGACCGGCGCGGCGCGATCGAGCAGGATGCGGTCCTGCGCGCCCTCGACACCGATGCGGAAGGCAAGAACTCTGGGGCGCGCCGCCGCCCCGTCCTGCGCGAGCGCCAGCGTCAGGCGACGACGCGCCTTGTTGGACAGCTTGAGCCGCGCGCCGATGCTCTCGCCGAGGGCTGGCTCGGGCGGCAGCAGCGCGGCCAGCCGGCGGATCGGCGCGTTCGGCATGCCGGCCTGTGCCTCGCGCCCCACCAGCAAGGCGAGGCGGTTCAGTCCGTCCGTGTCGATCTCCGGCAGCACGGGCTTAAATATCCCGCCCTCGATCATCAGCCCGACGGCGGAAGACGGGTCGGGCAGGGCAAGCAGCTTGAGCAGTTCGTCGGCAATCCGCTCGCGCGACAGGGCCATCAGGCTGTTGGCGGCGGCGCGGCAGGCGGCATAGGACTGGACGTCCGGAGCACCCTTGCCGAAGCGGGCATGGAAGCGGAAATAGCGCAGTATGCGCAGATGATCCTCGGCGATGCGCGCGGACGGGTCGCCGATGAAGCGCACCCGTCCCGCTTCCAGGTCGGCGAGGCCACCGAAATAATCGCTGATCTCGCCGCTCGCCGGGTCGGCGTAGAGCGCATTGATGGTGAAGTCGCGCCGCGCGGCATCTTCGCGCCAGTCGTCGGTATAGGCGATGGTGGCGCGGCGGCCGTCGGTGGCGACGTCGCGGCGCAGCGTCGTGATCTCGATCGGCGCGCCATCCAGTATCGCCGTCACCGTGCCATGGTCGATGCCCGTAGGCACGGTCCTGATCGCAGGGCTGAGGCGCTCTATCACCTGTTGCGGGGCGAGCGGCGTCGCGATGTCGATATCGCTGACGGGAAGGCCGAGCAGACCGTCGCGCACCGCACCGCCCACGAAGCGCGCATTGCTCTCGCCCAGCGCCGCCAGCAGTTGGTCGAGACCGGGGCGCTGCCGCCATGACGCATCAGGCAGCGGCTTGTGCATGACCCAGCCTGCGCGACAGATTGACCAATATGCCCGCGGTAATGCCCCAGACGCGCCAATCCTTCCACATGATCTCGTAAAAATGCCGTTCGACGCCGTCGAACATCAAGCTGCGCCTGACCTGGTTCGCCGGGTCCAGCGCGAAGGCGAGGGGCATTTCGAAAACCGCCGCAACTTCACTCTCCTGCGGCACGAGCGGCAGGTCCGGGGGGACGACGCCGATGACGGGTATGATGTCGAAGCCGGTGAAGGTGTGGTAGCGATCGGCTGTCCCGACGATCTCCACCTGCTGGGGTGGCAGGCCGATCTCCTCCTCCGCCTCGCGCAGCGCGCCGGCGGTTTCGTCGGCATCCGTCGGGTCGACGCGGCCGCCGGGAAAGGCGATCTGCCCCGCATGCTTGCGCAGCGAGGAGGCACGCATGGTAAGGATCAGTCCCGGTTCCGCCCGGTCGGTGACCGCGACCAGCACTGCTGCGGGAGAAAGCAGGGAACCCGGAGCGACGCGCCCGTCACTCTCCAACGACAGCGTCCGTCCATAACCGTCGATCAGCGCGGAACGCAGCCGCGCGGCCAAGGTCATGCTGCGCCGTCCAATGGGAAGAAAGCGCCACCGCTCCACAGGCCGACCCGCCCGGCGTCGCCGCCTTCCTCCAGCGCGAGGTTCATCAGCTCATAATAGACGCTGCGCGCGACCAGAGCGTCCAGGCCGGCGCGGACGTGAAGATAGGGATGCGGCCCATCGTCGCCGTCGCGCACGGTCAGCGCATTGTCCGGCCCGGTCGTGACAAGCTCGCCGGTGTTCAGCCGAAAGGCGAGTTGCCGGTTCCGGCCCGTGCCCTCGCTCTTGAGCTCGACCGCCACGAAGGGCGCATCGTCCACGACGATCGAAAGCTTCTCGGCCGGCGTCACCAGCACGTAAGAGCCATCGCTTTCCCGCCGCAAAATGGTGGAGAAAAGGCGTATCATCGCTTCCCTGCCGATCGGCGACCCCTGGTGAAACCAAGTGCCGTCGCGCGCGATCCGCATCTCGCTATCGCCGCAATGGTCAGGGTTCCATTGCTCCACTGGAGGCAGGCGCTTTTCTTCGAGCAGCCGCGCGATATCGGTCAGTGACAGCGTCGCGAGGTCGGGAATGGGGTCCATCGGCATGGGATGGAGATAGGGTGCGTCCCGCCGGAACGCAAAAGGGAAATCCGCCGACCGCGCAGGAAGATGTCTAGCCTGGAACGAACATTCTGGGTCCGAGCATGCCGCGCCCGCCGACAGGCCGGCCATCGACGGACAGCGCCAGCAGCCGCCGCCGCTCGAACGCGCCCGGCGCATCCCATCCTGCCGTATTGTCGGCGGAAAAGCCCCAGAAGCGCCCATAATATTCCGGGTCGCCGATCATCATCAGCGGTTCGCACGCCTCCGCACGCGCCGTGTCCACCACGGCATCCATAAGCTTGCGGCCAAGCCCTCCGCCCTGAAGAGCGGGCGCCACGGCGACCGGCCCCACCATGATCAGCGGCGCCTGGCCGCCCGGCAGCGTATGCAGGCCCACCGGCCAACTCTGGAGCGAAGCGACGAGCGCCCCGTCGGCGTCGGCGATGCCGAACGACAATGCGGGAAGCCAGTCCATGCCCTGCCGGATCAGATAGGCGGTACGGCCCCTGCGATCGGCGCCGAACGCCGCATCGAGCAGGCCGTCGATGGCGGCACTCGAAAAGCTGTCGAGAGGTGCAACAACAGACATGTCTTGCCGATCCGCCATCAATGGCGCATGGACCGCGCCGAACGCGGGGCTGTAACGCCTGCCTTGCAAAAGGAAAGCGCGATTTTGAAGCCCATCGGCGCACGGCGCGGGGCGCAAGTTCGAAGAGGCGACGATGATGATCCCGCAAGATGATTTCCTGCTGCTCGAAGTGAGCGACCTGCATGTCGACGTGCTGACCGGCATCTATTCGGAAGAAACACATCTCCCCCAGCCGCTGCGCATTTCGATCCGCGCCTTGCTGAAGGTGGCGAACCGCTATGAGGCCGACACGCCGCTGTCGCAGTCGAAAAACTATATGGACCTCAAACATGCCGCGACGCGCGCGCTACCTGAGGGACAGCATTTCACGCTGATCGAAGCGGTGGCCGAGCATATCGTCGATACGGTGATGATGCAGGACGAAAAGGTCCGCCATGTCGAGGTCAAGATCGTCAAACTTGCGCTCAGCGAACGGGGCGAGGAAATCGGCATGACGCTTGGACGCTGGCGCCGATAGCGTCGGGCCTTACGCCTTCACCCCTTGATGAGACCGATCGCCCGCAGCCGCTCGGTCAGATAGTCGTGCGCGCTGATCGGTGGGTCGGTCCGGGGATGGTCGTCGTCGATGCATTGCGGCAGCGCGTCGATCATCACGTCGGGTCGCAGATGCAGGAAGAAGGGCATGGAATAGCGCGCATGGCCGCGCCGTTCGGGCGGTGGATTGACGACGCGGTGGCTGGTCGAAGGCAGATGGTGGTTGGTCAGCCGTTGAAGCATGTCGCCGACATTTATCGCCAAAGCGCCCGGCGGCGGCACCACCGGCAGCCAGTTGCCGTCGCGATTCTGAAGCTCCAGACCACCTTCCTCTGCCCCCAGCAGCAGCGTGATAAGATTGATGTCCTCGTGCGCGCCGGCGCGGATGCCGGGGGCTTCGGGCGATACGGGCGGATAATGGAGCAGGCGCAGGATGGAATTGCCATCGCTGATGCGCGCATCGAACCACTGTTCCTCAAGCCCCAGATAGAGTGCGACTGCCGACAATAATTGCGCGCCGACCCTGTCGAACTCTACATAAAGCTGCTCGAATACGGGCCTAAACGCGGGCAGTTCCACGGGCCAGACATTGGGCGGCATCGTCGCGGCCAATGGATCGCCGGGATGAAGGTCCCGGCCGACATGCCAGAATTCCTTCAGGTCGTTTTCGCGCGCGCCCTTGGCGATCTCGACGCCAAAGGCGGTATAACCGCGTTGCCCGCCATTGGCCGCAGCATCATAGCGCGCCTTAGCGGAGCCGGGGAGCGCGAAGAAATCGCGCGTCAGTGCCCAACCTTGATCGATCAGCCGCTGGTCCATCCCGTGATCGCGCACCATGGCAAAGCCGAATCGGCGGAACGACTGCCCGAAACTTTCTGCGAACGCCGCCTTGCTCATGTCCGCCATCGAGAGGACGGGAATTTGCTCAACTTCCGAGCGCGTCACATGTTTTCTCCATAATATCCACCGGGCGGACATGCCTTCGGGCCGGGCCAGTCGCATCCTTGATCGGCTCCGCAAGCTGGGGCAAGGGAACGCCATGAACTATTGGCTGATGAAATCCGAGCCCGACGTCTTTTCCTATGACGATCTGGTCGAAAAGGGAAAAGCGGAATGGGACGGGGTCCGCAATCACGCCGCCCAGTTGCATATGAAGGCGATGCGCAAGGGCGACCGCGCATTTTTCTATCATAGCAATATAGGCGTAGAGGCTGTCGGCATCATGGAGATCGTCGAGGAAGCGGCGCAGGACAGTACCGACGATAGCGGCAAATGGATCGCGGTCCATGTCGCACCGCATAAAAAGCTGGATCGACCCGTGACGCTGAAGGCAATGAAAGCCGATTCCGCGCTCGCCGGCATGGTGATGCTGCGCCAGTCGCGCCTGTCGGTCTCGCCGCTTACCAAGGCGGAGTTCGACCACATCATCGCTATGTCGCGCGCGTGACGGGCAAACGCCGCGTATGAAAAAGGCGGCTCCCACTACGAGAGCCGCCTTCGTTCAGCAGGTCAGCGCTTAACGGCAGCGACGCTTGCTGTCGATTTCCTTGCCGAGCAATGCGCCGCCCGCTGCGCCAAGCAACGTACCGGTAGTGCGCTCACCGCGCGTATCGATCGCACGGCCGGCCAAGGCACCGCCGACGCCGCCGATGATCATTCCGGTCGTGCCGTTGGACTTGCGACAATAGGTCCGGCCGTCACGACCGCGCCATTCCTTGTAACGATGATCGCGATCACGACGAGCTTCCGCCTTGTCGGTCGGCACCACCATCGTCACGGGGATTGCGACCGAAAGGGCGGCCAGGGCAAGAATGGCTTTACGCATGATATTCTCCTCCAAATTCAGTTCTTGAACCGTTCAACCCCCCGACTTTTAGCGTGGTTGCATGAACCTGCGGCAACGATATATCCAGTTGAATAAAGGGCATAATTTCTTTTGATAAAATCTGCAGCATTGGCGGCACGTCACCCGAGGTCGGGTGAGGACGCTCCTAGCGGGGAGGGTGCAACCCCTGTGACGCCAGTCTTTATTGGCGCAGCAAATTGCGCCCTGCTCGATCAGCAAATCGCCCTATGATCGATTTTGACGATCAGCGATGCGCATAAAACCAATTTCGCTCTGGCGTCCGGCCTACCTACATAGGACCAGCAACAGCAACTGAACCAAAGGACACGCAGCCCATGGCACTCATCAACTCGACCCTTCAGCCTTTTAAGGCAACCGCGTTCAAGGAAGGCAAGTTTGTCGACGTCACCGACGCCGATGTGAAGGGCAAGTGGGCGGTCTTCTTCTTTTACCCTGCCGACTTCACCTTCGTTTGTCCAACCGAGCTAGAAGACCTGGCCGACATCTATCCGACCCTTCAGGGCATGGGCGTCGAGGTCTACTCGGTGTCGACCGACACGCATTTCTGCCACAAGGCATGGCACGACACGTCGCCGGCGATCGGCAAGATCAACTATTTCATGCTGGGCGACCAGAACCACGACATCTCCAACCAGTTCGGCGTGCTGCGTCCGGGCGTCGGCCTGGCCGACCGCGCGACCTTCGTACTCGATCCGGAAGGCGTCGTGCAGCTGGTGGAAATCACGCCCGAAGGCGTCGGCCGCAATGCCGCTGAACTGCTGCGCAAGATCAAGGCTGCGCAATATTGGGCCTCGCATCCCGGTGAAGTGTGCCCGGCTAAGTGGGAAGAGGGCGAAGAAACCCTCGCGCCTTCGCTGGACCTCGTTGGCAAGATCTGACGGCGTCAAGGGTGCTGGGCGTGGAACCGCCTTGCCCGGCACCCGTCGAATGACAGTGCAATTCGGGGGGTGAAACCTCCGGCTCGGGCCGCCGCGCCTTATCGCTGGCGGCCCTTCTTTTTTCCCGGAGCCAGACAAGATGTTGGACGCAAATCTGAAAGGTCAGTTGAAGACCTATATGGCGAACATCACGCAGCCGATCGAGCTGGTGGCGTCGCTGGACGAAGGCGCGAAGTCGCGCGAGCTGGAGGGCCTGCTCGCCGAAATTGCGGACCTGTCGGACAAGGTATCGGTGGTGCAGAGCGACGACCGTCGTCGGCCCAGCTTCATGATCCGCCGCGCCGGCACCGATATCGGCGTGCGCTTCGCCGGCATCCCGATGGGGCATGAATTCACCTCGCTCGTCTTGGCGCTGCTGCAGGTGGGCGGCCATCCGTCCAAAGCCGCGCAAGAGCTGATCGAGCAGATTCGCGATCTCGATGGCGACTTCGCCTTCGAAACCTATTTCTCGCTGTCGTGCCAGAACTGCCCCGACGTCGTTCAGGCGCTCAACCTGATGAGCGTCCTCAATCCCCGGATCAGCCATGTCGCGATCGACGGCGCGCTTTTCCAGGAAGAGGTCGATGCCCGGAAGGTCATGGCGGTGCCCACGGTTTTCCTGAACGGCGAACCCTTCGCCTCGGGCCGCATGGAGCTTGAGCAGATCGTCGCGAAGATCGACAGCGGAGCGCAGAACCGCGCGGCCGAGAAGATTCGCAAACAGGAGCCTTTCGAGGTTCTGGTGGTCGGCGGCGGCCCAGCCGGCGCGGCGGCGGCCATCTATGCGGCGCGCAAGGGCATCCGCACCGGGGTCGCAGCCGAGCGGTTCGGCGGCCAGGTGCTCGACACCATGGATATCGAGAATTTCATCTCCGTATCCCGCACCGAAGGACCCAAACTCGCCTCTGCGCTCGAAGCGCATGTGAAGGACTATGATGTCGAGATCATGAACCTTCAGCAGGCGGCCAAATTGATCCCGGCGCGCGCGGAGGGCGGCTATCATGAAGTGGTGCTCGAAAATGGCGCGTCGCTCAAAGGCCGCACGCTGATCCTGTCGACCGGCGCGCGCTGGCGCCAGATGGGCGTGCCCGGCGAAGATGAGTATCGCAACAAGGGCGTTGCCTATTGCCCGCATTGCGACGGCCCGCTGTTCAAGGGCAAGCGCGTCGCGGTGATCGGCGGCGGCAATTCGGGCGTCGAGGCGGCGATCGACCTGGCCGGGATCGTCGCACATGTGACGCTCATCGAATTCGACAGCCAGTTGCGCGCCGATGCCGTCCTTCAGCGCAAGCTTGCCAGCCTGCCCAATGTCCGCATCATCACGTCGGCATTGACGACGCGGGTCAGCGGCGATGGGGAGCGGGTGACGAGCCTCAGCTACAAGGACCGCAACAACGGAACCGAGCATGATGTCGAGCTGGAGGGCATTTTCGTCCAGATCGGCCTTGTGCCCAACACCGAATGGCTGAAGGACGCAATCGCTCTGTCGCCGCGCGGTGAGATCGAGATCGATGCGCGCGGGGAGACGAGCGTGCCCGGCATCTTTGCGGCGGGCGACTGCACGACCGTCCCCTATAAGCAGATCGTCATCGCCATGGGCGCGGGGTCGACGGCGGCGCTTTCCGCCTTCGACTATCTGATCCGCCTGCCCACGGTAGAGGAAAGCGCGCAGGCGGCCTGACGCCGCCCTCAAATCCGCCGCCCGAACCGTGGCAGCCTGGCT
>JBEVMZ010000073.1:0-6722 GCA_040508335.1 Sphingobium sp.
TTCCCTTGCTGTAGACGATGAAGTGCGGCGAAACCACTTCGCGCCATTCCGCGTGCGCTACGCCGGGCGCGAAGAGCGTGATGAGCATAGCTCCAATGGCCGTAATTCCGATTCGTATCCGCATGTCTGCCCCCTCACTTCAGCCGCATAATGGCTAAAGCGTCCGGGGAATAAAATATGAGCGGTCAGTCCTTTTTCTGCTCGCGCGCCAGCAAGCTCTGCTTGCGGTCCGTCCCGTAGGCATAGCCGCCGAGCGCTCCGTCGGCGCGTAGCACGCGGTGGCAGGGAACCACCATCGCGATCGGATTGGCGCCGCAGGCCGATCCCGCCGCGCGTACCGCGCCCGGCCGTCCCGCCGCCGCCGCGATCTCACCATAGCTGCGCGTTTCGCCCGGCGGGATGGCACGCAACGCCTGCCAGACCGCCTGCTGGAAAGCCGTGCCGCCGGTATCGACCGGCAGGGCGACGACCTCTCCCGGCTGATCCACCAGCGCGCGTACCGTCGCTGCCAAGCGCTCGAAATCGGCGTCGGGGCCGATCAATTCGGCATGCGGGAACCGGGCGCGCAGGGCGTCGGCATCCTCGTCGAAGGCGACGCGGCAGAGGCCGCGCGGGGTTGCGGCGATCAGCAGCGGCCCCAGGCTGGTGTCGACCACGGCGTGACGGATCATCACCCCCGCCCCGCCCGCACGCCAGGCGCTCGGCGTCATGCCCAGATGCGCGGCGGCATCGGCATAGGCGCGGCTGGGGGCGCCATAGCCTGCCTCGTAAATGGCCGCTGTGACGCTGTCCTCTCCGCGCAGCGCCGCCGCCAGCCTTTGGGCGCGCAGCGTGCGGGCATAGGCGGCCGGCGTCGTCCCGACTGCGCGCTTGAAAAGGCGCTGGAAATGATCGGGGGCATAGCCGACCTTTGCCGCCAGTTGACCCAGCGTCGGCGGCGCCTCGGCCGCGTCGAGCAGCGCGAGCGCGCGCCCGACCGCCTCGGCATCGCGCGCCACGCCATCGGGACGACAGCGCAGGCAGGCGCGATAGCCCGCCGCCTGCGCCGCCGCGCCATCGGAGTAGAAAAGCATATTCTCCCGCGCCGGGCGCCGCGCGGGGCAGCTTGGCCGGCAATAAATGCCCGTCGTGTGCACCGCGCCGACGAAATGGCCGTCCGCCCCGCGATCACGCGCGACGAAGGCAGCCCAGCAGATATCGGCGTCGGGCATGGCGGTTTCGCGATCTTCCATCATGGCCATCCCCATATCATCCGATCCAGGCGACCCGCTTCCCGTCTCTTGCGGCCAAACCGGCTTTAGCCTGCTTTTCCCGATTGCCTAAAAAGTCATAGTCCATATGAAGTGGCGGACAATGATCGCGCAAGCTCGCCCATTTTTCCTGCTGATGGCGCTGATCGCGCTCTGGCCCCTGCCCATCCGCGCAGAAACGCAGGACATTGCGGCCGCCGCGCGCGGCGTGGTGCGCGTCGTGCTGGTGGCGACCGACGGGACGGAGGCCTATTTCGTCGGCCATGGCAGCGGCTTTGCCGTTGCCCCAGACAAGATCTTGACCAATGCCCATGTCGTCGAGTTGACGCGCGAGGAGAAAAATCTCGTTATCGGCGTCATTCCTTCGGAAGGGAAAAAAAGCCATGGCGGCCGCGTCATCGCCTATTCGCCCGGCAATGACCTCGCCCTGATCCAGCTTGAAGAGGGCAGCGTGCCGGTCAGCACCTTTTATGCCGGCGCCGTCGCTGACGGCCAGCATGTGACCGCGATCGGTTATCCCGGCAATGTCGACCGCGCACAGGGCCTCGGCCTCAAGCAGATGGTCGAGCCGCTCCAGACCGTGAAGACGAGCGGCAATGCGTCGACCGGACGCAGCAGCCAGACGTTCGACACGATCCTGCACACGGCACCGCTCGCTTCGGGCAATAGCGGCGGCCCGCTGGTCGACGATTGCGGCCGGGTACTGGGGGTCAACAGCTTCGGATCGGTTTCGGACGGCAATGACGCCGAATTCGGCTTTGCGGTATCCTGGCGTGAAATCGCCTCCTTCCTGCGGCAGGCGGGCGTGTCGTCGCAGCGGACGGTCGTGCCCTGCCGCTCGATGGCAGAGGCGGATGCGGCGGACGCGGCCTTCACCCAGCGCGAATCGCAGGCGAGCGATCAGAGCAGCCGCGCCAGGGCCGAGGCGCGCGACCGGGCGACGGATGCCGCGCGCGACCTTGCCGAACGGGAGGTCATATCGGCGCGCGAAAATGCGATGGCGGGTGCGGCGCTGCTGCTGGCGCTCGCGGTGCTCGGCCTGGGTGCTGGCGGGCTGTTCTACAGCCAGGGGAAGCAAAAGCAGGCGAACTGGCTTCTGGGCGGCGGCGGCGTCCTGCTGCTGGGCGCGCTCGGCCTGTTCTTCCTCAAGCCGAGTTTTTCGAGCGTCGAAGCGCGGATGAAGCTCCCCGACGACGGCGCGGTCACCAGCAACGGCGCGTTCCAATGGGCAGGCGACAATATCTGCCGGATCGACCTGACGCGCAGCCGGCTCACCGTCTCTTCCGCCATCGATACGCCGTTCAACTGGACTGACACGGGCTGCGCCAATGGCGACGCACAATATATTCCTTCAGGCACGCTATGGACGCGCGCGCAGGTCCCGGCCGAAGGCAATTTCATCAGTCGCAGCCGGTTCGATCCGGCGACCGGCAGCTTGCGCGTCGAACGCTGGCTCCCCGATGCGGACACGATGGAAAAGGCGCGCGCGCTCATCAAGGCCGATGCGCTCAAGGGCTGCGCCGCCGACCCTGCCGCGCGCACCGCGATCGCCGGCGTGGAAGGCGAGTTGTCGGCCCTTCTCCCGGCCCAGCCCAATGAGCGGATCGTCTACCGCTGCACTAAGGGGCGGCTCGAACCGCGCGACCCGCAATAGCGGGCAACGCCCTGGTCTTTCGCTTCGCAGGCACAACGTCACGGAATCGTCGCGCGCGACTTGCATAGTCATAATGGCACTGCTAACCGGCCCGCGACAGGGGGTGGCGTGACCATGCCCCTTTCTTTGCACGACCGGCAAATGAACAAGTGGAGGCGGGAAGCGCGTGGAGACTAGTGGCGGCATTCAGGCCAGCCTCAGCGGCCGTTATGCGGTGGCGCTGTTCGATCTGGCGCGCGACGCCGGATCGCTCGACACCGTGGCCGGCAGCCTTGCCGGGCTGAAGGCGGCGACGCAGCAATCTTCGGATTTCAAGGGGCTTATCAACAGCCCCGTGCTGAGCCGCGACGTTGCTTCGCGCACGATCGCGACGGTCGCAGCCACGATGGGCCTCGATTCGCTCACGACCCGGTTTCTCGGCGTGCTGGCGCAGAACCGTCGCCTGTCGCAGCTCCCTGCCGTCATCCGCGCCTATGAAACGCTGCTGTCGAATCATAAGGGCGAGGCCCGCGCGGAAGTGACGAGTGCGCATCCGCTGACCGACGACCAGCGCGCCGCGCTGCAGCAGAGCCTGCGCGCCCGCGTCGGTCGCGAAGTCTCCGTCGATGCAAAGGTTGATCCTGCAATCCTGGGCGGACTGGTCGTCAAGATCGGCAGCCAGATGATCGACAGTTCCATTCGTACTCGTTTGAATAGTCTCGCCACCGCGATGAAGGGCTGAACAAGCCCGCACCCAGATTGATGACCTGCAAAGGTCCGATGAAAGGCTGAACATGGATATCAACGCCGCAGAAATTTCGAAGGTCATCAAGGACCAGATCGCCAATTTCGGCACCGAAGCGCAGGTCAGCGAAGTCGGCTCCGTGCTGACCGTGGGCGACGGCATTGCCCGCGTCCATGGCCTCGACAACGTCCAGGCGGGCGAAATGGTCGAGTTCGCCAACGGCGTGCAGGGCATGGCGCTCAACCTCGAAGCCGACAATGTCGGCGTCGTGATCTTCGGCTCTGACGCCGAGATCAAGGAAGGCGACACCGTCAAGCGCACCGGCACGATCGTCGACGTCCCCGTCGGCAAGGGCCTGCTGGGCCGCGTCGTCGATGGCCTCGGCAACCCGATCGATGGCAAGGGCCCGATCATCGCCGACAAGCGCATGCGCGTCGAAGTCAAGGCGCCCGGCATCATCCCGCGCAAGTCGGTGCATGAGCCCGTGCAGACCGGTCTCAAGGCGATCGACGCCCTCGTCCCCGTTGGCCGCGGCCAGCGCGAACTGATCATCGGCGATCGCCAGACCGGCAAGACCGCCGTCGCGATCGACACTTTCATCAATCAGAAGATCGCCAATGCGGGCGATGACGAGAGCAAGAAGCTCTACTGCATCTATGTCGCGATCGGCCAGAAGCGCTCGACCGTCGCGCAGATCGTCAAGCAGCTCGAAGAAAATGGCGCGATGGAATATTCCATCGTCGTCGCCGCAACCGCTTCCGAGCCGGCGCCGCTTCAGTATCTCGCGCCCTATACCGGCGTGACGATGGGCGAATTCTTCCGCGACAACGGCATGCACGCCGTCATCGTTTATGACGATCTGTCCAAGCAGGCCGTCGCCTATCGCCAGATGTCGCTGCTGCTGCGTCGTCCTCCGGGCCGCGAAGCCTATCCCGGCGACGTGTTCTTCCTGCACAGCCGCCTGCTCGAGCGTGCGGCCAAGATGAACGACGCCAATGGCAATGGCTCGCTGACCGCGCTGCCGATCATCGAAACCCAGGCGGGCGACGTGTCGGCCTATATTCCGACCAACGTGATCTCGATCACCGACGGCCAGATCTTCCTCGAAACCAACCTCTTCTACCAGGGCATCCGTCCGGCCATTAACGTTGGCCTCTCGGTGTCGCGCGTCGGTTCCGCCGCGCAGACCAAGGCGATGAAGAAGGTGTCGGGCAGCATCAAGTTGGAACTGGCGCAGTATCGCGAAATGGCGGCCTTCGCCCAGTTCGGTTCGGACCTCGACGCTTCGACGCAGAAGCTGCTCAACCGCGGCGCGCGTCTGACCGAACTGCTCAAGCAGGGCCAATTCTCGCCGCTGCCGTTCGAAGAGCAGACCGCGTCGATCTTCGCGGGCACGAACGGCTATCTGGACGCGATCCCGGTCTCTGACGTCAACCGCTACGAAGAAGCCATGCTGGCGCATCTGCGTCATGATCATGCCGACATCCTGACCGCGATCCGCGACAGCAAGGATCTGGGCGACGACGCCAAGGGCAAGCTCAAGGCCGCGCTCGACGCGTTCGGCAAGACCTTCGCCTGATAGCAGCATATTCGCCATCCCGGTTCGGCCGGGGTGGCGACATTAAGGGTTCGAGATGGCCAGCCTCAAGGAACTGAAGCTCCGCATCGGGTCGGTGAAATCGACCCAGAAGATCACCAAGGCGAAGCAGATGGTCGCCGCCGCCAAGCTGCGCAAGGCACAGGCGTCGGCCGAAGCCGCGCGCCCCTATAGCCAGCGGCTGGAAGCCGTCGTCGCCAGCCTCGCGTCCAAAATTGCGGGCGGATCGGGCGAAGGCGCCTCGCCGCTGCTCGCGGGCACCGGCAAGGACGAGGTTCACCTGCTCGTCGTCGCCAACTCCGATCGTGGTCTGGCCGGCGCATTCAACGCCAACATCGTCAAGGCCGCACTCGCCAAGGCGCGTGAATTGCAGCTCGCCGGCAAGCAGGTCCAGTTCTACCTGATCGGTCGCAAGGGCCGCCCGGTGATCAACCGCACGCATCCGGGCAAGATCGTCGCGCAGTATGACACCACGGGCGTCAAGGAACCGAGCTTCGCCCAGGCGCAGGCGGTCGCGCAGGAACTGTCGACCATGTATCTCGACGGCAAGTTCGACGTCGCGCACCTGTTCTTCGCGCGCTTCCAGTCGGCGCTGGCGCAGGTGCCGACCGAGCAGCAACTCATCCCGGTCAAAATCCCGGCCGATGCCGACCGCAACGCCATCGGTGCGACGGTCGAATATGAGCCGAGCGAGGAAGCGATTCTCGACGAACTGCTGCCGCGCAACATCACGGTGCAATTGTTCAAGGCGCTGCTGGAAAACAACGCGTCGGAACAGGGTGCGTCGATGACCGCCATGGACAATGCGACCCGCAACGCCGGCGATCTCATCAACAAGCTGACCATCCAGTATAACCGCAGCCGTCAGGCCGCGATCACCACCGAACTGGTCGAAATCATCTCGGGCGCCGAAGCCCTTTAAGTGCAGGCAAGGACAGTCATCATGTCAACCACCAACAATGTAGGCCGCATTAGCCAAGTCATCGGCGCCGTCGTCGACGTGACCTTCCCCGATGCGCTGCCGTCGATCCTCTCGGCGCTGGAAACCAGCAACAACGGCCAGCGCCTGGTGCTCGAAGTCGCCCAGCATCTGGGTGAAAACACCGTCCGCACGATCGCGATGGACTCGACCGACGGTCTGACGCGCGGTCAGGAAGTCGCCGACACCGGCGCGCAGATCAGCGTGCCCGTCGGCCCCGCCACGCTCGGCCGCATCCTCAACGTCGTCGGCGAGCCGATCGACGAGCGCGGCCCCGTCGCCACCGAGATGCGTTCGCCCATCCATGCCAAGGCGCCTGAGTTCATCGACCAGTCGACCGAGAGCGCGATCCTGGTCACCGGCATCAAGGTCATCGACCTTCTCGCCCCCTATGCCAAGGGCGGCAAGATCGGCCTGTTCGGCGGCGCAGGCGTCGGCAAGACCGTGCTCATCCAGGAACTGATCAACAACATCGCCAAGGGCCATGGCGGCACGTCCGTGTTCGCGGGCGTGGGTGA
>JBEVMZ010000078.1:0-19522 GCA_040508335.1 Sphingobium sp.
AATGATAGGATGGGCGATCTTCAGCATGGCAAATGTCATGCCCCGATGTGGACGCTATCTCCCAAAAGGAAAAGGCCCGGCCGCTCCAGGAACGACCGGGCCTTCCCCGAAAACCAGTGCTGAAAGAATCAGCTGCTGTAATACATGTCGAATTCGACCGGCGAAGGCGCCATTTCCCAACGGTACACTTCGGGCCACTTCAGTTCGATATAGGATTCGATCTGGTCCTTGGTGAACACGTCGCCCTTCAGCAGGAAGTCGTGATCGGCCTCCAGGCTGGTGAGCGCTTCACGCAGCGACGCGCAGACGGTCGGAACCTGGCTCAGTTCCTCGGGCGGCAGGTCATAGAGATTCTTGTCCATCGCGGCACCCGGATGGATCTTGTTCTCGATGCCGTCGAGACCCGCCATCAGCAGCGCCGAATAGCACAGATAGGGGTTGGCCATCGCGTCGGGGAAGCGGAACTCGACGCGCTTCGCCTTGGCGCCTGCGCCATAGGGGATGCGGCAGGAAGCGGAACGGTTGCGTGCCGAATAGGCCAGCAGCACCGGCGCCTCGAAGCCCGGCACCAGACGCTTGTAGCTGTTGGTGGTCGGGTTGGTGAAGGCATTCAGGGCCTTGGCGTGCTTGATGACGCCGCCGATGAAGTAGAGGCACATGTCGGAAAGACCGGCATAGCCTTCGCCGGCGAACAGCGGCTTGCCGCCGTCCCAGATCGAAATATGTGTGTGCATGCCCGAGCCATTATCTTCGGCGATCGGCTTGGGCATGAAGGTCGCAGACTTGCCATAGGCCTGCGCAACGTTCCACACGACGTACTTGTAAATCTGCATGCGGTCGGCGGTCTGCACCAGCGTACCGAAAGTCAGGCCCAGCTCATGCTGCGCCGCGGCGACTTCATGGTGATGCTTGTCGCAGGGCAGGCCCATTTCGAGCATGGTCGAAACCATCTCGGCGCGGATGTCGGTTGCCGGATCGACCGGGGAAACGGGGAAGTAACCGCCCTTGGCACGTGGGCGATGGCCCAGATTGCCGCCTTCATATTCCTTGCCGGTGTTGGTCGGCAGCTCGATATCGTCGATCTTGTAATAGCTCTGCGAATAGTCGTTCTGGAAACGCACATCGTCGAACATGAAGAATTCAGCTTCAGGGCCGACATAGACGGTGTCGCCGAAACCGGCCGACTTGACGAACGCTTCGGCGCGCTTGGCGGTCGAACGCGGATCGCGGCTGTAGAGTTCGCCCGTGTCGGGCTCGACGACGTCGCAGAACAGGATCAGCATCGGCGTCGCGCTGAACGGATCTACATAGACGGCGTCAAGGTCGGGCTTGAGGATCATGTCCGATTCGTTGATCGTCTTCCAGCCCTCGATCGACGAACCGTCGAACATCAGGCCCTGCGTCAGCTCATCCTCGCCCAGCACGCTCGACACCATGGTCAGGTGCTGCCACTTGCCCTTGGGATCGGTGAAGCGGACATCGACCCATTCGATTTCCTTTTCCTCGATCATCTTGAGGATGTCTTTTGGCGTATTGGCCATGTGCGCTTGCCCTTCTTCTTTAAATGAGAAGCCCCCCGCGGGGCCGTTATGCTTTTGCCGCCAGGCGCTCATCGCGAGCGCCGGGCGGAACAGGTCAGATCGCGTCGGCGTCGCGTTCGCCGGTACGGATGCGCACCGCGCCTTCGATCGCGGAGATGAAGATCTTGCCGTCGCCGATGCGTCCGGTCTGCGCGGCGGCGGAGATCGCCTCCACCACGCGGTCGGCGATCGAATCGTCGACCACGACCTCCAGCTTCACCTTGGGCAGGAAGTCGACGACATATTCTGCACCCCGATAAAGCTCGGTATGGCCCTTCTGACGGCCAAAGCCCTTGGCTTCGGTT
This sequence comes from Sphingobium sp., assembly GCA_040508335.1. Lineage (GTDB taxonomy): Bacteria > Pseudomonadota > Alphaproteobacteria > Sphingomonadales > Sphingomonadaceae > Sphingobium. The sequence continues at coordinate 1,886 of JBEVMZ010000078.1, forward strand.
ACGGTGATCCCCGAAACGCCCACGTCGTGCAGCGCTTCCTTCACCTCGTCGAGCTTGAACGGCTTAATGATCGCTTCGATCTTCTTCATTACTTTTCCCAACCAGACGCGCCCGCAGGACGGGGCTATTGCCGATCCTTAATCCCGTTGCGAGCAGCTTGGCAGACCATCGAAAGGCCCTCCGCGCTGCCCTGCTCTAAACAATTCCCGTGCCAACCCGCGAATCACAGGCTCTGCTTTCGGACATGCGCAATTCTTTGTCCATATTGCCGGAAATTACGGCAGATTCTTCCTGCGCTGCCTAATTATCAGGCAGGGCAAAGCCGCCGAACGCACTTACAAATATGGCGGCGCATTCAACCCTGCCGGACTCTGCGTGAAAATCTCGCACCCGCTTTCGGTAATACCGATCGAATGCTCGAACTGCGCCGATAAGGTTCGGTCGCGCGTCACCGCCGTCCAGCCATCCTCCAGCATCTTGACCCCGGCCTTGCCGATATTGATCATCGGCTCGATTGTGAAGAACATACCCGGACGAAGCTCCGGACCGGTGCCGGGTCGGCCGACATGCACCACTTCGGGGCTGTCATGAAAGACGCGCCCCAGGCCATGACCGCAAAAGTCGCGCACGACGCCATAGCGATGCTTTTCCGCGTGGGTCTGGATCGCATGACCGATATCGCCCAGATGATTGCCCGGCCGCGCCTGCTCGATGCCCAACATCAGGCACTCATAGGTCACCTCCACCAGTCGCCGGGCCTTGATCGACGTTTCGCCGACGATGAACATCCGGCTAGAATCGCCGTGCCAGCCATCGACCAGCGGTGTCACGTCGATGTTCAATATGTCGCCTTCGCGCAGCTTATAGTCGCCCGGAATGCCATGGCAGATGACATTATTGAGCGAGATGCAGCAGCTGTGCGTGAATCCGCGATAGCCAAGCGTTGCCGGAACGCCGCCGCCCGCCAGCGTCATCGACCGCACGATATCGTCCAGCTCGCTCGTGGCGACGCCGGGCACCACATGCGGCACCATGGCGTCGAGTATCTCGGCGGCCAGCCGTCCGGCGCGGCGCATGCCGGCAAAACCGGCCTCGTCATAGAGCTTGATCGCGGTCGATCGGGATATCGGCGCATCCGCCGTCATCGTCATATAGTCGGTCATCGCCTGATTATAGGGCGCTTTTGCCCATAATGCGAGAGGGCCTAGGCAGCGCGCGCCGCAGCCGCTATGCCCGCGCCATGGCCGATCCCAACCGCATCTGGACCGCTGCGCTCATCGTCATCGGCGATGAGATATTGTCGGGCCGCACGCAGGACAAGAATATCGCGCAGATAGCCAGCTGGCTGAACGTGCAGGGCATTCGCCTGCGCGAAGTGCGGGTCGTGCCCGACGTGACGGACGCGATCGTGGAGTCGGTCAACACGCTGCGCGCACGCAACGACTATCTCTTCACGACCGGCGGCATCGGCCCGACCCATGACGACATCACCGTCGACGCGATCGCGCAGGCCACGGGCGTCGCCGTCGAAATCCATCCCGAAGCGCGCGCTACGCTGGAAAATTATTATGCGACGCGCGGCGGTCTTACCGACGCAAGGCTGCGCATGGCGCGCGTGCCTGCGGGCGCGGCGCTTATCGAAAACCGCATGTCGGGCGCGCCGGGCATTCGGCACGGCAATATCTTCATCATGGCGGGTGTGCCGCATATCACGGCGGGCATGCTGGACTCGCTGACCGGAACGCTGGAAGGCGGGCTGCCGGTCCTGTCCGAGCAAGTGGGCTGCTGGGTCGCCGAAAGCGAGGTCGCCGACCTTCTTGCCCGCACCGAGCGCGCGCATGAAGGATGCCAGATCGGCAGCTACCCCTTCTTCCGTGAAGGCCGCACCGGCGCCAATTTCGTCGTCCGCTCGACCGATGGGGCCGCGCTCGACAACTGCGTGGCGGCACTTTCCGCGGCGCTGACGCAGGGCGGCTGGCCCGCGGTCGCCGGCGGCATCTGATGGGGGCCGGCCATGTCCTGCGCCATCATCCTTTCCGGCATAGCGCTGTCGACGCCTGACGGCGCGCCGCTTCTCACCGATCTCGATATAAGCTTCGCCGCCGAGCGCACCGGCCTTATCGGCCGCAACGGCGTCGGCAAGTCGAGCCTGCTGCGCGTCATCGCCGGCATCCAGGCGCCCGCACGCGGCACCGTGGCCATAAACGGCACGATCGCCATGCTGCGCCAGATCGTCCAGGTCGCGCCCGGCGAGACGATCGCGGATCTGTTCGGCGTGACCGACGCCATCGCCATCCTTCGCCGCGCGGAGGCGGGAGAGGCGACGGTCGAGGAACTTGGCCTCGCCGACTGGACGCTGGAAGAACGGCTGGCCGCCGCGCTCGACAAGGTCGGCCTGCCGATCGCGCCCGATACCCGACTGGCGACGCTGTCGGGCGGGCAGCGCACGCGCGCCGCCCTGGCGAGCGCGCTGTTCTCCGCGCCCGATTTCCTGCTGCTCGATGAGCCTACCAATAATCTCGATGCGGACGGCCGCGCCATGGTGGCCCGCCTGCTAAGCGAATGGCGGGGAGGGGCGATCGTCGTCAGCCATGATCGCGCTCTGCTCGAAACGATGGACGCGATCATCGAACTGACGTCGCTCGGCGCCACGCGCTATGGCGGCAATTGGAGCCATTACAAGGCGCGCAAGGCTCTCGAACTGGCGGCGGCGCAGGCTGATCTCGACCATGCCGACAAGCAGATCGGCGAAGCCGCGCGCAAGGCCCGCCTCGCCCGCGAGCGGCAGGACCGGCGCGATGCGTCGGGCAGCCGCAAGGGCGCGAAGGGCGACATGCCCCGCATCGTCGCGGGCCAGCGTCGGCAGCAGGCGGAGGCGTCAACGGGCGAAAGCCGCAAGCTCTCCGCGCGGCTCGAAGCGCAGGCGCGCGAGCAGCAGGCCGATGCGCGCGCCCGCATCGAAATCCGCGAACATCTCGCTATCGCCCTTGCGCCAAGCGGACTTCCGGCCAACGCCGTCGTGCTGGCGCTCGAAAATGTGACTGCGGGCCATGACCCGGCGGTGCCCCTGCTCAAGGATTTCAGCCTGTCGATCGTAGGGCCGGAGCGGATCGCCATCGCCGGCCCGAACGGTTCGGGCAAGACCAGCCTGCTGCGCCTCATCACCGGGGCGCTGAAACCCTTTTCCGGCCGGGTGCATGTCGGTCGCACGCCCGTCCTGCTCGACCAGACGGTCTCGATCCTGAACCCCGCGCTGTCCGTGCGCGACAATTATGGTCTGCTCAATCCGGGGGCGAGCGAAAATAGCGCTCGCTCCTCGCTCGCCCATTTCCTGTTCCGGGGCGACGCAGCGTTGCAGATCGCCGGCACCTTGAGCGGCGGGCAGTTGCTGCGTGCGGGACTCGCCTGCACGCTGGGCGACCTCCACCCCCCGCAATTGCTCATCCTGGACGAGCCGACGAACCATCTCGACATCGAATCGATAGAGGCGATCGAAGCCGCGCTGTCCGCCTATGACGGCGCGCTGCTACTCGTCAGCCACGACCTGCCTTTTCTCGAAGCGGTCGGCGTCGAACGCCATGTGCGGTTACGGCCCTGACGCAAGGCGAGACATGGCGGAACCAAGCCGGCAACTATTTGTTACACCTTCGTCACAGGAGGAGGCTAAAATGGCTGATTTGAACAGAGATCCCTACGATGATCGCGTAGTGGTCAAAAAGGGCGGCGGCAGCCGTACGCTTCTTATCGTTCTTGCAGTGCTCGCGGTCATCGCGGCTCTGCTGTTCGGCACCGGTTTCTGGAAGGCCAACGTCCAGGGCGGCGACATGCCCGAGGTCAGCGTCAAGGGCGGCGATCTGCCCAAGGTGGATGTCGATTCCAAGGCCGTCGTTGTCGGCACGAAGAAGGAAACGATCGACGTCCCCACCGTGGGCGTCAAGGATAATGGCGGCGAATAAAAGCCTGACCATCATCACGATGAAGAGGGGCGAAAGCCCCTCTTTTTTTGTCCGGACGATAAAGCGCCGGGACGTGAAAATCGCGAAATAATCTAGATCAATTTTCCTGTTCGTCTTCGTCGCAATGCGCCGCTTGGTACTCATTTCGGACGCGGCGGCCTGCAACCTTCGACATGGCGGACTGTTTCCAGTTGGTGCGACGCACGGCCGCTCAGGGCCGAGCCTTAATCACGACACTATAAGCCACCACGGAGAAGATCATGAGCGACACCATCATTTCAGCGCTGTTCGATACCCATGCCGACGCCGAGCGGGCCGTATCGGAACTGCGCGCCGCCGGGGTCAACGACGCCGACCTTTCCGTGATCGCCCATCACGGCGGGACGACCACCACGGCCAACGGCGATGGCGACATCACCGATGAAAGCCATCGCAACGTCCTGCGCGGCATTTTGGGCGGCGGCGCGCTTGGCGCAGGGCTTGGCGTCGCGGCGCTGGCCATTCCGGGCGTCGGTCCGCTGGTCGCCGCCGGTGCGATCGCCGCGGCCGCCGTGCCCGAAGCTATGGCGATCGGCGCGCTTGCAGGCGCGGCTGTGGGCACCCTCAACGAAACGCTGACCAAACATGGCGTCAGCAAGGAGGATGCCGGCTATTATAATGAGCGTATGAAGGACGGCGCGGTATTCGTGTCGGTCGACACGCGCTCTGCCGGCTATGATGTGGAGGGCGTGCGCGACGTCCTCTATCGCAGCGGCGGCCACAGCGCGTCGCGCGCCAAGACCGCCGGCTATTAATTGACCGATCCGGGGCGGCAATGCGCCGCCCCGGACCTTTTGCTCAACGCAGAAAGTCGGGCGTCGCCACCCTGATGCGGCGATAGCGCGCCTCGATCAGGCTGAAGAGCCCGAACAGCAGCAGGCCGAAAGCGACGATGCTCATGATGAGCGCCCCTTGCTCCTGCTCGCGCAATTGCTTGAGCGCCTCACCAAGTCCGCCCGCGCGGTCGGCATCGCGATTGAGCGCGGCGGAGATAATGAACCATCCGATAAGCGCGAAGATCACCGCGCGCGCCGCATAGCCGCAGCGGCCGATCCAGCGGACATAGGCGGGGGCGGGCACATCGCCACCCAGTTCGTCGAACCGGGCTTTATAGGCTTTGACCGCCTGCGCCGCAGCGACAGCGAAAAATGCGACGCCGACGACGATCAGCAGAACGACCCCGCCCGAATGTTGCAGCGCCATGGCCGACCAGCCTTCCGCGCTCTGGTCGCCCGGACTTCCCTGCTGCGCCGACGCCTGCCGCAGAGCAAGCCGCGCCGCGGCGGTCGCCAGTACGAGATGGGTGACGCCGCTCACCGCATAGCCTGCGCGTTCGAACTTGCCCTTCAGGCTGCGGCTGCGATTCTCCGGATCGGTGATCGCTTCGGTCAACCGCCAGATGGCATAGCCGACGAAGCCGAGCGAGCAGATGGCGAGCAATATCTGCCCCATCGGCGCGCTCGCCAGCGTGCCGAGCGCGCCCTGATTGTCCGTAGGTTGCCCGCCATTGGCGGCGACGTCGATCGCGAACCAGCCGATCAATATATAGACGAGTCCCCGCGCCGCGAATCCGACCCGCGCAATCTGTGTCATCCGGTCACCGTAGCGCATCGTCCACTCCCCAAAATTATCGCTAAGCTAATGCCCCAGCGCCTCGTCCGTTCCGGAGCCGGTCCGATCGCACCCGCGCTCGTGCCATTTGCTTTTGAACCCATTAAAAAAAGCCGGAAGAGGCGCTTGCCAGCCCCGCGAGCCGACCCTATAGACCGCCCCCTGCCCGGCGGTGTCGCACCATGCGCGATCCGCCATCGGTCGGGGAGTAGCTCAGCCTGGTAGAGCACTGTCTTCGGGAGGCAGGGGCCGGAGGTTCGAATCCTCTCTCCCCGACCAAAAATTTTCTTATGATGGCGCGGCGGGCGAACCGCCCGCCCGGCGAGCGCCACATCTCGCAGACGATAGCGCGCGGCACGCCGTTGCGCTAATCCGGGGCGCACAGGAGTCGCTCATCGCCATGCAGATCGTCCATTCGTCCCCGGTCGAGCCCGAGGGCGCCCCCCATTATGAGCAACAATATCTTGATCTGATTCGGCAGGTCTGGACGCAGGGCGACGAACGGATCGATCGCACCGGCGTCGGCACCCGTTCAATTCTGGGAGCGTCGCTGCGATTCTCGTTGGCCGACGACGCTGTTCCGCTGCTGACGACGAAGCGCGTCTATTGGAAGGTCGCGGCGCGTGAGATGCTCTGGTTCCTGACCGGCGACACCAATATCCGCGAACTTGTCCGACAGGGTGTGCACATCTGGACCGACTGGCCGCTCGATACCTATCGTCGCGAGAGCGGCGAGCAGATCGACCGCGACACGTTCGAGGCGCGGATCATCGCTGACGAAGCGTTCGCCGCGCGCTGGGGCGATCTTGGCCCCGTCTATGGCGCGCAATGGGTGAACTGGCCACGCTATGAAGCTGCGGGGGAGGGCGCGGACGGTGCGCCTTTGTGGCGCCGCGCGGCCAAGGGGCATAACCAGATCGCCGAGCTGGTCGATAATATCCGTGCCAATCCAGGCAGCCGCCGCCTGCTCTTCACCGGCTGGAACGTGGCGGAGGTTGCGCGCATGGCGTTGCCGCCCTGTCACATGACCTATCAGTTCCAGGTGTCCAACGGCCGGCTCAACGGTCTGCTTTTCCAGCGCAGCTGCGACCTTGGGCTTGGCTTTGCCTTCAACATCTTCGCTCTCGCCATGATCACCCGCATGCTGGCCCAGCAGACGGACCTGCTGCCCGGCGAGATCGTGTGGCAGGGCGGCGATGTCCACCTCTACCTCAATCACGCGCCGCTGGTGGAAGAGCAATTGTCGCGAATTCCATTGGGCGCGCCCAAAATGCGGATCAATCGGCGGCCCTCGGACATTTTCAGCTACAGGATCGAGGATTTCGAAGTCAGCGACTACGCGCCCCAGACGCATATTTCGGCGCCCGTCGCCGTCTGACGTTCGGAAGCCTCGTCAAACGGGAAGCGCTCTTGCGCGGAAATCCCGCTTGAAATATAATGTCGCGACAAGGTAACATTGTTACGACGCTTTGAGGAGGCGGAATGGACGATCGGACTTCATTGGAGGATGGCGGCAACCTCTCCGGCCGTAATCTTCCGCCCCTGCGCCTGCATGTGCCGGAGCCCAAGTTCCGCCCCGGCGATGCAGTCGACTTTGCCCATTTCGATATCCCGCTGGCAGGCAGCACGTCCCGACCGGACGAAGCCGCGCCTGCCAGCGACATGCGTGAACTCTGCTACGGCCTCGTCCGCGTCCTCGATGAGGGCGGAGGGGCGGTCGGCCCCTGGAACCCGCGTCTGCCCGACGACATGCTGCTGAGCATGCTGCGCGCCATGGCGCTAACCCGTGCGTTCGACGAACGCATGTTCCGCGCGCAGCGGCAGGGCAAGACCAGCTTCTATATGAAGTCGAAGGGCGAAGAAGCCGTCGCCGTCGCCGCCGCTCTGGCGCTCGCCAGCGACGATATGTGCTTTCCCAGCTATCGGCAGCAGGGCCTGCTCATCGCGCGCGACTGGCCGATCGCCGACATGATGAACCAGATTTTCTCGAACAAGGCGGATCGCTTAAAAGGGCGGCAACTCCCCATCATGTATTCCGCGCGCGAAGCGGGCTTCTTCTCCATCTCCGGCAATCTAACCACACAATATCCCCAGGCCGTCGGCTGGGCGATGGCGAGCGCCGCGCGCGGTGACACGCGCATTGCCGCGACCTGGTGCGGCGAAGGCTCGACGGCGGAGGGTGATTTCCATTCCGCCTGCACCTTCGCCAGCGTCTATCGCGCGCCCGTCATTTTCAATGTCGTGAACAATCAATGGGCTATCAGCAGTTTTTCAGGCTTTGCTGGAGCCGAGGCCACGACCTTCGCCGCGCGCGCGATCGGCTATGGCATCGCCGGCCTCCGCGTCGACGGCAATGATCCGCTTGCCGTCTATGCCGCGACCCGTTGGGCCGCTGACCGCGCCCGCGCCAATGACGGACCGACGCTGATCGAACATTTCACCTACCGCGCCGAGGGCCACAGCACCTCCGACGATCCAAGCGCCTATCGCTCCGTCGACGAGGGCAGCGCCTGGCCGCTTGGCGATCCGATCGCGCGGCTGAAGACTCATTGCGTCACGCTCGGCATCTGGGATGACGATCGCCACGCCGCGATGGACAAGGAACTGGCCGAGCAGGTGCGCGACGCCGCGCGCGAGGCGGAGAAGAACGGCATATTGGGCCATGGCCTGCACCATCCGATGGAAACCCTGTTCGAGGATGTGTTCGAGGAAATGCCCTGGCATCTGCGCGAACAGCAGCAGGCGATGCTCGACGAATGGAAGGCGGCCGGCCTGTGAGCGAGATTGAGGTTCCGGCAGCGGGCGAAACCGCGCAGATGACGATGATCCAGGCGATCAACAGCGCCATGAACGTCATGATGGACCGCGACCCCAGCATCGTCGTGCTGGGCGAGGATGTCGGCTATTTCGGCGGCGTTTTTCGCGCAACAGCGGGCTTGCAGCAGAAATATGGCAAGAACCGCGTGTTCGACACGCCGATCACCGAAACCGGCATCATCGGCGTCGCCATCGGCATGGGCGCCTATGGCCTGCGCCCGGTGCCCGAAATTCAGTTCGCCGACTATATCTACCCCGCGCTCGACCAGCTCGTCAGCGAAGCGGCGCGGCTGCGCTATCGTTCGGCGGGCGAGTTCATCGCGCCGATGACGGTGCGCTCCCCCTTTGGCGGCGGCATCTTCGGCGGCCAGACACACTCGCAGTCGCCAGAGGGCATCTTCACCCATTGCTCCGGCATCAAGACGGTCATTCCTTCGACCCCCTATGACGCGAAGGGCCTGCTGATCGCCGCGATCGAGGACAATGACCCGACGCTCTTCTTCGAGCCCAAGCGCATCTATAATGGCCCGTTCGACGGCCATTATGACACGCCCGCCAAAAGCTGGGCGGGCCATCCCGATGCGCAGGTGCCGACCGGCTATTATCGCGTGCCACTCGGCAAGGCGCGGATCGCACGGGCGGGGGAGGCGCTCACCATCCTCTGCTACGGCACCATGGTTCATGTCGTTGAGGAAAGCGTCGGCGCGATGGGCGTGGACGCGGACATCATCGACCTGCGCAGCCTCGTGCCGCTCGATATCGACGCGATCGAAGCGTCCGTGAAAAAGACCGGTCGCTGCCTGATCGTGCATGAGGCGACGCGCACCAGCGGCTTTGGCGCCGAACTTTCCGCGCTGGTCCAGGAACGCTGCTTCTATCATCTCGAAGCGCCGATCGAGCGCGTCACCGGGTTCGACACGCCTTATCCGCACAGCCTGGAATGGGCCTATTTTCCCGGCCCCGTTCGCATCCGCGAAGCCATCACCAAGATTTTGAAGGACTGATCCGTCATGGCGCTTTTCACCTTCAGGCTGCCCGACATCGGCGAAGGCATCGCAGCGGCGGAGATTGTCGGCTGGCACGTCGCCGTCGGCGACCGGGTCGAGGAGGACCAGCCCATCGCCGACATGATGACAGACAAGGCCACCGTCGAGATGGAAAGCCCAGTCACCGGCATCGTCAAGCGTCTCGCGGGCGAACCGGGCGACCAGATCCCGATCGGCGCCATGCTGATAGAAATTGAAACGGAAGCGGAGGGCGAGGCTGACGTCGCGTCGCCGCCGTCCAAGGAGACGATCGAAGCCGAAACGCCGGGCGAAGGAGTCGTCGACACGCCCCTGCCGCCGCTGACCAATACGTCCGAGAAATCAGTTCCCCAAAGCGGCGCAGCCGAACCTCAGTCCGAACCTCAGTCCGAACCCCAGCCCTCACCGCAGCAGACCCCAGAGAAAAGCGCGATCCTTGCGTCACCCGCCGTCCGCGCCCGCGCAAAGGATCTGGGCATCGATCTTGCCCAGGTAAAATCGGCCGGCGACCATATCCGTCACGCCGACCTCGACGCCTATCTGCTTTATGGCGCCGGACAAGGCTATCGTCCTGCCGGGACCGCGCCTCGCCGCGCCGATGAGGCGATCAAGGTCATCGGCCTGCGCCGCCGAATCGCCGAGAACATGGCCGCGTCCAAGCGACACATCCCGCACTTCACCTATGTCGAAGAAATCGACGTTACCGCCTTGGAATCACTAAGAGAACAGCTCAACGCGGGGCGTGCCGACCGCCCCCGCCTGACGCCGCTGCCGCTGCTCATTACTGCGATATGCCGCGCACTGCCCGACTTCCCGATGCTGAACGCCCGCTATGACGACGAAGCAGGGGTGGTGACGCGGCATGGGTCTGTGCATCTCGGCATCGCCACCCAGACCGACGCCGGCCTGATGGTGCCCGTCATTCGCGACGCGCAGGATCGCAATATCTGGCAACTCGCGACCGAAATCCAGCGCCTCGCGCAGGCGGCGCGCGACGGCACCGCGAAGTCTGAGGAATTGTCGGGCTCGACCCTAACGCTGACCTCTCTGGGTCCGCTTGGCGGCATCGCCACGACCCCGGTCATCAATCGTCCCGAAGTCGCGATCATCGGGCCGAACAAGGTGGTGGAGCGTCCCGTTTTCCGGGGCAGGGAAGTCGTCGCCGCCAAGCTGATGAACCTGTCGATCAGCTGCGACCACCGCGTCGTCGACGGCTGGGACGCGGCGAGCTTCGTCCAGGCGGTCAAGAAAAGCCTTGAAGCGCCCGCCTTCCTGTTCGTGAATTGACCCCAGCTTTTAGCGCACGATGGCCCGGTAACTGATCCGCCCGCTTTCTCCTGCCGGGACCGATGCAGGAAGCTGCCAGCGGACATGGGTCACATCATCGGGCAGCGCGCGCCGCACGCCGCCCAGCGGCGTTGGCAACCAAAGTTGCTCGATTCTTCCCCAGCGCCGACCGCCATCGACCGATACCATCATGCGCGGGTCGGCAAGGTCGAGCCGCGTGCCGCGCGGCACCGCGCGGGTCAGCGACGGGCGGCTGAGACGCTGCCCCGCCTCGTTGCGCCAATCCATGACGAAGATCAGCCGGTCGCCTGGCTGCACCCGATCGGCATAGCGCAGCATGCGCCGTTCCCGGCCGTTGACGTCGGTCGCCACTTGTTCGACGAACATCTGGGTATTGAGGCCGATATGGGGCGACATGGCCGAAGCGGGCACTATGAAAGCAGCCATCGCGACGGCCATAGCCGCCCGCATCATGATTTTCACGTCAAAGGCCCCCTGATTCTTGCCTGTTCCGCTTGTAAGGACGACCTGCTCGCCAAATGGTTAAGCCAACCTTGGTGACGTATCGTTCCTGGGCTGCGCGCGCGTAAATTGACGGACCCGCAACAGGCGTGCGAAGGTTGCGAAACAGGGAAAATCGAGCAATCTGATGACGCCGGCCGAACAACAGGAAACCGACCGGCGACGCGACCGTCTGCTCGCGTCGATCGCGCTCATATCGGGCATCGGTCTCATCATCGCAGCGCCTTTCGCTTTGCGTGCGGGCGCGGAATTTTTTCTGCCGCTTACCGCTGCGATCGTCATCGCCATCGCGCTCGTGCCTTTTCTCGAATGGATGGAGCGCCGCCGCTTGCCCTCCGGTCTTGCGGCGCTGATCGCGGTGATAAGCTTTTTGGTCGTCGCCAATGGCGCGCTGGTGCTGATCGTGGTCCCCGCGACCGACTGGTTCCGCATCCTGCCCCAACGCCTGCCGCAGATCCGCGACAATCTTGCGCCGATTATCGACATTTATTCGCAGCTTCAGCGGTTCGTGGATGAAAGCGTGCAGATGCTGGCGACTGGCCCGGTGGCCGCCGCCCAAACCGCGGCCATAGAGACGCCGCGATCGCTGTTGCAGCTCGCCGCAACATCCGCCCCATCGGCGATCATCCAGATGGTCTTCGCGTTGCTGATGATCTATTTCTTCCTCGCGGGCTGGACGAAGCTGCGGCGCGGCACCATCAGCCGGCGCGAAAGCTTCGACGGCGCCATGGCGGTTGCGCGGGTGATCCAGAATGTGGTCGACGCGACATCCGCCTATGTCATCACCATCGCGATCATCAACCTGTGCCTCGGTCTTGCGGTCGCGCTGTCGCTATGGCTGATCGGCATGCCCTCACCACTGATGTGGGGGGGCATCGTCGCGCTCTTGAATTTCGTTCCCTATTTCGGACCGATGCTGGCCGCCGTGCTGATGGGGCTGGGCGGCCTCATGGTCTTTTCCGACGTCTGGATGGCGCTGCTGCCCGCCGCGCTTCAAACCAGCTTCCATCTGGTCGAGGCCAATGTGCTGACGCCGATGATTTTGGGGCGGCGGTTGACCATGAACCCGCTCCTGATTCTCGTGTCGCTGACTTTTTGGGGCTGGGTATGGGGTACGCCGGGCGCGCTGCTGGGCGTGCCGCTGCTCATCATCCTCCAGACGGTCATTTCCGCCGCCGGCACGCCCGACATTGCCGGCTTCCTGTTCGAGCAGGGGATGCTGATGGTCGCACCGCGGCGAGAAAATGACGATAAAGAGACATCGGCGCAAAAGCCCGGTTGACAGGGGGAAGGGACCGGCATAGATGCCCGCCCACACCAAACGCGGGTGTAGCTCAGTTGGTTAGAGCGCCGGCCTGTCACGCCGGAGGTCGCGGGTTCAAGTCCCGTCACTCGCGCCATTTCTCCTTCAAAGGGAAATGGCGCCCCGCCTTTGAAATATCTAAAATCGTTGAATAATTCGGCTGACCTATCCGGTCGAGCGGGTCGAGACCGTCAGCGCCGCCAGCGCCCCGTCTCCATCCAGGCGAGCAGCGGCCGCATGGGCAATATCCAGATCCAGACGATCCCCAGGAACGTATAGACGACAACCTGGACGATCATTGGCAATTGCCCGATCAGGCCCGAAAGACTCCCCACCAGAACGGCCCAGATCAGGATGAGGGCGAGGATGGCGAACATGCCGGCGGGCTTGCGCCAGCTCGGCTCATTTTGGTGGCGAGGATCGATGCTCATGCCGCGCCCTCTATCAGAGCGACCTCGGTCATGACCATATCCAGCGGCAAGTCCCATGGATCGGCCGGCAGCGTGTCGAACTGCTGCGCCGACCAGGCTAGCCCTATCCGCAAAGCCTGGGGAAAGCGGGCGAAGATACGGTCATAATAGCCGCCCCCTTGGCCAAGGCGCGTCATCGCCCCGTCAAAGCCCAACAGCGGCGCGACGATGGCTTGCGGGGTCACAGGCGGACCGGAGGGCTGCGGGTGGCTGGTGCCGTACAGGCCGGGGAATAATTGCTCTTCAGGCGTCCAGACGACGAATTCCATATTGCCGAGCCTATCGACAACGCGCGGCAAGGCGAGCGTCTTACCCATCGCAATGAGCGGCACGGCCAGCCGCTGCGCCGGTGCTTCGTCGTCCATGCCCATGTAGAGCGCGACCACGTCCACGTCCGTCAGCCGTTGCGCCAACGGGGAGGGCAGGACCTTGAACGCCAGCCGATGGGCCAGAAGGTCGATCGATGCGACGAAGGCCTGCCTATTCGCGCGCGCGGTCGCCCGCAGCGCTGTTTTGTCGGGAGCGTCGTCGATCATGCTTTATCAGTCCCTATGCCGGTCAAGCGAGGGGCCGTGCGACGGGGTAGGGTGACGGGACCGCCTCGGCCGTTTGCTGGAATATCCTCTGACGCCTCAACGTCAGGTGGGGACCATGTAGTTCGGGCCTGAGCCCGGCCAGGGACAGCCCCCTTGGATTTTGATTATCGCCTCAGGGATGTTCGCAAAAGCTCGTACCAGGCAGAACCCGTCGCACTTAATCTAGGCGCTGGCCGCGCGCGCGGCAAGGGTCGCCGCGACCTTTTCGATCCGCTGCGCCAATGCGGCCACTGCCTGCGCCTGCGGCCCGTCGTCGGGCGGCGGGGGTGGCGCCGGCTGGTCGCGCAACGCGGCGACCTCGCGCCGCAATTCGCCGACCTCATCGGCGAGGAAGAGCGCCGCGAAAAGCAGCGCGCGTACTTCGGTCAGCGACGCGCCGCCTGCTTCTCTGGCCTTGCCATCGACGATCGCCGCCAACCGCGCGAGATTGGCTTCCTCGCCATCGGGGCAGCGCACGATATAGGGGCGGCCCGCGACCGTCAGTTGGGTTTCAGCCATTCGTCACCTCCGGCTGGCCCCGTCCTTTGATCTCCCCGATCAGCGCGTCGAGCGAACGCAGCGCCTCGCGCGCCGCCTCGCGGTCCAGCTCCGGCTGGGACGGCGCCTCGATCGCCGCAGCGACTGGCGCGGGCAGCGAAGATGCCGCCTCTTCCAGTCGGGCGACGGCCCATTGAAGATTGCCGATTGCCTCTATCATCTGTTCGCTCGCCATGACGCGTGCATAGCGTAAACCGACAGCATGCAAAAGCGCCGCCAATTGCCCCAAATCCCGACGCTTGGCCATGTCGCTGCCCCTGTATCGACACGAATCGGCGGAGCGGCGCGGTTGACGCATGAGGGCTTAGGCGACAAAGGAAGCCGCATCCGACTCGCCCCGTCCAAGCGTTCGACGCCAAAGGAAGACCCCGCCCAAGATGACCGTTTCCGACAAGTCGCTCGCCAACGCCATTCGGGCGCTTTCGATGGACGCGGTTCAAGCCGCCAATAGCGGACATCCCGGCATGCCAATGGGCATGGCCGATGTCGCGACGGTCCTCTTCAAAGATTATTTGAGGTTCGATCCGACCGAACCCAAATGGGCCGACCGCGACCGCTTCGTCCTGTCGGCGGGCCACGGCTCGATGCTGATCTACAGCCTGCTGCACCTGACGGGCTATGCGCGTCCGACGATCGAGGACATCCGCAATTTCCGCAAGCTGGGCAGCCCGTGCGCGGGGCATCCGGAGAATTTCGAGCTGGCCGGCGTGGAAGCCACGACCGGCCCGCTGGGCTCGGGCCTCGCCACCGCCGTCGGCATGGCGATCGCCGAGCGGCATCTGAACGCCCAGTTCGGCGACGATCTGGTCGATCACCGGACCTGGGTCATCGCCGGCGACGGCTGCCTGATGGAAGGCGTCAATCATGAGGCGATCGGTCTTGCCGGGCACCTCAACCTCGGCCGGCTGATCGTGCTGTGGGATGACAACAAGATCACCATCGACGGCGCGGTCGACCTTTCCAGCTCCGAAGACGTCCGCGCCCGTTATGCCGCGACGGGCTGGCATGTCGTGTCCTGCAACGGGCAGGACCCTGACGATGTCCGCCGCGCGCTTGACGAAGCCGTCGCCGACCCGCGCCCCTCGCTCGTCGCCTGCGCGACCAAGATCGGCTATGGCGCGCCCAACAAGGGTGGCACCTCGGGCGTTCATGGCTCGGCGCTGGGCGATGTCGAAATCGCCGCCGCGCGCGAATATCTGGTCTGGCCGCACGAACCTTTCGTCATCCCGGCCGATGTCGCCGATGCGTGGAAGGCGATCGGCGCGAAGGGCCGCGACGTCCGCGCGTCATGGGAAGGCCGTTTGGCATCCAACGGAAATGCCACCGAATTTTCACGCCGTATGGCCGGCGACCTCCCCGCCGACTTCTCGCTCGACGCCTATATCGACAGCCTGATCGCCGCGCCGCAGAAGGTCGCCACCCGCCGTGCCAGCGAACTGGCATTGGGCGCGATCAACGATCTGCTGCCCGACACGCTCGGCGGTTCAGCGGACCTGACCGGTTCGAACAACACCAAGACCAAGTCGACCGGCCCGCTCACCCGCGATGATTATGCCGGCCGCTATGTCTATTATGGCATCCGCGAGTTCGGCATGGCCTGCGCGATGAACGGCATGGCGCTGCATGGCGGCGTCATTCCCTATGGCGGCACCTTCCTCGTCTTTTCCGACTATATGCGCGGCGGCATCCGTCTCGCGGCGCTTCAGCGCACGCGCGTGATCCATGTCCTGACCCATGACAGCATCGGTCTTGGCGAAGACGGCCCGACGCATCAGCCGATCGAGCATGTCATGTCGCTGCGCATGATCCCCAATCTCGACGTCTACCGCCCCGCCGACATCGTCGAGACGGCGGAGTGCTGGGAACTGGCACTGCGCGACGTAAACGGCCCGTCCGTCCTGGCGCTCACCCGCCAAAACCTGCCGCAATTGCGCACCGATAAGGCGTCGGAAAATCTCAGCGCGAAAGGCGCCTACCGTCTGCGCGCGGCCAATGCCGAGCGCAAGGTCGTCCTGGTCGCCACCGGCTCGGAAGTCGAGATCGCCGTCGACACCGCTGCCTTGCTCGAAGCGCAGGGGATCGGCGCGGATGTCGTCTCCATGCCAAGCTGGGCGCATTTCGACGCGCAGCCGCAATCCTACAAGGACGAATTGCTGCCCCAGCATGTGCTGCGCGTCTCGATCGAGGCAGGCACGACCTTCGGCTGGGAACGCCATACCGGGATCGCCGGCCTGCGTTTCGGCATCGACAGCTTCGGCGCGTCGGCCCCGGCCGAAGTCCTTTACGACCATTTCGGCCTGACCGCCGCAAAGATCGCTCCGCAGGTCGCGGCGGCGCTCAACCCATAACAATTATTTGCAGGAGCATATGCAGTGGCAACGAAGGTAGCAATCAACGGTTTCGGACGCATTGGTCGCCTGGTGGCGCGCGCCATCCTCTCGCGCACCGACCATGACCTCGAACTGGTCAGCATCAACGATCTGGGCGATGCGCAGGCCAACGCCCTGCTGTTCAAGCGCGACTCGGTCCATGGCAATTGGAAGGGCGACGTCAGCGTCGACGGCGATTTCCTCGTGATCGACGGCAAGCGCATTGCCGTCACCGCCGAGCGCGACCCCGCCAAGTTGCCCCACGCCGCGCAGGGCGTCGAAATCGCGCTCGAATGCACCGGCATCTTCGCCGATAAGGGCAAGGCCAGCGCGCATCTGAGCGCCGGCGCCAAGCGCGTCATCATCTCGGCGCCTGCGACCGGCGTCGACAAGACCGTCGTGTTCGGCGTCAATCATGACCAGCTGACCGCCGACGACGTCGTCATCTCCAACGCGAGCTGCACCACCAACTGCCTCGCCCCGCTCGCCAAGGTGCTGCACGATGCCGTCGGCATCGAAAGCGGCTTCATGACGACGATCCACAGCTATACCAACGACCAGAACACGCTGGACCAGATCCACAAGGACATGCGCCGCGCCCGCGCCGCTGCCCTCTCGATGATCCCGACGACCACCGGCGCTGCCCGCGCGGTCGGTGAAGTGCTGCCCGAACTCAAGGGCAAGCTCGACGGCTCGTCGGTCCGCGTGCCGACCCCCAACGTCTCGGTCGTCGACCTCAAGTTCATCGCCAAGCGCGACACAACGATCGACGAAGTCAACGGCCTGCTCAAGGCGGCGTCGGAAGAGGGCCAGCTCAAGGGCATTCTCGGCTATTCCGACGAGCCACTGGTGTCGATCGACTATAATGGCGATCCGCGCAGCTCGACCGTCGACAGCCTCGAAACGGCGGTCATCGACGGCAAGCTGGTGCGCGTGCTCAGCTGGTACGACAATGAATGGGGTTTCTCCAACCGCATGATCGACACCAGCGGCGTGGTCGCCAAGTTCCTGTAAGGGAGCGGCCATCCGATAAAGTCTCAAATTCGGCCCCCGCGCTCCGCTCACCCGGCGCGTCGGGGGCCGAAGTCATAATTAGACAGTCAGG
>JBEVMZ010000098.1:0-11575 GCA_040508335.1 Sphingobium sp.
AGCCGCATCAGCTACTTCTACAAGCATGAGAGCTGCGGCCAGTGCACCCCGTGCCGCGAGGGCGCTGGCTGGATGTGGCGCATGATGGAGCGGCTGCGCGAGGGCGACGCCGAAGTGCAGGACATCGACAAGCTGCTCGACGTGACCAAGCAAGTCGAAGGCCACACGATCTGCGCGCTCGGCGACGCAGCCGCTTGGCCGATCCAGGGCCTGATCCGCCATTTCCGCCCCGAGATCGAACGGCGCATCACCGAGCGGACGGGCGGTGGATCGCCGGCCTATGCGGTGGCGGCGGAATGATCGCGCTGCGTCCGTCCTGCCGCCCCTGTTTCGCTTTGGCGAAGGTCAAGTAAGATGCCGACAGTCACCGTTGATGGAATCCAGGTCGAGGTGCCGCAGGGCGCCACAGTGCTGCAGGCGTGCGAGGCGGCCGGCAAGGAAGTGCCGCGCTTCTGCTATCACGAGCGGCTGTCGATCGCGGGCAATTGCCGGATGTGTCTGGTCGAGGTGAAGCCCGGCCCGCCCAAGCCGCAGGCATCGTGCGCGCTGCCCGCCGCGGACAATCAGGTGATCCGCACCGACAGCCCGATGGTGAAGAAGGCGCGCGAGGGGGTGATGGAGTTTCTGCTCATAAACCACCCGCTCGACTGCCCGATCTGCGACCAGGGTGGCGAGTGTGACCTGCAGGACCAGTCGGTCGCCTATGGCAAGGGCGACAGCCGCTATCTGGAAAACAAGCGCGCCGTTACCGAAAAATATATGGGGCCGATCGTCAAGACGGTCATGACCCGCTGCATCCAGTGCACCCGCTGTGTGCGCTTCGCCGAGGAAGTCGCCGGCGTGCCGGAAATCGGCGCGATCTATCGCGGCGAGAATATGCAGATCACGACCTATCTCGAGCACGCCGCCAAGAGCGAGCTGTCGGGT
The DNA here is from genome assembly GCA_040508335.1 of Sphingobium sp. Classification (GTDB taxonomy): domain Bacteria; phylum Pseudomonadota; class Alphaproteobacteria; order Sphingomonadales; family Sphingomonadaceae; genus Sphingobium. The sequence goes on from JBEVMZ010000098.1 coordinate 928, forward strand.
AATGTGGTCGATCTGTGTCCCGTCGGCGCGCTGACGTCCAAGCCCTATGCGTTCGAAGCCCGTCCCTGGGAATTGCGCAAGACGCCCGCGATCGACGTCATGGACGCGCTCGGCACCAATATCCGCCTCGACAGCCGGGGCCGGCAGGTGCTGCGCGCTCTGCCGCGCATCAATGACGACGTGAACGAGGAATGGGCGAGCGACAAGACGCGGCACAATGTCGACGGTCTCGTGCGCAAGCGGCTCGACAAGCCCTTCGTGCGCCGCGACGGCAAGCTCGTTCCTGCGACGTGGAACGAAGCCTTCGCGGCGATAGGGGCGGTCCAGCATGGCGGTTCTGTCGCCGCGCTTGCCGGCGACCTGCTCGATTGCGAGACCATGTTCGCGGCCAAGCTGCTGGTGCAGAAGCTCGGCGGGACGATGCTCGAAGGGCGCCAGACCGGCCTTGCCTATGACGTGTCGAGCCTGTCGTCGGTGGTGTTCAACACGCCGCTTAGCGAACTGGAAACGGCCGACGTCATCCTGCTCGTCGGCACCAATCTGCGCTGGGAAGCGCCGCTGGTGAACACTCGGTTGCGCAAGGCGATCAAGAAGGGCGCGAAGGTCTTCGCCGTTGGCCCCGAATTCGACCTCACCTATAAGGTCGAGTGGCTTGGTAATGATGCCGCGACGCTGGCGAAACTGCCGCAGGCGGTGCTCGACGCCTTTGCCGGCGCGGCGCGTCCCGTGATGATCGTGGGCGGTGGCGTGCTGGCCAAGGACGGCGCGCATGGCGATACGCTGGCGCTCGTTGAGACGCTCGGCCTGATCAAGGATGGCTGGAACGGCTATAACGTCCTGCACTTCGCCGCCGCGCGCATGGGCGGGCTGATGCTTGGCTATGCAACCGACGGCGGGATCAAGGCGGTAGCGGCGGCGAGCCCCAAGCTGCTCTTCTCGCTGGGTGCGGACGAGGTCGATTATGCGGCCTTCCCCGACAGCTTCAAAGTCTATGTCGGTCATCATGGTGATCGCGGCGCGCATGCTGCAGACGTGATCCTGCCGGGCGCGGCCTATAGCGAGAAGGCGGGCACCTACGTCAATCTCGAAGGCCGCGTGCAGCGCGGCGAAAAGGCCGTGTTCGCGCCGGGTGACGCGCGCGAAGACTGGTCGATCCTGCGCGCGCTGTCGGAAGTGATGGGGGCAACGCTGCCGTTCGACAGTTTCGACGCGCTGCGCGCCGAAATGACGCGCGCGGTGCCGGCGTTGGGGCAGGAGGGGCTGGTCCGCTATGGCTGGTCCGTGCCTTCGCTTGCCACAGGCGCAAGCGGTGAGCTCGGCTCGCCGATCAAGGATTTCTACCTCACCAACGCCATCTGCCGCGCCAGCCCGACGATGCAGCAATGCTCGGCCGAACTGGTGCATGGAACGAGCTTCGCGGAGGCCGCAGAGTGACCGCCTTTTTCCAAAATACGGTCGGCATGCCTTATGGCTTCGCCTGGTTCCTCGCGACGATCATCGGCATATTGGTGATCGCCCTGCCGCTGATGCTGGCGGTGGCGATGATCATCTATGCCGACCGCAAGATCTGGGCGGCGATGGCACTGCGCCGCGGGCCCAATGTCGTCGGGCCGTTCGGCTTGCTGCAGTCGTTTGCGGACGGGGCAAAGGTCTTCCTTCAGGAAACCATCATCCCCTCGGCCGCCAACCGCGCGCTGTTTCTGATCGCGCCGATCATTACCTTCACGGTCGCGCTGATCGCCTGGGCGGTGGTGCCGTTTCAGGTCGGCGTGGTGCTCGCCGACATCAATGTCGGCCTGCTCTACATTCTGGCGGTGAGTTCGCTTGGCGTTTACGGCGTCGTGCTGGCGGGCTGGGCCTCCAACTCCAAATATCCCTTCTACTCGGCGATCCGCGCCAGCGCGCAGATGATTTCCTATGAAGTCTCGATCGGCTTCATCCTGATCTGCGTCGTCCTCTGGGCGCGCAGCTTCAACCTCACGGAAATCGTGGAAAGCCAGCGGGGTTATTATGGGTTCCTGAACGGTAACGGCTTCAATCCGCTGCTGTTTCCGATGGCGGTCATGTTCCTGATCTCGTCCATGGCGGAGACGGCGCGCGCGCCCTTCGACCTGACCGAAGCGGAGAGCGAGCTGGTCGCAGGTTATCAGACCGAATATTCGTCGATGGCTTTCGCGCTCTACTGGCTCGGGGAATATGCCAACGTCATCCTGATGTGCGCGCTGAACGCGATCCTGTTCTGGGGTGGCTATCTGCCGCCGATCGACTGGGCGCCGCTGTACGCCGTGCCGGGCATCATCTGGCTCTTCGCCAAGACCTTCTTCTTCTTCTTCGTCTTCTCCTGGGTGAAGGCGACGGTGCCCCGGTTCCGTTATGACCAGCTGATGCGTCTGGGCTGGAAGATATTCCTTCCGCTCTCGCTCTTCTTCGTCTTCCTGGTTTCGGGCTTCCTCATGCTGACGCGCTATGGAGGCGCACAATGAGCCTCGGTTACTACGTCAAGAGCTTCACCCTCTGGGAGTTCGTGAAGGCGCACGCCCTGACCTTGAAATATTTTTTCAAGCCCAAGGCGACGATCAACTACCCGTATGAAAAGAACTCGATAAGCCCGCGGTTCCGGGGCGAACATGCGCTGCGCCGCTATCCCAATGGCGAGGAACGCTGCATCGCGTGCAAGCTGTGCGAAGCGGTATGTCCGGCGCTGGCGATCACGATCGAGGCGCAGCCGCGCGAAGATGGCAGCCGCCGCACGACGCGCTACGACATCGACATGACCAAGTGCATCTATTGCGGCCTGTGTCAGGAAGCCTGCCCGGTCGACGCGATCGTCGAAGGGCCGAATTTCGAATTTGCGACCGAAACGCGCGAGGAACTTGTCTACGACAAGGCCAAGCTTCTCGAAAATGGCGACAAGTGGGAACGCGCACTCGCCGCGAACCTTGCCGCCGACGCACCCTATCGGTAATGGCCGCAATGTCTGATTCAAACCCGTTCGGGCCGAGCCAAGCTCAAGCCCAGCGTAACGCGCAACCCGGCTTTGCCGCGCGCGGGCGTTCCTCCGGATCGGCCGGGGGCGAATGGATGCTGGGGGGTCTTGGGGACCAATGATTCACGTCTTCGCCTTCTATCTCTTCGCGATCATCCTGGTGTCGAGCGGCGCGCTGACCATATTGTCGCGCAATCCGGTCCACTCCGTGCTGTGGCTGATCCTCTCCTTCTTCAACGCCGCAGGTCTCATGATCCTGCTCGGCGCCGAATTCATCGCGATGCTGCTCGTCATCGTCTATGTCGGCGCGGTCGCGGTGCTCTTCCTCTTCGTCGTCATGATGCTCGACATCGATTTCGCCGAATTGCGGGCGGGTTTCGTCGACTATCTGCCGTTCGGCATGCTCATCGCTCTGGTGCTGCTGGCCGAAATCGTGCTGGGCATCGGCATCTGGAGCGCTGGGCCGGTCGAACTGGCGCAGCGCGCGGCGCCGAGTATCGGCGATGTCCCCAATATTGAGGCGATCGGCCGCTTGCTCTACACGCGCTATATCTTCCTGTTCGAAGCGGCCGGCATAATCCTGCTCGTCGCGATGATCGGCGCGATCGTCCTGACGCACCGCAAGCGCGGCGACACGCGCGGCCAGAATATCGCGCGCCAGAACCGCCGCCGTCCGCAGGATGCGGTCCGCAACGTCAAAGACCAGCCCGTTGGGCAGGGGGTGGAGCTGTGATCGGCCTGCAACATTATATGGTGGTGAGCGCCATTCTGTTCGTGATGGGGGTGCTGGGCATCTTCATTAACCGCAAGAACGTCATCATCATCCTGATGGCGATCGAGCTCATACTGCTGAGCGTAAACCTCAACCTCGTCGCCTTCAGCGCGTTTCTGGGCGATCTGGTGGGGCAGGTCTTCGCGATGTTCGTGCTGACCGTCGCGGCAGGCGAAGCCGCGATCGGACTCGCCATCCTGGTCATTTATTTCCGTGGTCGCGGCACCATCGCCGTCGATGATGTCAACCGGATGAAGGGCTGAACCACCTCATGATCCAGCTAATCGTCCTCCTGCCGCTTTTGGCGGCGATCATCGCAGGCCTTGGCAACAAGGCGCTGGGCAAGCTGCCCGCCAAGATACTGACCACTGGCGCCTTGTTCGCCAGCTGCGCCATGAGCTGGCCGATCTTCATCTGCTTCCTGACGGGTCAGACCGAGGCTTATGTCGAGCCGCTGTTCACCTGGATCCAGACCGGCAGCTTCGACGCGCAATGGGCGCTCCGGGTCGATACGATGACGGCGGTCATGCTGGTGGTTATCACCAGCGTGTCGAGCCTCGTTCATCTCTATAGCTGGGGCTATATGGATGAAGAGCCCGATCAGCCGCGCTTCTTCGCCTATCTCTCGCTCTTCACCTTCGCCATGCTGATGCTGGTGACCGCGAACAATCTGCTGCAGATGTTCTTCGGCTGGGAAGGGGTCGGTCTCGCATCCTATCTGCTCATAGGCTTCTGGTTCCGCAAACCCTCCGCCAATGCCGCCGCGATCAAGGCGTTCGTCGTCAACCGCGTCGGCGACCTTGGCTTCATGATGGGCATCTTTGGCACTTATCTGGTGTTCGACACGATCTCGATCCCGGAAATTCTGGCGGCCGCACCAGCGATGGCTGGCTCGACCATTGGGTTCCTAGGGCATCGTTTCGACACAATGACCGTTCTCTGCCTGCTGCTGTTCATCGGCGCGATGGGCAAGTCGGCGCAGCTCGGCCTTCACACTTGGCTGCCCGACGCGATGGAGGGGCCGACGCCGGTGTCTGCGCTCATCCATGCGGCTACCATGGTTACGGCGGGCGTGTTTATGGTGTGCCGTCTGTCGCCGATGTTCGAAACCTCCGCGACGGCGCTCGGCGTCGTGACGTTCGTCGGCGCGGCGACCTGTCTGTTTGCGGCGACGGTCGGCACGGTGCAGAACGACATCAAGCGCGTGATCGCTTATTCGACTTGTTCGCAGCTGGGCTACATGTTCTTTGCCGCGGGCGTCGGCGCCTATGGCGCGGCAATGTTCCATCTCTTCACCCACGCCTTCTTCAAGGCGCTGCTGTTCCTGGGCGCCGGCTCGGTCATCCATGCGATGCACCATGAGCAGGACATGCGCTATTATGGCGGCCTGCGGAAGGAAATCCCGATCACCTTCTGGACGATGACGTTGGGCACACTCGCCATCACCGGGGTCGGCATTCCGCTCGCGGGCTTCGGCTTTGCCGGCTTCTATTCCAAGGATGCGATCCTGGAGAGCGCGTTCGCGGCTGGCGGCGCTGGCACCGGCGCGTTTCTCGTCGGCGTGTTCGCCGCGCTGCTGACCAGCTTCTACAGCTGGCGGCTCGTCTTCCTCACCTTCTTCGGCAAACCCCGCTGGGCCGCGTCGGAGCATATCCAGCATGCCGTCCATGACGCGCATGGCCATGACGATCACGGCCATGATCATGCGACGCACGGCCATGGCGCCGTCGACGATAATGCCCCGGCGCTGGAACATGCCGGGCACGATCCCCATGGTCACGAGCGCGCGGCGGGTCATCTGCCTGCTGGTACCGGCGGCTATCATCCGCATGAAAGCCCTTGGGTCATGCTGATCCCGCTGATCGTCCTGAGCCTGGGCGCAGTCTTCGCGGGCTTCCTGTTCCACCATCAGTTTGTCGGTGCGGAAGAAGGCGTGGAGTTCTGGAAGGGCTCACTCGCATTCGACAGCCACCTGATGCACGCAGCGCATGAGGTCCCGACCTGGGTCAAATTCTCACCGTTCGCGGTGATGCTGACCGGCCTGCTGATCGCGTGGATGAGCTATATCCGCCACACCGACTGGCCGCAGCGGTTTGTCGGGCAGTTCGGGGTGCTCTACAAATTCCTGCTCAACAAATGGTATTTCGACGAGCTTTATCATGTGCTTTTCGTCATACCGGCCTTTGCCATCGGCCGCTTCTTTTGGAGGTTCGGTGATGTCGGCTTCATCGATCGGTTCGGGCCCAATGGCGTCGCGGCCCTGGTTGTGCAGGGGACGAAGGTCACGCGTCGGCTCCAGTCCGGCTATCTTTACACCTATGCGCTGGTGATGCTGATCGGGCTCGCGGCGGCTGCAACCTGGGCGATGACACGATAATGGACGGCTTCCCCATCCTTTCGCTGATGATGGCAGTGCCGATGGCGGGGGCCATCGCCTGTCTGTTCGCCGGCGCCAACGCCGCCCGGTGGATCGCGCTCGGCGCCACGCTGATCGATCTCGCGCTCGGTGCGCTCCTTTGGGGCGGGTTCGATCAGTCGGCCAACGCGCCGCAGTGGCAGTTCCAGGAATATGCGCCGATCTTCGGCCGCTTCGCCTGGGCGCTCGGCATTGACGGCATCGCGCTGATGCTGATCGTCCTCACCGTCTTCCTGATGCCGATCTGCATCGGCGCGAGTTGGCAGGCTATCGAGAAGCGCGTCGGCGAATATATGGCGGCCTTCCTGTTCATGGAGGTGCTGATGATCGGCGTCTTCACGGCGCAGGATCTCTATCTTTTCTACGTGATGTTCGAAGCGGGCCTCATCCCCATGTATCTGATCATCGGGATCTGGGGTGGTGCGGACCGCATCTACGCGTCGTATAAATTCTTCCTCTACACGCTGCTCGGCTCGGTCTTGATGCTGATCGCGATGATGTGGATGGTGAATGAGGCGGGCACGACCTCGATCCCGACGCTGATGGCCTATGACTTTGCGCCGCAGGTCCAGACCTGGCTCTTCCTCGCCTTCTTCGCGAGCTTCGCGGTCAAGATGCCGATGTGGCCGGTGCACACCTGGTTGCCCGATGCGCACGTTCAGGCGCCGACCGCAGGTTCGGTCATTCTGGCCGGCGTGCTGCTGAAAATGGGCGGCTATGGCTTCATCCGATTCTCCCTGCCCATGTTTCCCGATGCGTCGGCGCAGCTGGCCTGGCTGGTCTGGGGCCTGTCGATGGTGGCGGTGGTCTATACCAGCCTCGTCGCGCTGGTGCAGTCGGACATGAAGAAGCTCATCGCTTATTCGTCGGTCGCGCATATGGCGATCGTGACTGTCGGCCTCTTCGCCTTCAATCAGGCGGGGCTTGAAGGCGCGATGATGGTCATGCTGGGTCACGGCCTAGTGTCGGGCGCGCTCTTCTTGTGCGTTGGCGTGATCTATGACCGCCTGCATACGCGTGAGATCGCTCGTTATGGTGGTCTTGCCATCAACATGCCCAAATATGCCGTACTGTTCCTGCTCTTCACCATGGCCGCCGTTGGCCTGCCGGGCACGAGCAACTTCGTCGGCGAATTCCTGGCGCTGATGGGTATCTATCAGGCGTCGAGCTGGGTCGCGTTGGTGTGCACCACCGGCATCATTCTTGGCGCTGCCTATATGCTCTACCTCTATCGCCGGGTCGTCTATGGCGAGCAGCGCAATGCCGATGCCGCCGCCATGCCCGACCTGTCGGTCCGCGAGATCGCACTGCTCGCGCCGATCGCTGCGGCGGTATTGTGGATGGGTATCTATCCCGAGAGCTTCCTCGCGCCGATGCGGGCCGATATCCGGGCGCTGGAAGTCCGCCTTGCGCCCGCCGCGCCTGCCGGTGACGGCAAGCTCGTCATGGGCACGGGCCGTTCGGACGCCGCCCACTCAACCCATGCCGCGTCGGGGGAGGCGCACTGATGATCGAAGCCGCTTCCCTGATCGCCGTTCTGCCCGAACTGGTCCTGACAGTCGCCGGCCTTGCCTTGCTCATCACCGGCGCCTTTGCCGGCGATAGCAGCGCGCGTGTCGTCAACTGGCTCTCGGTGCTGGCCCTCGCTGCCGCCGGCCTCACTCTGTCGACCTCGCTCGCATACGGTCCGGATGCGTTTGACGGCCTGTTCCGCGCCGACGCTTTCGCCGTATTCGCCAAGGCCCTTATTTATGGGGCGGCAGCCGCTGCCATTCTGCTCGCGCCGCGCCATTTCAATATCGACGGACGCGCGCGGCCGGAATATCCGGTGCTCATCCTCTTCTCCTCCGTCGGCATGGGCATGATGGTGTCGGCTGGGGATCTGCTGACGCTCTATGTGGGTCTGGAGATGCAGAGCCTCGCCGCCTATGTGCTTGCAAGCTTCATGCGGCAGGATGAACGCTCGTCCGAAGCGGGCCTTAAATATTTCGTCCTCGGATCGCTCGCTAGCGGTATCCTGCTTTACGGCATCTCGCTGCTCTATGGCTTTACCGGCAGCACCAGCTTCGACGGCATCGCCGTCGCCATGGCCGATGGCGTGGGCAAGGGCGAATTGTTCGGCATGGTGTTCCTGCTCGCGGGCCTTGCCTTCAAGATGAGCGCCGTGCCGTTCCATATGTGGACGCCCGACGTCTATGAAGGCGCGCCGACGCCTGTCACTGCCTTCTTCGGCTCTGCGCCCAAGGTCGCGGCGATGGCGCTGACCATTCGCGTCGCGATCGAGGCGCTGGGTCCGGCGGGCCTCGACTGGCAGCAGATCGTCATCTTCGTCGCGCTTGCCTCGATCATCTTCGGCGGGGTCGCGGCGATCGGCCAAAGTAATATCAAGCGACTGATGGCCTACTCGTCAATCAACAATGTCGGTTTCGCGCTGATCGGCCTCGCCGTCGGCACGCCAGCTGGCGTTGCCGCTACGATAAGCTATCTCGCCATCTACGTTGTCATGACGATCGGCGCCTTCGCATGCATACTCCAGATGCGCGACGAACAGGGGCGACCGGTCGAGACGATCGCCAGCCTCGCTGGCCTGTCGCAGTCGCGCAAGGGGCTAGCGGCGGCCTTTGCTATCTTCATGTTCTCGATGGCCGGCATTCCGCCGCTTTTCGGCTTCTGGGCCAAGTTCCTGGTGTTCGAAGCCGCCGTGGCCGCCGGCATGACGGCGCTCGCTGCGGTAGGCATTGCCGCCTCGGTCATCGGCGCCTTTTATTATCTCAAGATCATCAAGACGATTTACTTTGACGAGCCAGCTAAAGCCTATGAGGCGCGAGGCGGCGCTGTGGAGAATGTTATTCTCACCGCATGCGCAATCGTCATCGTCCTTGGTTATCTGCTCAACCCTGCGCTCGACTATGCCAGCGCAGCAGCGGCGGCGTCGCTCTTCTGACGGACATCCGTTTCGTCGCGGAGACCGGCTCCACCAATGCCGATATGCTGGCGCTGGCCGGGCTGGGCGTTGCCGAGGGCATATGGTTGCGCGCTGGGCGGCAGACGGGCGGCCGCGGGCGCATGGGACGCGACTGGGAAAGCCGGGAAGGCAATCTCTTCTGCTCGACGCTGGTGCGCCTGAGAGCGGGTGACCCACCGCCGCATCTTTTGGCGCTGGTGGCGGCCAATGCCGTGCACGCCGTGGTCGCCCCGCTTTGTTCCGGGCAGGCGCAGATCAAATGGCCCAACGACATTCTTGTCGACGGCGCCAAGATCGCCGGAATCTTGCTGGAGCGGGTAGGCGATGCGATCGTTATCGGTATCGGCATCAATGTCACCGGGCACCCGACCGGCCTTGATCGCCCCGTCACCAGCCTGAGCGCCCAGGGGAGCGAGGTCGGTGCCGCTGCGCTGCTCGATCGGCTGGCGCATATTTTCGCGCATTGGCTAGGCATTTGGCGCGCCCAGGGGCTGGAGCCGGTCCGGGCGCACTGGTTGCTTAACGCCCATGCGGCAGGGGCGCCTCTCCGGGTCAATCTGCCCGATGGCGAAGTGGTCGACGGCCGCTTCGACACGCTGGATGCCGAAGGGATGCTGATCCTGCGCTTGGCGAATGGAGAGAGGCGTGCCATTCACGCGGGCGACGTTCACCTCCTCTGACTGACGGGGCTTAAGGCCATGCTTCTCGCGATTGATGCGGGCAACACCAATGTCGTTTTTGCGCTGCTCGAAGGGCGGACTATCAAGGCGCGCTGGCGGATCGCGACCGATCCGCGCCGCACCGCCGACGAATATGCCGTCTGGCTGAACCAGCTGCTGGTGCTGGGCGGCTATGCGCTGAGCGATGTCGACGCCGTGATCATCGCAACGGTCGTACCGCGCGCGCTGCATAATCTTCAGGTGCTGGCCGAGAAATATTTCAGGGTGACGGCCGGAGTCGCGGGCCAAGGTCCCATAGACTGGGGCATCGAGCTGGACGTGGCGGAGCCGGGCTCGGTCGGGGCAGATCGGGTTGTAAATGTCATTGCCGCGCACCATCTTTATGAGGGCGACCTCATCGTCATCGATTTCGGCACCGCCACGACGTTCGATGTCGTGGACTATAAAGGCGCCTATAAGGGCGGAATAATCGCGCCGGGAATTAACCTTTCACTCGACGCGCTGGTCGCGGCAGCGGCGAAACTGCCCAAGATCGCAATCACGCCGCCCGATGACCGATCGGTTATCGGACGAACGACCGAGGCCCAGATGCATATCGGGGTTTTCTGGGGTTATGTAGCAATGATGGAGGGGCTGGTCGCGCGCATGCGCGCGGAGATCGGCCGGCCGACCAGAGTGATTTCGACAGGCGGCTTGGCCGTCCTGTTCAACGACAATAGCGACATTTTCGATGCGATCGCGCCCGACCTGACGATCCAGGGCCTCGCATTGCTGCACGAACGGAGTGACAAGACATAATGAAACCCAAGGACGAGCTGCTCTTCCTGGC
>JBEVMZ010000100.1:0-2719 GCA_040508335.1 Sphingobium sp.
GGCAGCCTGTGGCAGGAGCGGGTGATACTGCACGCGCTCTATGCCGATGGCGTGATCCTGTCAGCGGCGACGGACGGCCGGGCGGCCAGCCGGCATCTGCAACTCGGCGCGATCATCCAACGCAGCCTCCCGGGACGCGATGCACCGCTCGTTCGCCTGCTCTGGCATGTCGAGGGCGCGGCAAACCTGCGCGGCATCCTCATCGGCTCGCGTATCGCCACGCCGGAAGAAAGCGCGAACGCGAACCTCTTGCTGGGCGCGATCTATGCCGGGTTCGCTGGGCTGTGCATCGCCCTGTTCGTTTACAATCTCGCGCTCTGGGGCGCGCTGCGGCACCGGTTCCAGCTGGCCTATTGCGGCATGCTGTTTGCGCTGCTGATCTATGCGAGCTCCTCCTCGGGCGTATTGGCCTGGGCCTGGCCCGACATCGCCAACAATGATCGCCTGCGGATCAACTATGCCGCACTCGGCCTGGCGACGGTGGCTGCAATGCTGTTCGCCCGCACCTTTTTCGAGCCGCGTGTCTTCGCCGGGTGGCTGGCAAAGACGACCAATGTCGTGTGCGCCCTGATGCTGGTCACCGTCGCAATGCTTGGGATACTGAGGCCGTCACAGATACCGCTATTCGACCGATTCTTTTCCGTCGTCTTCATCGCCCAGCTCTGCATCGTGGTGCCGATCCTGTGGCGCGGCTGGCGTATGCGGAGCAACTATCTCTGGATGTTCGCCATCGCCTGGGCGCTGCCGATTATCCTCGCCTGCTTCCGCGCGGCGAACTCGCTCGGCGTGATTCCCTGGAGCTTCTGGCTCGACAATTCGACGATCCTGACGATGACGGTCGAGGCGCTCTTTTCGAGCCTCGCCATCGCCTATCGCATCCGCCTGCTCAGCCTTGAGCGGGACGAGGCTCGGGAGCAGGAAATCGCCGCCCGCCTGCTGGCCGATACCGATCCGCTGACCGGACTGTTCAACCGCCGTGCCTTCCTGCGCCACGCGATCGGACGGGAGGGCGATCAGATTCTGCTGGTCGCGGATATCGACCATTTCAAGCGCGTCAACGAAGCGATCGGCCATGACGGCGGCGACGAGGTGTTGCGCGTCTTCGCCCGCACGCTACGTCAGTCTGTGCCCCCCGAGGCGCTGGTCGCCCGCATCGGCGGCGAGGAATTCGCCATCGTGACGCCGGTGACGCTCGCCGTCGAACCGGAAGAAATCCTGGCGCGGCTGCGCGCTGCCCGGATGCCGTTCGGCCTGTCGGTGACGGCAAGTATCGGCAGCTGCACCGGGCGGCTCGCCAAGGAAGCTGACTGGAAGGCGCTGTACCGCTGCGCCGACCGGGCGCTGTTCGAGGCAAAGGCCGCCGGGCGCGACCGGGTCCACGGCGCAGTCGCCGAAAGCCGTATCGTCGCATAATCGTCGCACAAGCACCCGTTGCGCTGGATGGCGCGCTTGCTCCCGTTTCGGCACGCGCTTATGGTGAACCCCGTGGGAGGAGTGAGATGCGCAACCGTCGAATAGGTCTGGGAATCGCGGCAGCCGCGCTGCTCGTCCTGGCTGCGCGCCATCCCTCCGCCGATATCCGCATCCTGACGCATGAGCAGTCGGACGTGGCGCCGCAGCGCATCCAGGCGGCATTCGATCTGGGATGGGTGGCGGTTTCGGTGCTGATCACCTGGACGGCCAAGCGCTTCGTCTGACGCTTGCACGGTGCGGGCTCGCTGCTTACACCCTTGTCAATGAACGATCCCGAAAGCGCCTGGCGCGATTCCTATCGCCATCCCACGCGTTGGGACAGCGCCTATCCGCCGCTGTCGATGGTGGATTTCTTCGATCAGGGCGCGGCGCGGGGCGGAACGGCACCGCTGATCGATTTCCTCGGCCGGCACTATAGCTATGCCGAGACGCTGGACGGCGCGAACCGCGTGGCTTGCGGGCTGAAGGCGCTGGGCTATGGTCCGGGCGACCGAATCGGCCTGTTCCTGCCCAATGTACCGCATTATCTCGCGGCCTATTACGGCATCCTCAAGCTGGGCGCGACGGTGGTGAATTTCTCGCCGCTCTATACCGCCGCCGAGCTCGAGCATCAGGTCGCCGATTCGGGCACGAAGCTGCTGTTCACCCTGTCGGCCACCGCCTTGCTGCCGACCGCACTCAAGGTGCTGGCCGAGAGCAGCCTCGAGCGGCTGGTGGTGGGCTCGATCGCGGGGGTGCTGCCGTCGGCCAAGTCGGTGCTCTACCGGCTGTTCAAGCGCGCCGAGGTGGCAAAGCGGCCCGACGACCCCCGCATCATCGCCTTTTCCCATCTGATTGCGAATGACGGATCATATCCCGCGCCGGCGATCGATCCGGTCAACGACGTCGCGCTGATCCAATATACCGGCGGCACCACCGGCACGCCCAAAGGCGCGATGCTGACTCATCAGAATCTCAGCGCCAATGCGCGCCAGGTGATGGGCCTCGATCCGCATCCCGAGCGGCCCGACCGTATCCTTGGCGTGCTGCCGCTGTTCCATGTCTTCGCCAATACCTGCGTGCTCAACCGCACCGTGCTCAACGGCGGCTGCATCGTGATGTTGCCACGCTTCGAGGCGGGGCAGGTGCTGGCCGCGATCGACCGCACCAAGGCGACTGCGCTGCCGGGCGTGCCGACCATGTACCAGGCGCTGCTCGACCATCCCAAGCTGGCGGCGACCGACTTTTCCTCGCTGCGCGTCTGCAT
>JBEVMZ010000101.1:0-4962 GCA_040508335.1 Sphingobium sp.
CCCGCCTGCTCGTCGCGCACTGGGTCCGTACCCAGCGCCCGACCGAGATCAACATCTAAGGGGCCGGGAACGCCATGAAACTTCTAAAGCTCGTCCCCGACAACACCAATATCGGCTTCGTCAAGCTGCGCCATTTGGCGTTTGCGCTGACGGCGCTGCTGACGGTGCTGGCGGTCGGCGCGACGGCCTATCGCGGTCTCAATCTCGGCGTCGATTTCGTCGGCGGCCTGATGATCGAGGCGAAGTTCCCGCAGGCGGTGGACACCGACCGCGTCCGCACGACGATCGGACGGCTTGGCGTGGGCGAAAGCTCGCTCCAGCAGTTCGGCGACGCCAACACCGTGCAGATCCGCCTGCCTTTGCCCGAGCAAGGCGGCGCGGGCGCGGCCAACGCGGTGGTCGAAAAGACGCGGCGGGCGATGGAGGCCCAATTTCCCGGCGTCACCTTCTCGCGCTATGACACTGTGTCGGGCAAGGTGTCTGGCGAACTGATCCAGAACGGCATATTGGCGGTGATGCTGGCGGTGATCGGCATCGCGGTGTTTTCCTGGTTCCGCTACGAATGGCAGTTCGGCGTCTCGACCTTCGTCGCGATCATGCACGACGTGCTGATGACGCTTGGTTTCTTCGCTGTCACGCAGCTTGAATTCGACCTCAACATCATCGCCGCAGTGCTGACCATCGTTGGCTATTCGATCAACGACAAGATGGTGATCGACGACCGCATCCGCGAGAATATGCGCAAATATCGCAAGATGGACATGAAGGCGCTGATCGACCTGTCCGTCAATGAAACGCTGCCGCGCACGGTCATGACGTCGGTGACGATCATGCTGGCGCTGGGCGCTCTGCTGCTGTTCGGCGGTCATGTGCTGCGTGGCTTCACCGCCGCGATGATGCTTGGCATCGTCGTGGGCACCTATTCATCGGTCTATGTTTCCTCCTCGCTGCTCATCACTCTTGGCCTGAAGCCCGATATTTCGGGGAAGAAGGGCAGCGAGAGCAAAAGCTATGCCGGGCAAGCCGAGCGCATCGGCCCGCGCGACAGCGGCGAAGATGGCGCACGCCCCTGACCATGGCCGGCCCCGACCAGCGGCGCGACGGCATCGAGATGCGCCGCGACCAGGCGGGGCAGGGGCCGATCGTCACGGGTTTCCAAGGGCGCGGTTTTCGCGTTCATGACGATGTCTTTTCTGGCGGCTTACTGCTCAGCCCCACGAGGGCGCTGGCATGGGACGATGCGCCGGACTTATCGACGCTGACGCCGGTATCGCTGGGCGACCTGCTCGCGCTTGCTCCCGCGCCTGAATTCCTGCTGCTCGGGACCGGCGCGCAAATGGCGCAGCCGCCGCGCGCCTTCGTCCGTGCGCTCGAGGCCTCGGGCCTGGGGGTCGAGGCGATGGACAGCCGCGCCGCCGCGCGCGCCTGGGGCGTACTACGCGCCGAGGAACGCTGGATCGTCGCCGCGCTCCTGCCGCTCGACGCCTGAACGCAGCTTTTCCGCTTCCTTGCCCGCGCCTTGCGCTTTCGTGCACCGACGCCTACTCTCTATGCCAAGTTCCGGCGCGTTTCCGCGCTGGCGAGGTAGAAAAGAGTACGGCCATGGTGCAGCACAGCCGCCCATCGCCGCAGAGTTCCGGTCCGACCGGCGGATCGGTGGGCAATTCCGCCTGTCCGGTGCCGGTCAATGGGAGCAGGGCTGCGGCCAGCGCATCCCCCGCAAAGCAGTGGGGGTCTCCAACTGCTCATGGGCCGCGCCATCGCCGCGCCTATGCCGCGATCGATCTTGGCACCAATAATTGCCGGTTGCTGATCGCCAAGCCGACGGCTGATGGCTTCATCGTCGTCGATGCCTTTTCCCGCATCGTCCGCCTCGGCGAGGGGCTGGCCGCCACCGGCCGGATCAGCGACGCCGCGATCGATCGCGCCATCGCCGCTTTATCCGTCTGCGCCGACAAGCTGCGCCGCCGCCATGTAACGCTCGCCCGCTCGGTCGCGACGGAGGCGTGCCGCCGGGCGGTCAACGGCGCGGATTTCATCGATCGAGTCTATCGTGAGACGGGCATCGCGCTCGACATCATCAGCGCGCAGGAAGAGGCGCGGCTGGCGGTGCAGGGTTGCCATGCGCTGCTGGAACCAGGCGAAGGACCCGCGCTCATCTTCGACATTGGCGGCGGATCGACCGAACTGGTGCTGGTGGACGCGCAGGGTGATGGCGTGCCGCGCATCGTCGATTGGGTCAGCGCGCCCTGGGGCGTCGTCTCCCTCACGGAAAGCGAACCCTATGAGCATGCCGATCCAGCGGAGCGGGCCGCCGCCTATGCCCGCATGCGCGCGCGCGTCGCTGAGGCCTTTGCGCCGCTCGCCAGCCGGCTGCCGCATGAGGCGGACGATATTCGTCTTCTGGGCACGTCGGGAACAGTGACGACGCTTGCCAGCCTGCATCTGGAACTGCTGCGTTACGACCGCCAGGCGATAGACGGGCTCATCGTACCGGCCAAGGCGATGCGCGCTATCTCCAGCCGTTTGTCGACCATGGCGCTGTCGGAGCGGCAGAAGCTGCCCTGCATCGGTACGGAGCGTGCCGATCTGGTGGTGGCGGGCTGCGCGATCCTCGAATCGATCCTCGACATCTGGCCGGCGCAACGCCTGGGCGTCGCCGATCGGGGGATAAGGGAAGGCATTTTGCGCGGCCTGATGGACCGCGATGGAGCGACGGCGTGAGAGGGCAGGGAGCCGGCAAGGTCCGGGTCAAGTCGGCCAAGGGCCGCAAGGCGCAATCGACGCGCTGGCTCGAACGCCAGTTGAACGATCCCTATGTCCGCAAGGCGCGCGCCGAAGGCTGGCGTAGCCGCGCGGCGTTCAAGCTGATCGAGCTCGACGAGAAATTCCATTTCGTCAAAGGTTCGCGCGCCGTCGTCGATCTTGGCGTCGCGCCGGGCGGCTGGGCGCAGGTGGTGCGCAAGCTCGCGCCCAAGGCAAAGGTAGTGGGCATCGACCTGCTGCCGACCGATCCTATGCCCGGCGTCACCCTGTTCCAGATGGATTTTATGGATGACAAGGCGCCCGCCTTGCTTCGCGAGACGCTGGGCGAGGAGCCCGACCTTATAGTATCCGACATGGCTGCCAATACGGTCGGCCATGCCGCGACCGACCATCTGCGCACCATGGGGCTGGTCGAGGCGGCGGCCTGGTTCGCCGTGGAAAATCTGCGCAAGGGCGGCGTCTTCGTGGCAAAGGTCTTTGCTGGCGGAACGGACGCGGAACTGCTGGCGCTGCTCAAAAAGCATTTCACGACGATCAAACATGCCAAGCCACCCGCCAGCCGCAAGGGCAGCGTCGAATGGTATGTCGTGGCCCAGGGGTTCAAGGGCCGGCCGTCGGCGGAGGCACAAGCTGCGCATCGGGCAGACGAACCGGCCGCCTAGATATGGCGCGTCGCGCGGCCTTCGTGCGATTCGCTCTCGACAAGTGACGCGCCAGCCCGCAACGTCCCCCGACGCGAGTGGGGGCGCGGCGCTTGGTATCCACGGTTTCGACGGTCGCCTATCTCGGGCTGGAAGCGCGCGGCGTCGAGGTCCAGTGCCAGCTTGTGCCCTGCCTCCCCAATTTCATCGTCGTCGGCCTGCCTGACAAGGCGGTGGCGGAAAGCCGCGAGCGCGTGCGCAATGCCATCGCCGCGATCGGCCTCTCGCTTCCGCCCAAACGTATCACGGTCAATCTGTCACCCGCCGATCTGCCCAAGGAAGGATCGCATTTCGACCTGCCGATCGCGCTGGCGCTGCTCGGCGCGATGGGGGTGATCGATGCCGAAACCCTCAGCGGATATGTCGTGGTCGGGGAACTGGGCCTTGACGGGCGTACCGCGCCGACGCCGGGCGTGCTGCTCGCGGCGCTGCATGCCGCACAGCGGGAGCAGGGGCTGGTCTGTCCGGCGGCGCAGGGCGCGGAAGCCGCCTGGGCGGGCCAAGTCGAAGTCGTCGCCGCGCCGGGCCTGCTGCCGCTGCTCGACCATTTCAAGGGCAGCGCCGCACTGGTGCCGCCGCAGCCGGGTGCGGTCGCGCCACCCGTCCGCTCGGCTGACTTGAAACAGGTGAAAGGGCAAGAGACGGCTAAGCGCGCGCTGGAGATCGCGGCGGCGGGCGGTCACAACCTGCTAATGGTCGATCATATTACACTAGTTGCCCAGCGGTCCTCATGTTGCGCGAACGTGCCCACCTATTGTGATTTATGCATATAACCGTCTTCGATCCTCGTCGAGCAATCGTATGGCGCCCGCCATTACCTGCATAGCCGCCGATACAGCTGGCCCTCTATATGGGCGCGTGCTCGCCGTCGCGCGGACCCGCCATCACTGGTCCGGGTCATACCGCGATGCTATCGAGGCTCCACCATAAACTCAGCCGGCCAGGAACCTGCCGCCGCCATGTCTCTGGCCCGCTGCCCACAGCAGGAGCCCGAGAATGTCCCTCCCCACCGGCCTATACAAGATTGCCTTCAAGTCCTCCTACGGCGCCGACTTCGGCGTCGTCCTGCTGATGGACGACGGCAAGCTGCGCGGCGGCGACAGCGGCATGGCGTACGTTGGCACGTACGAGATGGACGGCGACCTTTTCACCGCGCAGATGAGCGTGACCCGGCACCGCACGCTGCCGGGCGTGGTCAGCGTGCTGGGATACAACGACGTGATGGTGGAGATGATCGGCCGCGCGCGCGACGCGTCGGCTAAGTTGCGCGGCAGCTCCAGCCAGGTGCCGGGCGTTCGGTTTGAGGCGGCGCTGTCGTATATCGCGGACTGAGCAATGTTATGCTCCGCTCACTTTTGCCATAGAGCCAAGCTCGATCCAGCCTTTATCCTGTTGAACTCGTTCTCCCTCACGAGAGTTTGTCCAGTGGCGAAGATCTGCTTTGATGGAGACATGCTTGTTCGACAGGTTACGCATAGGGGTCATGCCCGCCAAC
>JBEVMZ010000112.1:0-4806 GCA_040508335.1 Sphingobium sp.
TTTGGAGGCCCGAGCCGGAATCGAACCGGCGTGCACGGATTTGCAGTCCGCTGCGTCACCACTCCGCCATCGGGCCTCGGGAGCGTGGGAGGGCCGCAGATGTGCCGCTTCGCCCCGAAAGTCAAGCGCGGGGGTGGGCAGATCCCCAGAATGTGTGGGCAAGGCATGCAAAGCGGCTTGGCGCTTCGGGCAGGCTGATCTAGAGAAACGCGATGATCCTTTCTCTGTATTGCCTTGGCAATACAGCTGAGCCAAGCTAGGGAACTGTCGTGAGCGAACAGAATTTCTCCTCGATGCGGGCCGCGATGGTGGAAAGCCAGTTGCGCACCAGCGACGTCGATGACCCCCGCGTGATCGCCGCAATGGGAAGCGTGCCGCGTGAGAATTTCGTGGCCCCGGAGCGGCGGGCCATGGCCTATATCGACCGGGCCATACCGCTGGGTAACGGCCGCGCGCTTAATCCGCCGCTCGCCACCGGCCGATTGCTCAAGGAAGCAAAAATCGCGCAGGGCGATCGCGTCCTGCTGGTCGGCGCGGCCACGGGCTATACCGCGGCGCTGCTCCGCGCGATGGGCGCTGTCGTTACCGCTGTCGAGGCCGAGGACGGACCGCAGGGCGACATGACTGGCGTCACGGCGGTGCGGGGACCGTTGGCGCACGGCGCGCCGGATGGCGCCCCTTATGACGTGCTGCTGATCGACGGCGCGGTCGAAGCGGTGCCCGACGCGCTGGTCGAGCAGGTCGTCGACGGCGGCAGGGTCGTCACCGGACTGGCGAAGAATGGCGTCGTTCGGACCTGCCGTGGTCGGGTCGCCGGCGGCGTGCTGGGTCTGGTGACGCTCACCGATATGGAAATGGTCATCCTGCCGGGGTTCGAGCGACCCAGGCAGTTCACTTTCTGAAGCGCGGACCGATCGGTCGGATCGGCCCGCGACGTTGATATGATCGACTGCATTCCGGCTGCGTCAGCCGTAGTCCGGAATGCTTTGAGGCGGGGTGCCAAGTGAAGGTCAGGGCGATACTCTCTTCGCATATGGCGGCGACCGTCGCGCTGCTGGCCATGACGGGCGCGCCATCGGCCTATGCCGAAACGCTCCAGTCCGCGCTTGCCAAGGCCTATCGCAGCAACCCTACGCTGACGGGCGCGCGCGCAGGCCAACGCGCGACCAACGAGAATGTCGCGATCCAGAAGTCGGCCGGCCGCCCCAATGCCGACGTGACGGGCGAATATCAGGAGATCGTCGTCGTTCCGACCCGCAGCTTCCTCGCGCCGCGTCGTCAGGGATCTGTTTCTGGCGGCGTCAATGTGCCGATCTATCGCGGCGGGGCTGTGCGCAATGGTGTGAAGGCCGCCGAAACGCGGGTCGAAGCGGGGCAGGCCAATCTGCGCGGGACCGAGGCCAGCGTCTTCTCGCAGGTGGTCGCCGCTTATATGGACGTGATCCGCGACAGCGCGATCGTCTCGCTCAATCAGGCGAATGTGCGGGTGCTGGAGGTCAATCTTCAGGCGAGCAACGACCGGTTCGAGGTCGGCGACCTGACGCGCACCGATGTGGCCCAGTCCGAATCGCGCCTGGCACTTGCCCAGTCCGACTTGCAGACGGCGCAGGCGAATCTGATCGCCAGCCGGGAAAATTATATCGCTCTCGTCGGTGAAGCACCCGGCACGCTGGATTCGCCGCCGCTGCTCCCCGGCCTGCCCGCGACGGCGCAGGATGCGGTGACTGTCGCACTCGCCGACAATCCCGACCTTATCGCCGCGAAGAAGGCGCGCGCCGCGGCCCGTTACGATACGCGCGTCGCCAAGGCAGGCGTGCTGCCGACGATCAGCGGCTATGGCCAAGGCAACTATACCGATTTCTTCGACCAGGATCTGGGCACCAACAAGCAGGTCGTCGTCGGCGTGACCGCGCGCTTGCCGCTTTATCAAGGCGGCCTGCCCGCTGCGCAGGTGCGGCAGAGCCAGGCGTTCGAATCGCAGGCGATGGAGCGCGAAGTGGAGGTCGAGCGCAGCGTCATCGCCCAGACGCGCGCGGCCTATGCCAGCTGGCAGGCATCGCTCGAAACGATCGAATCGAGCCAGAAGGCGGTCGACGCGACATCCCTGTCGCTGGAAGGCGTGCGCGCGGAAAATTCGGTCGGCACCCGCACCATCCTCGACATATTGAATGCCGAGCAGGAAGCGCTGATAGCGCGGGTCGAACTCGTATCGGCGCGGCGCAACGCCTATGTCGCGGGCTTTTCGCTGCTGGCGGCGATGGGCCATGCGGAAGCCAACGACCTCAACCTCGAAACCGGCGCGCTCTACGATCCCATGGTCGATTATCGTCGGGTTCGTGGTAAATGGAGCGACTTCGACTTTGGGCCGGCGCCGCAGCTTCAGGCGACGCCCACCGTTGACACGCCCGCGCAAAACGCCAATGTGA
Source organism: Sphingobium sp. (assembly GCA_040508335.1). Lineage (GTDB taxonomy): Bacteria > Pseudomonadota > Alphaproteobacteria > Sphingomonadales > Sphingomonadaceae > Sphingobium. Next base: position 2,427 of record JBEVMZ010000112.1, read on the forward strand.
GGCCCCAAGCGGCACAATAGCTACGGATCGGCCGGGCGCGTCGCTGCGCTCGCGTTGCGCGAGTGCTGACGGTGGGGAACGTCCATGGGTGACTTGAGCAAGGAACCGTCGATGGAGGAAATTTTGTCCTCCATCAAACGCATCATCGCCGAAGAAGGCGAGGAAGCGATGCAGGCCGCGCCGCGTCGCGCGCGCGGCGACACGGCGTTTCGCGCCGGCTTCGAACAGGCTCCCGAAGCGCCCGCGGACCTCGAAGTCCTGGAACTCACCGACGACATAGCGGTAGAAGAGATCATGCCTGCTCCCAAGTCGTCCCGTACCGCGCGTTCCACCGCTTCGTCGCCCGTCGAAACGCCGACCCAGGATCAGGGTGCGCAGGGCGAGACGATCCTGTCGGTCGAAAGCGAGATCGCCGCGCGCCAGTCGCTGTCCGCGCTGTCTTCAATGCTTTTGCCCGGCAAGGATGGCGAAGATAATACGCTCGAAGGGCTGGTCCGTGCGATGCTCAAGCCGATGCTCAAGGAATGGCTGGACGCGCGCCTGCCCGCGCTGGTCGAGGAGATGGTGGCCAAGGAGATCGCGCGCATCACCTCGCGCTGATTCTTCGCTGGAACGGGCGAGAAAGGCGCTTTAAGGCGCTTGGCCATGACCGAACTGCCCAAGACTTTCGACCCCGCCGCAATCGAAACCCGCTGGTACGCCCATTGGGAAGAACAGGGGCTTTTCCGTCCCGCGCGTCCCGATGCGCAGCCCTTCACCATCGTCAATCCGCCGCCGAACGTAACGGGCAGCCTGCATATCGGCCATGCGCTGGACAATACGCTGCAGGACATCGTCGTGCGCTATGAGCGGCTGCGCGGCAAGGATGCGCTGTGGGTCGTCGGCACCGACCATGCCGGCATCGCCACGCAGATGGTGGTCGAGCGGCAATTGAACGCCGCCGGGCAGAAGCGCACCGACTTCAGCCGCGAGGATTTCGTCGCCAGGGTCTGGGATTGGAAGGCGGAGAGCGGCGGCGCGATCACGCGGCAGTTGCGGCGTCTGGGTTGCTCGATGGACTGGGCGAACGAGCGCTTCACCATGGACGAGGGCATGTCGAGTGCCGTCGTGCGGACCTTCGTCGAACTGCACAAGCGCGGCCTGCTTTATCGCGACAAGCGGCTCGTCAACTGGGACCCGCATTTCCGCTCGGCGATTTCCGATCTAGAGGTCGAAACCAAGGAGGTGCAGGGTGGCTTCTGGCGCTTCCGCTATCCGCTCGCCGATGGCGTGCGGCTGGCTGACGGGGCGGACCATATCGTCGTCGCGACGACGCGGCCTGAAACCATGCTGGCGGACATGGCGGTCGCCGTGCATCCCGACGACCCGCGCTATCGCGATGTCATCGGCAAGGATATCCTTCAGCCGATCACCGGCCGCCGTTTCAAGGTGGTGGGCGACGAACATGCCGATCCTGAACTCGGATCGGGCGCGGTCAAGATCACGCCGGGCCATGACTTTAACGACTTCGAGGTGGGCAAGCGCGCGGGCATGAAGGCCGCGACCATGCTCAACATGTTCGATGCCGATGCCAAAGTCGTGCAGACCGCCGACGGCCTGATCCCCGATCGCTTCGTCGGTCTGGACCGCTTCGACGCGCGCAAGGCGGTGGTCGAGGAGATGAAGGCGCTGGGGATGCTCGTCCTCCATGCGACCAAGAACAAGGAAGGCGAGGAGGTCGAAGCCGATTTCGAGCCCCGCATCGTCCAGACCCCGCATGGCGACCGTTCGGGCGTGGTGATCGAGCCCTGGCTGACCGACCAATGGTATGTCGACGCCGAAAAGCTCGCCGTCGCGCCGACGCAGGCGGTGCGCGACGGCCGGATCGAGATCGTGCCCAAAAGCTGGGAGAAGACCTTCTTCCACTGGATGGAGAATATCCAGCCCTGGTGCGTCTCGCGTCAGCTCTGGTGGGGGCACCAGATCCCGGCTTGGTATGACGAGGACGGCAATCCCTATGTCGCCGAAACCGAAGCCGAGGCGCAGGCGCTGGCGGGCAACAAGGTGCTCAGCCGCGATCCCGACGTGCTCGACACTTGGTTCTCCTCCGCACTCTGGCCGTTCGGGACGCTGGGCTGGCCCGAGCAGACGCCGGCGCTCGCGAAACATTATCCCGGCGATCTGCTGATCTCCGGCTTCGACATCCTGTTCTTCTGGAACGCGCGGATGGCGATGATGGGGATGGAGTTCATGGACGAAGTGCCATGGAAGAAGCTCTATCTCCATGGGCTGGTTCGCGCGGCGGACGGGCAGAAAATGTCCAAGTCCAAGGGCAATGTCGTCGATCCGCTGGGCCTGATCGACACATATGGCGCCGACGCGCTGCGCTTCTTCATGGCGG
>JBEVMZ010000235.1:0-8860 GCA_040508335.1 Sphingobium sp.
GCTCTACCAACTGAGCTAAGCCGGCGCTGTGACGTCGTCGCGCCTTACTATCAGATCACGCCAAAGGTCCAGCCCTCAGTCGCGGCGGTCGTAGGATCAAGGGCGGGGGGACGCCATAAGGTGGCGTCGCCCGCGACCCGGCGCAGCCAGGCGGCGGCGACGAGCGCGTCGGCGGCATGATCATCGGGCGCGCCGCCCGGATAGGGCAACGACCCCAATGACGTGAGCGCGGCATTGAGCGACGCCGGATCGCGCATCTTGCTGCGCCCGAGCGGCCGGCCACCGGCACGCGCGGCGATGGTCGTGTAGATTTCGACGATAAGCGACCGCGATCCGGTCGGCGGGTCGAACGGCCACACCGGCACCTTTGGTCGCACATGGTGTAGCAGGCGCATGCCGGCAAAGCTCGCCTTGGCGACCTGCGCAGCGCCGATCGATTCGTAGAGGCTCGACGCCTTCGTGCCACCGCTCTGGTTGTGCAGCGTCTCGCAAAGGCGTCGGTGCATGAAGTCGGCCTTCACGCCGTCCGCCTTGCCGAAGTAGAAATGTCGCCGGTGCGTCACCTCCAGCAGACTGGCCGCGCCGAGATCCGGATCGGCGCAGACTGCATCGACATAGGCCCAGAATTCAGGCGCAGTTTCTGGCACCGGATCGCCCGGCAAATAGGCGCCGCGCGTAACAAAGGGCGGGGCAAAGCTGAAGTCGAAGCCGAACAGGGTCGGCCGCGCCGTCTGGCCGACCAGCCAATCCGCCACCGCTCTTCGCGACCACAGCCCGCCGTCCGGCGCGGCCACCAAAGCAGGCGCGGCGCAGCCGCCTTCGCACAGCGCGACCGCTATCCCCTTGTGTCGGTCCCCCTTGGCGCCGGACCAATCGATCGCCGCGAACGCTTCGAAGCGCGGCACCGGCGGGTCATTCGGGATCGGCATCGCGCAATTTCTGCCAATAGGCCAAGCGCTCGCCGATCCGCGCCTCGAACCCGCGATCGGTGGGTGCGTAGAAGGTCTGTGGCGTCATCTCGGGCGGCCAATAATCATCGCCTGAAAAGCCGCCGTCCTGATCATGGTCGTAACGATAGCCCTTGCCGTAGCCGATGCTCTTCATGAGTTTCGTGGGGGCGTTCAGGATATTCTGCGGCGGCATCAGCGATCCGGTCTCGCGCGCCGAGCGATAGGCCGCCTTCATCGCGACGTAGGCGGCGTTCGATTTGGGCGCAGAGGCGCAATAGAGGCAGGCCTGCACGATTGCCAATTCACCTTCTGGCGAGCCCAGAAACTCGTAGCTGTCGCGTGCGGCCAGGCACTGGACCAGCGCCTGCGGGTCGGCGAGACCGATATCCTCGCTCGCGAACCGCACTAGCCGCCGCAGCACATAAAGCGGCTCCTCGCCTGCGGTCAGCATCCGGGCGAGATAATATAGCGCGGCTTGAGGATCAGATCCGCGCAGTGACTTATGCAGCGCCGAGATGAGGTTGTAATGCCCCTCCCGGTCCTTGTCATAGACGGCGACGCGGCGGTGAAGCAGGGCGGCGAGGCCCTTGGGATCGAGCGGGGCGTCGAGACGGACGGCGTAAAGCGTCTCCGCCTGATTGAGAAGGAAGCGCCCGTCGCCGTCCGCGCTCGCGACCAGCGCCTCCCGCGCCGCTGGATCGAGCGGGAGCGGGCGGCCGACCAGCGCCTCGGCGCGGGCGAGCAACTGGTCGAGCGCGGCCGCGTCCAGCCGCCGCAGGATCAGTACCTGCGCGCGGGAGAGGAGCGCGGCATTAAGCTCGAAGCTTGGATTCTCCGTGGTCGCGCCGACCAGCGTCACGGTGCCGTCCTCCACGAAGGGCAGGAAGCCGTCCTGCTGCGCACGATTGAAACGGTGGATCTCGTCGACGAAGAGCAGCGTCTTCTCGCCCCGGCGCGCATGATCCTTGGCAGCGGCGAACAATTTTTTGAGGTCGGCGACGCCTGAAAAGACAGCGGAGATGGGCGCGAACCGCATGCCCACCGCATCGGCAAGCAGCCGCGCGATCGTCGTCTTGCCCGTGCCGGGTGGTCCCCACAATATGATGGAGGAAAGCCGGCCCGCCGCCACCATCCGTCCGATCGCGCCCTCCGCGCCGGTCAGATGATCCTGTCCCACCACATCGGTCAGCGTCTGCGGGCGCAGGCGATCGGCAAGCGGGGCGTCGTCGCCCCCACCCTGTGGAATGTCCTCTGAAGCAAAAAGATCAGCCATCGCCTGCCGATATAGGGAGGCGGGGGGATTTAAGGAACCGGGCTGGAGCGAGGCGCGGCGCCTTGTTCGCGTTGGCGGATAACGCGGATATAGGTGTCGACCAGCGCCTGGTTCACCTCGTCCCAGCCATAGCGCGCGACCTTCGCCTCGGCGGCGCTGCCGGCGGCCGCGCGGGCGTCCCCGTCCTGGCAATAAAGGGCGAGCGCGTCGGCAAAGGCGCGGATCGCCCCGGGGCGGATCAGACGGCCGGTCGAGCCGTCCTCGACCAGGCTCTCGCTGCCCGTTGCCCGCGCCGCCACCGTGGGAAGGCCGCAGGCCATCGCCTCCAGCGTCACGTTGCCGAAAGTTTCGGTAACGGACGGGTTGAACAGCATATCCATGCTGGCGACCGCGCGGCCGAGATCGGGGCCGGCCTGAAACCCGGTGAACACGGCGCCCGGCAGCCGATTCTGAAACCATTCGCGCGCAGGTCCCTCACCGACGACGAGGACTTTGTGTCGCACTTGTCGCTGGGAGAGATGATCGATCGTGTCTGAAAAGACGTCGAGGCCCTTTTCCATCACGAGACGGCCGATAAAGCCGATCACCGGCTCGTCATCGCCAAGCCCCAACGAACGCCGCCAGTCCATGTCGCGGCGGCCGGGGTTGAAAATCTCCCGATCGATGCCGCGCGTCCAGATGCCGACATCATAGCTCATCCGCTGTTCGCGCAGCAATTGCGCCATCGATTCGGACGGGGCCATGATCGCGTCGCAGCGGCGATAGAAACGGCGCAGCATCGATTCGATCAAAGGCTCCAGAAAGGCGAGCCCATAATAGCGGGGATAGGTCTCGAACCGCGTATGTACCGACGCGACCGCAGGCAGGCCGCGCGCGCGTGCCCAACTGACGGCGCGGTGGCCGAGCGGATCGGGACTCGACACATGCACGAGATTTGGTGCGAACCGCTTGAGGTCACGGCGCACCGACTGCGACAGCCGATAGGGCACGCGATATTCCTTGCGGCCCGGCACGGGGAAGGAAGGCGCGCTCACCAGGTCGCCGGCGGGTGCAAAGGCGGGGGTGTCGGTGGTGGGCGAATAGACGCGCACCTGCGCCCCTTGGCGCAGCAGATAGGCGACGAAGCGGTTGAGCGCCTGATTGGCGCCGTCCCGGACGTAATTGTAATTGCCGCTGAACAGGGCGACGCGCAGGCCGGTGACTTCCATGGCGCGCCCTTAACCGAAATCATCGTGCAACCCAAGGGAACTGCCGACTTGTGGGCGCATTTCTCAACGTGGAAACGCCAAGTTTACAGCGGCGCGACGAGAGGATGCAGATGAGCGAGTTTTTCCGCAAGGGATCGCGCGTGAAATGGAATTGGGGCCAGGACATTTGCCGTGGGCGGATAGCCGAACGCTTCGACGGCCGTGTGGAGTGGCTTGTCGACGGGACGCCGATCAGCCGCAATGGGTCGCGGCGCGACCCTGCATTCCTCATCCTGAGCGACCGCGGCGGAGAGGTACTCAAGCTCGCGTCGGAACTCAGTATCGCGTGATGAAATCGCGTTGACGACGGTCATCGCCAAGGCTGTCTCGCTGTGCCATGGGGCGCCATGACCGGACCCCATATGATGATCGAGGCGCTGCTGACGGGGACGCCGCTGCCCTTTCGCGGCGACGACCATAGCGCGATTGCCAAGCGGCCGGTCGAAGGGCCGGTGCGAGTGGGCTGGAACGGCCTTGCGGGTGACAGCGTTGCGGACCCGATCCATCATGGCGGCTGGGACAAGGCGCTCCATCTCTATCCCCAGGATCATTATGACTGGTGGCGCGCGCGCAAACCCGACGCCGCCCTGCTCGAAGCACCCGGCGCCTTCGGCGAGAATATCGCGTCGCGTGGCATGACTGAGGAGGATATCTGTCTGGGCGATCGGTTCGCGCTCGGTAGTGGAATCGTGGAAGTCAGTCATGGTCGCCAGCCCTGCTGGAAGCTCGACCATCGCTTCGGCGCGCGCGACGTCATGGTGAATATGATCAAGACGGGGCGCAGCGGCCTCTATTTCCGTGTCATCCGCGAGGGCGAAGTGGAAGCGGGGAGCCGCATGCCGCTACTGGAGCGACCGCATCCGCAATGGAGCATAGCGCGGGTCTTTCGCCTGCTGATCGGCGGCGGGCACAAGAACGAAAGGGACGCGGTGCTTGCACTCGCGGCGATGCCGGTGCTCGCCGAGGTATGGCGCGAGCGGGCGCGCAAATTGTCCGCCTGAACAGGCGCGATCAGCGCGCGCGGGGCCGTGCCAGCGTCGAGAGCACGCCCCGCAGCGTGCGCACCTCCAGATGGTTCCAGCCCGGCTTGGTCAGCAGATTGCGCAGCGTCAGCCGCGTCGCGACGGCACGATCGGGCGGGAAGAAATAGCCTGCGCCCTCCAGCATCGTCTCAAGCTGGCCGATCATCCCTTCCAGTTCCACCTGCGGCGCAGGCTCGCCGAGATCGGTGAGCGTGGGCTGCGTCAATGCGGCCTGCTTCGACCATTCATAGGCGCACAGGATCACCGCCTGCGCCAGGTTGAGCGAGCCGAATTCGGGATTGATCGGTACGGTGATGATCGTGCGCGCTAGCGCCACATCCTCGGTTTCCAGTCCCGACCGTTCGGGGCCGAAGACGATGGCGCTGCGGCCTTGGCTCAAGTGGATGGCGCGGGCCGCTTCGTCGGGCGTGACGACGGGCTTGGTGACGCCGCGCTTGCGCACCGTCGTTGCATAGACATGGGCGCAATCGGCGACCGCGTCGGCCAGCGTCGGGAAAACTTCGGCCTTTTCCAGCACGATGTCGGCGCCGGCCGCCGATGGCCCCGCATCGGGATTGGGCCAGCCGTCGCGGGGGCTGACCAGCCGCAATTCGGTCAGCCCGAAATTGAGCATGGCGCGCGCGGCCTTGCCGATATTCTCGCCCAGTTGCGGGCGCACCAGCACGATGACGGGCGCAGTCGACGCTGCGGGTGTTATGCCGGCTTCACTCACGACCGACCTCCTGCACCGTGCTGGCAAAATCCTCGAAATCCTTGGCGTCTGTAAAGTCCTTATAGACGCTGGCGAAGCGAATATAGGCGACGCTGTCGAGCCGCTTGAGGCCTTCCATCACCATCTCACCAATAGCGCGCGCAGGCACTTCACCATCGCCGCTGGTTTCGAGCTGACGCTGGATGCTGGAGATGAGCTTCTCGAGCCGCTCCACGTCGATCGGGCGCTTGCGGCAGGCGATGTCGATCGAGCGGGCGAGCTTGTCGCGGTCGAACGCCTGCCTGCGGCCTTCGCTCTTGACTACCCATATGTCGCGCAACTGGATGCGCTCGAACGTCGTAAAACGCGCGGCGCAGCCCTCGCATTGGCGGCGGCGACGGATCGCATTGCCATCGTCGGTGGGACGGCTGTCCTTCACCTGACTGTCTTCATTGCCGCAAAAGGGGCAGCGCATGTCTTTACCTTATGGGAAGGGGGCGGGGCGGGACCGCATCGCGCCGGTCATCCCGCCCCTGACCATCCTTATTGCCCGTAAATCGGGAAACGCGCGGTCAGCGCCAGTACCTTTTCACGCACATGCGCCTCGACCTGACCGTCGCCGGCCTCGCCGTTGCGGCTCAGGCCTTCGACGACCTCGGCGATAAGGCGGCCGATCTCGCGGAACTCCTCTTCGCCAAAGCCGCGCGTCGTGCCCGCCGGAGTGCCAAGGCGCACGCCGGAGGTGACAAAGGGGCTCGCCGTGTCGAAGGGCACATTGTTCTTGTTGCAGGTGATATAGGCGCGATCGAGCGCCTTCTCGGCTGCCTTGCCCGTGGTGTTCTTCGCGCGCAGATCGACCAGCATCAGATGGTTGTCGGTGCCGCCCGACACGATCGAGAGGCCGGCATCGGCAAGCGTCGCGGCGAGCGCGCGGGCATTGGCGACGATCTGATGAGCATAGGCCTTGAACTCGGGGGTCAGGGCTTCCTTGAAGGCGACCGCCTTGGCCGCGACGATATGCATCAGCGGTCCGCCCTGAAGGCCGGGGAAGATCGCGCTGTTGAGCTTCTTGGCGATCGCCTCATCGTTCGACAGGATGATGCCGGAGCGGGGGCCGCGCAGCGACTTGTGCGTCGTCGTGGTCGTGACATGGGCATGCGGCACGGGGCTGGGGTGCGCGCCGCCGGCGACCAGGCCGGAGAAGTGTGACATGTCGGCGAGCAGATAGGCGCCGACCTCGTCCGCGATCTCGCGGAAGCGCTTGAAGTCCCATACCCGCGAATAGGCCGTGCCGCCGCAGATGATGAGCTTTGGCTTGCTCTCGCGTGCGATGCGGGCGACCTCATCCATGTCGATCTGATGGTCGTCCTCGCGCACGCCATAGGGCACGGGGTTGAACCATTTGCCGCTCATATTGACCGGCGATCCGTGCGTGAGGTGCCCGCCCGAAGACAGGTCGAGGCCCATGAAGGTGTCGCCCGGCTGCAAGAGCGCGAGAAACACCGCCTGGTTCATCTGGCTGCCCGAATTGGGCTGCACATTGGCGAAGTTAGCGCCGAACAATTTCTTGGCGCGCTCGATTGCCAGCGTTTCGACGATGTCAGCATATTCGCAACCGCCATAATAGCGCTTGCCCGGATAGCCTTCGGCATATTTGTTGGTGAAGATCGAGCCAGCGGCTTCGAGCACCGCCTTGGACGCGATATTTTCCGACGCGATCAGTTCGATCTTGTCCTGCTGCCGCTTCAGCTCCTTGCCGATGGCATCGAAAATTTCAGGATCGGCGCTGGCCAAGCCTTCATCGAAGAAGCCGGCTTGGCGGATAGGCTGGGAAAGGGTGGTGCTGTTCATCTTATTGATCCTTTCAAAGCGCAGGATTGCTCAGTTTTTCGACACGGCCCTGATGGCGGCCGCCACCAAATTCGGTCGACAGGAAGGCGGCGACGCAGGCCTTGGCCATGTCGGGGCCAGTCAGCCGCGCGCCCATAGCAAGGACGTTGGCATCGTTATGCTCACGCGCGAGCGCGGCCGAGAGCGGTTCGCTCACCAGAGCCGCGCGGCAGGCGGGATTGCGATTGACGGCGATCGAAATGCCGATGCCCGATCCGCACAGCGCTATGCCGCGCTCCGCCGCGCCCGATGCGACGGCGGTGGCGAGCTTATAGCCATAATCGGGATAGTCGACGCGGTCTGCCGTCGCGGGGCCGAGGTCCTGCACGGCATGGCCTTGCTCCTCAAGCCATTGGGCAAGCTCCGCCTTCAGGTCGACGGCGGCGTGATCGGAAGCGATGGCGATCTTCATGGATTGGCCCCCAGTTGGGACATGACGTGTCGATTCGGGTTCCAGCGCCTCTTAGGCGCAGGCGCGCGCGATTGCCACCATGGAGCGCTGCGGGTAGGAAACGCCGATACTTGGTACGTTATTTTCCATTCTCATGCTCGCAAGCGCCGCACTTATGGCCGGCGGCATCTATGCGATCTGGAAAAAGGGCGACCGCAAACGCGGTATCCTTATGCTCGTCGCGGCAGCCGTGCTGCTGGGCAATATACTGATAGCGACCATTCCGCTCGACTGAAGCCAGCGTTGGCTGACCCCATGCTCAACCGATTGGCCACAGTTCGTCGCGCGGAACGTGCAAATCACCGGCGTGCTGCGATGCAGCAACAAAATCTTACGGGCAAGAGCGGAACTGCTGCATTGCGAAAGGCATCATAGCGTTACACCGCAAGGAGACGTTGTATATGCAAAATTCGCCTGACCCGAAGGATAGCGTTGCCAATGCGTCACTGCGCAGCGCCGTCACTTTGATAGTTTTCGGATTTGGAATTCTGGCTTTTCTCGTCGCGATTGATCGCCCCGAATGGTTCCATCTGCGACCATCGACTGGCACCGCGATCGCGCTTTCACATGCTGCCGAGCAAGTCGGAAATAATGCAGCGCAACAAAAATAGCTTGGGGTAAGGCACCATATCGGGGCGGGCGCGTTCCTGCCCTCTTCAAGATTGCGAGGCCCCCTTGATCGTTACCGCCGCGCCGAACATCCGGACCATTATCAAGGAAGTGTGGAAGCCGCTCGCGGCCCTGTTCATCTGGGACGTGGTGGTCACCGTCACATATTACGTGCTGCCGTTCACGGCGCCGCAGCTACCCTTGACCCTGTTCGGTTCGGCGGTGGCCCTGTTCTTGGGGTTTCGCAGCAATTCGGCCTATCAGCGCTGGTGGGAGGGCCGGGGCCTGTGGGGCCTGATGATCAACGCCAGCCGCAACCTGGCGCGTACCGCGCGCAGCTTCATGCCCGATCCGGAGGCGAGCGCGCTCAAGCGCGAGATCGTGATGCGTCAGATCGCCTATGTGAATGCGCTGCGGTGCCAGTTGCGGCGGCAGGATGCGGACCGGGAAGTGGTCCGCTTTCTTGGCAAGGGCGAAGATGATTTCGCGTTGAAGCGCACCAATATCGCGAACGGCATATTGGACGGAACGGGCCGTCGTATCAACGAAGCGCTCAAAAGCGGGTGGATCGACAGCATCCAGCAGTCGCGGATGGAAAGCGTGCTGATCGATATCGCCAATGCGCAGGGCGGGATGGAGCGGCTGAAAAATACGCCGCTGCCCAATCATTTCCGCTTTTTCCCGATGCTGTTCGTGCACCTGTTCT
>JBEVMZ010000243.1:0-25672 GCA_040508335.1 Sphingobium sp.
GGCGCCGCCGGCCAAGACTGTGGATCGCTTCGGCCACCAGTTCCTTGCCCGTGCCCGACTCACCCAGCACCAGGATCGACAGGTCGTTGGAAAGCACGCGCGCGACCGTGCGGTAGACTTCCTGCATCGCGGGCGACCGCCCGACCAGCGGCAAGCCGTCATGCGGCAGCCCCGGTTCGGCAAAGCCCGTCGCCTCCTCCTTCGTACCCAGCGCTTCGGCGACCGCGCGGGTAAGTTCGTTGAGGTCGAATGGCTTGGGCAGATATTCGAACGCGCCCTTTTCCGTCGCGCGGATAGCGGTGTTCAGCGTATTCTGCGCCGACAGTACGATCACGTTGAGCCCCGGCACGCGCGCCATGATGTCGGCGACCTCGTCAAGGCCGTCGCCATCCGGCAGCATTACGTCCGTCACCAAGATGTCGGGGGCGAAGCTTTCCAGCAGTTCACCCCGTTCACGGATCGAAGTAGCCGTCTTGACCCGGTGCCCCTGCCGCCGCAGCGCTTCGCTCACGACCACGCAGATCGCCGGATCGTCGTCCACCACCAAGATCGCACCGGTCTCGCCCATCAGCCCTGCCCCCTCGGAAGCAATATGCGAAAGGTGGATTCGCCGAGCGCCGAGTCGCGCGAATATTGAACGAAGCCGTTCATGTCGCGCACCAGCTTGTCGACGAGCGCGAGGCCCAGCCCCTTGCCGTCACGCTTGCCGGTGATGAACGGGTTGAACAGATGGTCCAGAATGTGTGCCGGCACCCCTGGCCCGTTGTCAACCACCAATATCTCGATCGGCAGCACCGCGCTGCCCTTTCCGCCGCCGACTACGACCGACATGCCATGGCGGAAAGCGGTCTCGACCCGGATGACCGGATCCGCCGTCTGCTCCAGCGCCTCGGCCGCATTCTTCAACAGGTTGATCATCACCTGGACGAGCGCGTCGTCATTGATGATCGCGAAGGGAAGCGAGGGATCGTAGCGTTTGACGATCCGCGCGCCGCTCGCAAAACCGGCGGAGGCGATATGCGCGGCGCGATCGATCAACGGATAGATGTTGCCGGGCCGGCATTCGAGCCGCTGCTCCGTCGTGAAATCCTGCATCCGGTCGATCAGCGCCGCGATACGATCGACCTCGTTGCAGATGAGCTGCGTCAGCGTGCTGTCATGGCCGCCATCGCCCGTCTCGAGCAGTTGCGCCGCGCCGCGGATGCCCGATAGCGGGTTCTTGATCTCATGCGCCAAAATCGCCGCCGCGCCCATCGCCGAGCGCGCGCCGCCGGCCGTGCCGCCATGCCGGCCGATGCGCCGTGCCTGCCCCTGCGCATGGATCGCCAGCACCCGCCAGCCTTCATGATCGACGACGGGGGCGATCATCAGGTCGACCTCCATTTCCTCGGTCCGTCCGGCATGGACTTTGATGTCATAGGCCGCGATCGGCTTGTTCCCGTGCCAGATGTCGAAGCGCGCATCCGCTTCCGCCATGCGGATCACACGCGCGACGTCGCTGCCGATGATGGCGGAACGAGCCATGTTGAGCAGCGTTTCCGCGCGCACATTGGCGTCGGCGATGCTGTTGTCAGGCGCGATCACCAGCGTCGCGACCGGCAGGGCGGTTACCAGGTCGTTGAGGGACGGGCCGCCTGGCACGCCGAGCAGCGACTGCTTCGGGAGCGCCACCCGCCTCAGGCTGCCCGCCGCGCCGGGACCGGCACGTCCTGCTCGGCCTGCGCGATCAGCGGCTCATAGAAGCGCGCCAACATATCGAGCACCGTATCGGCGTCGGGCACCTGATTGACGGCATTGCGAAATTCGGCCGAGCCGTTCAGCCCCTTGGTATACCAGCCAATATGTTTGCGGGCCATGTTGACGCCGGTCAGGCGGTCATAATGGTCGAGCATCGCGCGATAATGTTCAACGATGACGTCATATTGCTCGGCCAGCGACGGGTCGGGCAACCACTCGCCGGTCTCGAACCAGTGCATGACCTGTCCGATCAGCCAGGGCCGACCGTAGGCGCCCCGCCCGATCATCACCCCGTCCGCGCCGCTCTGCTCCAGCGCGGTTTCGGCGTCCTCGATCGAGCAGATGTCGCCATTGACGATCACCGGCAGGCTGACCGCTTCCTTGACCGAGCGCACGAACGCCCAGTCCGCCGACCCCTTGTACATCTGGCAACGGGTGCGGCCGTGGACGGTGATCATCTGCGCGCCCAGATCCTGCGCGATGCGCGCGAGTTCGGGGGCGTTGAGGCTCGCATGGTCCCAGCCCATGCGCATCTTGACCGTGACGGGAACGTCGACCGCCTTGACCGTCGCTTCGATCAGCGCGGCGGCGAGCGGCAAGTCGCGCATCAGCGCGCTGCCGGCATCACCATTGACGACCTTCTTGACCGGGCAGCCCATATTGATGTCGATGATCGCGGCGCCGCGATCGGCGTTCAGCCGGGCCGCATCCGCCATCTCGCTCGGCGAGCAGCCGGCAAGCTGCATCGACACGGGCTCTTCCAGCGGGTGCCAGGCGGCCTTTTGCAGCGACTGCCTCGTTTCCCTGATCATAGCAGCGGTCGCTATCATCTCGGTCACGTTCAGCCCCGATCCGAAACGCCGCACCAGCGTACGGAACGGCATGTCCGTAACGCCGGTCATCGGCGCGAGGATGACGGGCATGTCGATCCTGACCGGACCGACGGCGATGGGAGAAAGCATACGCATGGGTGAAACTGCCTAAAAAACGAGCAACCCCTATCGCAAAAGCCGCGAAACGACAAGTGTGCGCCGCTGGCGGTGGCGTGCGGGCTGGTCTATGCGGCAGGCTATGAACGAAGGATGGAACACCGTCGCGCTGCTGCTCGCGGCTGGATCGGGCAGCAGGGCGGGCGGCGACACGGCGAAACAATATCGCCTCCTGGCGGGCGCCCCCGTGCTGACGCATGCCTATGACGGAGTGGTGCGGGACGGCGGCGCCGAGGCCGTGGTGGTGGTCGTTGCCGCCGGCGCACAGGAGCAGGCGCGCGACGCCCTTAAGGGTCGCTCGGTCGCGGGCTTCGTGGAGGGCGCCGATACGCGACGCGGTTCGGTAAAGGCGGGGCTCGAATGGATCGCGGCGCAAGGAGGCGCCGGCAATGTGCTGATCCACGACGCGGCGCGTCCCGACATTCCGACGGCAGTGCTCGGGCGCCTGATCGCGGCATTGGCGACAAGCGAGGGCGCGATCCCCGCCATAGCTGTCGTCGATACGCTCGTACGCGGCGACGGCGCTGTCGTCGATCGCACCGACCTGCACCGCGTCCAGACGCCGCAGGCTTTCCGCTTCGCCACCGCGCTCGCTGTTCATCGCGCATGGGATACCGCCCAGGAACCGACCGACGATGCGCAGATGCTGCGCGCCGCCGGCCATGCCGTTGCGCTGGTACCGGGCGACGAACGATTGGAGAAGCTGACCTATGCGGATGATTTCGACCGGCTGGAGGCGCGGCTGATGCAGTCGCGCGGTATGAGGGTGGGCATGGGCTATGACGTCCACCAGCTGGTTGAGGGGGAAGAGCTGTGGCTGGGAGGCATCCGCATCCCCCATGACAAGGGACTCTCTGGCCATAGCGACGCCGACGTCGCCCTGCATGCGCTGGTCGATGCGATATTGGGCGCGCTTGCCGATGGCGATATCGGCAGCCATTTCCCGCCATCCGATCCGCAATGGCGCGGGGCTGCGTCTTGGCAGTTTCTGGACTATGCCGCCGGCCATGTGACGGCGCGCGGCGGGCAGATCGAGCATCTCGACCTGACCATCATTTGTGAAGCACCCAAGATCGGCCCGCATCGCGACGCGATGCGCGCGCGCATCGCCACGATTTTGGGACTGACGATCGACCGGGTCAGCGTCAAGGCGACCACCACCGAACGTCTGGGCTTTACCGGCCGCGGCGAAGGGATTGCTGCGCAGGCGGTTGCAACCCTTTCCCTCCCCGCGCTATCCTGACGCCATGCCGGATCATATTCTCCCCGCTTCGCTGGTCGAACTCGCCGAGCGCGTCATCCTCGCCAACCGCCGCGCAGGACGCACGATAGCGGTCGCAGAGAGTTGTACCGGCGGTCTCGTTTCAGCGGCGCTGACGGAGATCGCTGGCTCCTCGGATGTTTTCGAAGCCGGTTTCATCACTTATTCCAACGACATGAAGACCGTCCTGCTCAAAGTGTCGAACGACATGCTCGAAACCTTCGGCGCAGTCTCGATCGCGACTGCTTGGGCCATGGCGCGGGGCGCGCTGGACAAAAGCCACGCCCATGTCGCCGTCGCGATCACCGGTATCGCCGGACCGGGCGGGGGCACCGAGCTGAAACCCGTCGGCACGGTCGTCTTCGCCCGCGCCGAACGGGGTGCCAGCCCCGACAAGGTCGTGGCCGACATGAAGCATTTCGAGAACAATGGCAGGGGCGGCGTTCGCCTTCAGGCGGCGCTGTGCGCGCTGGAACTACTGCTGCCCGACGGCGCATAAAGCGCCGCCGCGCGTTCTTCGAAAGCCCCGATCATCTTGCGCAGCGCCTTGTCGAAAAACTGGCCCGCAAGCATTTCGAACAGACGGTTCTTGAACTCGAACTCCACCTCGAAGTCGACCAGCGTTCCGCCCTGCCCATCGTCGCGGAAGCGCCACTCATTGTGCAGATGCTTGAGCGGACCGTCGACATAATCGACGCGGACATGATCGGGCCGGTGCTTGTTCACACGCGAGGTAAAGGTTTCGCGCACGCCCTTGAACCCGACGATCATGTCGGCAACCATCTGCGCGTCATCGTTGGATCGCACGCGGATCGCACTGACCCAGGGCAGAAACTGCGGATAGGCAGCGACATCGGCGACCAGGTCGAACATCTGCTGCGGCGTATAGGGCAACGCCCGCGTCTCATTATGCTTAGGCATGCACGGCCTTTGCCAACTGAGCCTCGCGCGCCGCGCGCATTTCGGCGAAATCCTTGCCCGCATGATAGCTTGAGCGGGTGAGCGGACTCGACGCCACCTGAAGGAAGCCCTTCGCCCGGCCGATCGCCGCATAGGCATTGAAGGCGGCGGGCGTCACAAACTCCATCACCTTGGCATGTTTGGGCGTGGGCTGAAGATACTGACCCATGGTCAGAAAATCGATGTCGGCCGACCGCATGTCGTCCATCACCTGATGCACCTCAAGCCGCTCTTCTCCCAGGCCCAGCATGATGCCCGACTTGGTGAAGATCGAAGGGTCGAGGCGTTTGACCGTCTCCAGCAACCGCAGCGACGCATAATAGCGCGCGCCGGGCCGGATCGTGGGATAGAGCCGGGGCACCGTTTCCAGATTATGGTTATAGACATCGGGCCGCGCCGCGACGATCGCCTCGATCGCGCGCAGATGCTTGTTGCGGAAATCCGGCGTTAAAATCTCGATCGTCGTGTTCGGCGTCGTCCGGCGCAGCGCCTCGATCACCTTGACGAACTGCGACGCGCCGCCATCGGGCAGATCGTCGCGATCCACCGACGTGACGACGATATGTTCAAGCCCCATTTCGGCGCAGGCGTCGGCAAGGTTCTGCGGTTCGTTGACATCCACCTTCCGCGGCATGCCTGTCTTAACGTTGCAAAAGGCGCAGGCGCGGGTGCAGGTGTCGCCAAGGATCATGACCGTCGCATGCTTCTTGGTCCAGCACTCGCCGATATTTGGGCAGGCCGCTTCTTCGCACACGGTGGCCAGGCCCTTTTCCCGCATCAAGCGGCGCGTCTCGTGATAGCCGGGACTGACGGGCGCCTTGACTCGGATCCAGTCGGGCTTGCGGGCGCGTTCGGGCCGTCCGGCCGATGGCGCGCCGGGAACGGAAAAGGGGCTGGCATCGTTCATGCCCCCCCAAATAGCGATGCGGGGCCGGTCTTGCCAGTCCCCAGTTCATGATGCACAGCGGAGTTCTATGACAGACTTTACCGACATGCTCGACGGCTACCGCCGCTTCCGCAATACTGGCTGGACGGCACAGCGCGAACGCTGGGGCGAGTTGGCCGAGGGGCAGAGCCCGCGCGTCATGGTAATCGCCTGTTCCGACAGCCGGGTCGATCCAGCCCAGATTTTCGACACCAACCCCGGCGAAATCTTCGTCGTGCGCAACGTCGCCGCTCTGGTTCCCCCCTTCGAAACGACGCCTGGCCTGCATGGCGTGTCGGCGGCTTTGGAATTTGCCGTTCAGGTGCTCAAGGTCGGGGAGGTCGTGGTGATGGGTCATGGCAAATGCGGCGGCTGCAAGGCGGCGCTCAGCCAGGACCTCAAGGATGCCGCACCCGGCGAAGGCGGCTTTATCCACGACTGGATCAGCCAGCTCGACAGCGCGCGCGACGTCGTCATTTCCCAATATGGCGATGACCGAGGCCCAGAGGCGGAGCGCGCGATGGAGCGGGAGGGTGTGAAGCTCAGCCTCGCCAATCTGCGCACTTTCCCGTGCGTTCAGCACAAGGAGAAGTCGGGCAGGCTCAAGCTGGTCGGCGCGGTCTTCGGGATCGCCGACGGACAATTGCATATTCTCGACGAGACGGACGGATCCTTCTCGCCCGCTTGATGAAAGGTTCGCGCATGGCAAGTCACGGACCGAACGGCAATGTTGCCCTGCTGATCGACGCCGACAATGCGTCGGCGGCGCATTTCGATTCGGTGATGACGGTGCTGGCCGAACTCGGCACCGTCAACATCCGTCGCGCCTACGGCAATTGGAGCAAGACGACGCTCAAGACATGGGCCGCGCTGTCGGTGGCGCAGGCGATCGAGCCGCAGCAGCAGTTTGACCTTACCAAAGGCAAGAACGCTACGGACATGAAGATGACGATCGACGCCATGGACCTGATGGCGAGCGGCCGCGTCGATGGTTTCGGCCTGATGTCGAGCGACAGCGATTTCACGCCGCTGGTGACGCGGCTGCGCCAGCAGGGCATTCCGGTCTATGGCTTCGGCCTTGCCACTACGCCCGAAGGTTTCCGTCGCGCATGCACTCGCTTCATCGACGTCGCCGCGCTCAAACCCGCCGAAGTGCCCGTGCTCGATAAGACGCCCGCGCGAAAGGCCGCCGCGCCCGTCAAGGCAGCGCCGCCTGCCCCTGCACCGACCGGCAAGAAGGCGGTCGACGCTGAAGTCGTACGCCTGCTGATCGATGCCTATGACGAAGCAAAGCGCGACGAGCGCGGTTTCGTCGCCTTGGGACCGGTGGGGCAACGGGTCGGCAATCGCTCCAGCTTCGACGTGCGCAACTATGGTTATAAGCGCCTGTCCGATCTGGTCGCCGCCATACCCAATTTCGTCACCGAAATTCGCGAGGGCGGCCAGACCTGGATCAAGCGGATCAGCTGACTGGGAGCAGACGACTGCCCTTCGCGCCTACCTACTGCCCTCGCTGAAGTCGTACCTCGTACGCCCCCTCTATCCCCCATCATGCTGAACTTGTTTCAGCATCCATCGTGCCCCACGAACCTCCGTACGATCCGGCAAAATGGCTCTGAAACAGGTTCAGGGTGACGGTCTAAAATGGGTAGGGCGTAGAGAGATCGTGCCCTCTGGTCGAACCAAAGGACCGGTCTCCCCCGACCGGCCCCTCGCTCATCAGCGCGTCAACTTCTTGTAGGCCAGCCGCGTCGGCCGGTCGGCGGCGTCGCCCAGACGGCGGCGCTTGTCTTCTTCATAAGCCTCGAAATTGCCTTCGAACCATTCGACGTGGCTGTCGCCTTCGAACGCGAGAATGTGCGTGGCGAGGCGATCGAGGAAGAAGCGGTCATGGCTGATGACCACCGCGCAACCCGCGAAATTCTCGATCGCTTCTTCAAGCGCGCCCAGCGTCTCGACGTCGAGATCGTTGGTCGGTTCGTCGAGCAGCAGGACGTTGCCGCCCTTTTTCAGCATCTTGGCGATGTGGACGCGGTTGCGTTCACCGCCGGACAGCTTGCCGACATTCTTCTGCTGGTCCTGACCCTTGAAGTTGAAGGCACCAACATAGGCGCGCGTCGACATGTCGTGGCCGTTGACCTTCACATAATCGAGTCCGTCCGACACCTCTTCCCAGACATTCTTCGACGGATCGAGATGATCGCGGCTCTGGTCGACATAGCCCAGACGCACGGTCGAGCCGATATCGACCTCTCCGGTGTCAGGTGCCTCCTGACCCGTGATGATCTTGAACAAGGTCGATTTGCCCGCGCCGTTGGGGCCGATCACGCCGACAATGCCACCGGGCGGCAGCAGGAAGGACAGATCTTCGAACAGCAGCTTGTCGCCATAAGCCTTGCTGATATTCTTGAACTCGATGACCTTGCCGCCCAGACGCTCGGGCACCTGAATGACGATCTGCGCCTTGCCGGGCGAGCGGTTATTCTGCCCCGCGACGAGTTCCTCGAACTTCTTGATGCGCGCCTTCGACTTGGTCTGCCGCCCTTTGACGCCGGCACGAATCCACTCGAGCTCGTCGTTGATCGCCTTCTGACGCCCGGTGGCCTCGCGGTCCTCCTGCTCGAGCCGCTTGGCCTTCTTCTCCAGATAGGTGGAGTAATTTCCTTCATAGGGGAAATATTTGCCGCGATCGAGCTCGAGAATCCAGCCGACCACATTGTCGAGGAAGTAGCGATCGTGGGTGATCATCAGCACCGCGCCGGCATATTCCTTGAGGTGATTTTCCAGCCAGGTGACGCTTTCGGCGTCGAGATGGTTGGTCGGTTCGTCGAGCAGCAGGATGTCGGGTTTCTGGATCAGCAGGCGCGTCAGCGCAATCCGGCGCTTTTCACCGCCGGACAGGTTGTCGACCGGCCAGTCGGAAGGCGGGCAGCGCAGCGCCTCCATGGCGATTTCAAGCTGATTGTCGAGCGTCCAGCCATCGACCGCGTCGATCTGTTCCTGAAGCGTCCCCATCTCTTCCATCAGCGCGTCGAAATCGACGTCCTCGGGCGGGTCGGCCATGATGTTGCTGATCTCGTTGAACCGATCGAGCTTGTCGGCGGTCTCCCGCGCACCATCCTTGACGTTTTCGAGCACGGTCTTGGACGAATCCAGCTGCGGCTCCTGCGCCAGATAGCCGACCGAGATATTCTCACCCGCCCAGGCTTCGCCGGAAAAGTCCGTGTCGATGCCGGCCATGATCTTGATCAGCGTCGACTTGCCCGCGCCATTGGGGCCGACAATACCGATCTTGGACCCCCGGTAGAACTGTAGATTGATATTGCTCAGCACCGGCTTGGCGGCGCCGGGAAAGCTCTTCGTCATGTTCTTCATGACGAAGGCATATTGCGACGAGGCGGACATGTTGCGCTAGCTCCGAAAGGATGTGCGGGAAATTCGCGCCGGATTAGCCGAGGCGACGGGCATTGGCAAATCCAGTGCGGTTCGTACCACCCAGATCGTGCGGACGGTTCGTCGGGCAACATTTCACCGCATGATCCCGTCGCTTCGGCTGATGAGAAAAGCATTGATTTGTCCATCGCACGCGCTAATGCGGGTCTCTCGCGTAGGGCCACATCAACCGTGCCACACGCGGCATATGTTATGGGAGCCGTACACAATGAAGAAGATCGCTGTCGTTTTCGCTTCGGCCAGCCTGATGGCGCTCGCCGCCTGCGGTGAGAAGCCGGCCAACGAAACCGCGAACGCTTCGAATGAAGTCGTTGAAAACGCTGTCGACAACGCCGCGACAGCTGCCAACGCCGCTGAAAACGCTGCCAACGTCGCCGAGAACGCCGCGAACGTTGCTGGCAATGCTGCGGTGAACGCTTCGAACGCGATGTAATCATCGCTTCGGCATGGATTTATGGAAAAGGGCGGTCCGCAAAGCGGGCCGCCCTTTTTCGTGGCAAAAGCTCAAATGGCTGTTTACCGCCTCAGCCGAACAGCAGCCACAGAAGGATGATGATCGGGATCGGAATGCCGATCAGCCACAGCAATATGCCTTTTCCCAAAGTCTGATCCTCTCATTCTGCGCGGGGAATGAACGGATCGTTCGGGCACGCGGTTCCCCCGATCTGCACCCGCCGGAGCGCGTCGGTGCGATCAGCCTGATGCAGTTTAGATCATGCATCCTTACACCTTCCCGTGCATCCTTCCGCCTTCCCGTGCATTCTTGCCACGCCGCAGTCTGCGGCGTTGGGAGGAACAGGGACATGGACGACGGGATCGAGGACGAAATCCGCGCGCGGGCGCATGCGATTTGGGAGGCCCACGGCCACCCCGACGGACTGGCCGACCAGCATTGGGAACAGGCACGCGCGGAAATCTTGGAGGCCCGCCAGCCCGGAGCCTCTCTCCCAAATCCGCTCGCCAGTGGCGCTGCCGCCGAAGCGCTGACCCAGCCACCGGAGCAAACAGGCAAGCGCGACGCGCGCTGAGCCGGAAACTGCCGTTCCCTTATAGAAAGCGACACGCTTGAGCCATTTCCCCGATCGCCTCGAGGGCGGTTCACCCTATCCGCTGGGCGCCAGTTTCGACGGACTGGGCGTCAACTTCGCACTCTTCTCCGCCAATGCCGATAAGGTCGAGTTGTGCCTGTTCGATCCTACCGGCCGCAAGGAGGTCGCCCGTTACTTCCTGCCCGAATGCACGGACGAAGTATGGAACGGCTATCTGCCCAATGCGCGACCCGGCCTTCTTTATGGCTATCGGGTCCATGGCCGATATGCGCCGGAGGAAGGGCATCGTTTCAATCCCAACAAGCTGCTACTCGATCCCTATGCCCGCCGCCTGTCGGGGCATATTCGCTGGAACGACATGTTGCACGGCTATCCGGTGCGGGGGCGGCGCGCCGACCTGGGCTTCGACAAGCGCGACAGCGCCGCCGCCATGCCAAAGGGCGTGGTGACGCATGACAGTTTCGACTGGTCGCGCGACATCAGGCCGAACATTCCCTGGTCGGAAACGGTCATTTACGAAGCCCACGCCAAGGGCCTGACCAAATTGCTCGAAGTCGCCCCTCCGCAAGAACGCGGCACCTTTGCCGCTCTCGCTCACCCCAAGGTAATCGATCATCTCAAGCGACTGGGTGTCACCGCGCTCGAACTCATGCCGATCCACGCCTTCACGCAGGACCGCTTCCTTCAGGAACGGGGTCTACGTAATTACTGGGGCTATAACACGCTCAGCTTTTTCGCCCCCGAACCCAGCTATTTCGCCAGCGAGACGCAGGACGAGCTGCGCGTTGCCGTTCGCCGCCTGCATGCGGCGGGGATCGAAGTCATTCTCGACGTCGTCTACAACCATAGCTGCGAAGGCAGCGAACTGGGGCCGACCCTTTCCTGGCGCGGCATCGACAATGCGACCTATTACAGCCTGATGCCCGACGAGCCGCGCTACTGCATCAACGACACCGGCACGGGCAACACCTTCAACCTCAATCATGCGCGCGTCATTCAGATGGTGGCTGATTCGCTGCGATTTTGGGCCACTTCCTTCGGCATAGACGGCTTTCGCTTCGATCTTGGCCTAACGCTGGGGCGCACCCAAAACGGCTTCGACCCCAATGCCGGCTTTTTCGACGTGCTGCGTCAGGACCCGGTCCTTGGACGCCTGAAGCTCATCGCCGAACCCTGGGATGTCGGGATGGGCGGCTATCAGCTTGGCAATTTTCCGCCGGGCTTTGCCGAATGGAACGACAAATATCGCGACACTACCCGCCGTTTCTGGCGCGGCGATGCCGGGCAACGGCCCGATCTCGCCGCCCGTCTCTCCGGCTCGGGCGACTTGTTCGACCGGCGCGCGCGCCGCCCCTGGGCCAGCGTCAACTTCCTCACCAGCCATGACGGTTATACGCTCGCGGATCTCGTCGCCTATGAAGAGCGGCATAACGAAGCCAATGGCGAGGATAATCGCGATGGCCACGATAATAATCTGTCGCGCAACTGGGGCGCGGAAGGGCCGACCGATGAGCCATCCATCCTCGATCAACGCGCCAGGGTACAGCGCGCGATGCTGACCACCCTCCTCGCCTCGCTGGGTACGCCGATGCTGGTCGCAGGCGACGAATTCGGGCGCAGCCAGGGCGGCAACAACAATGCCTATTGCCAGGATAATGAGATAAGCTGGCTCGACTGGTCGCTGATGGAGGGCGAAGACGGCAAAGCGTTGTTCGATTTCACCGCGCGCCTCATCGCCCTGCGCAAGGCGCACCCTGCACTGCGTGCGCCGACCTTTCTCTATGGCGAAGCCACGCCGGGCGCCTCCGGGGTGAGCGACATCGAATGGACGGACGAGCGCGGCCAGCCGCTTTCGACGGAAGACTGGAATAATCCGGAAGGACGCGCACTCATCATGCACCGCGCCATGCCGATCGGCGACGGCACGGTCGAAGG
Source organism: Sphingobium sp. (assembly GCA_040508335.1). Classification (GTDB taxonomy): domain Bacteria; phylum Pseudomonadota; class Alphaproteobacteria; order Sphingomonadales; family Sphingomonadaceae; genus Sphingobium. The sequence goes on from JBEVMZ010000243.1 coordinate 12,310, forward strand.
GATAACCCTCCTCCTCAACGCCAGCGACGGACCGCTTACCTTCAACTTGCCGGCCCAATCCGCAAACTGCGAGCTGTTGATCGACAGCGCCGATCCCAAACTTATGCCTTTTGCTATTGGCGACGAGTATGAAGTGCAGGCGCATTCGGCCGTGCTGATAAGGCGGCCCGACGAGCAAGCTGCGTCTTGACCCGTTGGGGGCCGCTCGACCTTGGTGACGGAACATGGCGGTTTCGTCTCTGGGCGCCGGATCGCGACGCGGTGATGCTGGAAATCGACGGCGCGGCTCCCCAGCCTATGATAGCGGCCCATGACGGCTGGTTCACCGTCAATGCCAGGGCCGTAGACGGGACCCGCTATCGCTTTCGCCTCGACGCCGATCTTGCCGTGCCTGACCCTGCGTCCCGCCGTCAGTCGGGCGGCGTCCATGGCTGGAGCGTCGTCACCGCCCTTCCCCGCCGCACGCCGTCCGGCTGGCGCGGGCGGCCTTGGCGGGACATGGTGATCCAGGAAGTGCATGTCGGCCTGATGGGCGGCTATGCAGGCGTTACGCGGCAACTGCCCGCCCTGGCCGAGCTTGGTATCACCGGGATAGAATTGATGCCGATCGCCAGCTTCGGGGGCACGCGCGGTTGGGGCTATGACGGCGTCCTGCCCTTCGCCCCGCAGGAAAGCTATGGCACCCTCGCCGATCTTCGCGCGCTGGTCGACGCTGCGCATGCAAGCGACCTGATGATCTATCTCGACGTCGTCTATAATCATTTCGGTCCAGACGGAAATTATCTGGGCGCTTATGCGTCGCCCTTTTTCCATGCTGAGCGGGATACGCCCTGGGGCGGCGCGGTCGCGGTCGACCGCCCCGAAGTCGCAGCCTATTTCCGCGAAAATGCGCTAATGTGGCTGAACGATTACGGTTTTGACGGCCTGCGTTTCGACGCAGTGCATGCCATCGAGAATGATGCCTTTCTCGACAAGCTCGCGCGGGAGACAAGGGCATCGGCCGGCGCCGACCGTCATATTCACCTGATGCTGGAAAATGAACGCAACGATGCGCAGCGCCTGGGCGAGGGCGGCTATGACGCGCAGTGGAATGACGATTTCCACAATGTCATGCACGTCCTGCTGACGGGCGAGCAGGATGCTTATTATGAGGATTTTGCCGAGCAGCCGGCACAGAAGCTCGCCCGCTGCCTCGAACAGGGCTTCGTCTATCAGGGCGAGCCCTCCCCGCATCAGGGCGGCAAACCGCGCGGCAGCCCGAGCGCGCATCTTTCCCCCACTGCCTTCGTCGCCTTTCTCCAAAATCACGACCAGATCGGCAATCGGGCGATGGGCGAACGGCTCACCCTGCTCGCCGATGCGGAGCGCCTGCGCGCGGCGACGGCGATGCTGCTACTGATACCGCAGATCCCGCTCTTGTTCATGGGCGACGAAATAGGCGCGCAAAGCCCCTTCCCCTTCTTCACCGATTTCCATGACGAGTTGGCCGACGCGGTGCGTGAGGGGCGGCGACGCGAATTCGCCGGCTTCTCCGCCTTCGCCAGCGAGCAGGCGCGCGCCGCGATCCCCGATCCCAACGGACCCGACACATTCGAGCGCTCGAGAGTCTCGGCCGGTCCCGATGCAGATGACTGGCGGGAATTTTACCGCAAGCTACTCACGCTGCGTCATGCGCATGTCGTGCCGGGTCTGGATGGATGCCGATCGACGGGGGCACAGGCGATCGGACCGCAGGCGGTCAGCGCCTCCTGGCGACTGGGCACAGGCGAGAGGTTGGATATGTTGCTCAACCTTGGCGAAACGGCCGTTCCGGCAACAACCCCGACCCCGCCGCTCTTCACAACAGGGAGCGCCGGCGCGCCGCGCAGCCTGACGGCTTGGATCGTCGCAACGTGACTCCGCTCGACGCGCTCGCCATGCAGGCCGGCATCGCCCGCCGCTGGACCGACGCCGACGGTATGGATCATATCGTGGCGGACGATAATCTGCGCGCAATCCTCGGCGCGCTGGGTCTGCCTGCCGAATCGCCCGACCAGATGGAAGCCAGCCGAGCGTCGATAGCGGAGCGTGCGATGCGCCAGCCGCAGCTTATCACCGCCGATGCGGGCCAGCCGATCGACCTGCCGGCGACAGACCACGCCTGCACCCTGACGGACGAGCATGGCGCCATTATCCCCCACGACATGGCACAGTTGCGCAAGACGGGGCTGGCGCAGCCGGGCTATTATCGCCTGACCCTGTCGACGACGACGATGACGCTGGCGATCGCGCCCGACAGATGCCCGTCCTTGCCCGGCCGATGTTGGGGTGCGGCGGTGCAGATACCGTCGCTGCGCGGGTCGTCGGGGGGAGCGTTCGGCGATTTTGCAGCGCTGGAGGAGGCCGTAACCGCCCTTGGCCAAGCGGGGGCGGACGCCGTCGCGCTCAGCCCGGTTCACGCGCAATTTCTCGCCGAGCCGGGCCGATTCACACCCTATTCGCCATCCAGCCGGCTTTTTTTGAATGCGCTGTTCGCCGCTGTGCCGGGCGAGGACCCGAAGGGCCAGGAAGGCGAACTGATCGACTGGTACAACGCCGGCCCATCGCGGATTGCCGCCCTGCGCCGCGCTTTTCAGAGTCTCGACGGCAGCGATCGTGTGGCGGTGCAGGCGTTCCGACGCGAAGGCGGCGAGCCGCTGGAACGACAGGCAAGGTTCGACGCCGAGCCCGACTTCGCCCTTTTCCTGCAATGGCAGGCTCGCCGTGGCCTGGACAGGGTGCAGGAGGCCGCCTGTGCTGCCGGCATGAAGATCGGACTGATCACCGACCTTGCGGTGGGTGTCGATCCGGCGGGCAGCGACGTCGCCGCCGATCCGGATGCCTTTCTGCATGGCCTGCGGATCGGCGCGCCGCCCGATCCGCTCGGCCCGTTGGGGCAGGATTGGGGGCTGACCAGCTACAGCCCTCATGGCCTCATCGACAGTGGATTCGCGCCGTTCATCGCGATGCTGCGCGCCAATATGCCAAAAGACGGCGGCATCCGCATCGACCATGCGTTCGGCCTGCAACGGCTGTGGGTTGTGCCGCAGGGCCGGGCCGCGTCGGACGGCGCTTATCTCAGCTATCCGCGCGACGATCTGCTGCGGCTCGTGAAGCTGGAAGCGTGGCGGGCCGGCGCGGTGGTGATTGCGGAGGATCTCGGCACCTGCCCGCCCGGCTTCCCCGACGCACTCGCCGCTGCCGGCATTTACGGCATGGCGGTCCTGCCCTTCAGCCGCGACCAAAGCGGCGGTTTCGCGCCGGCGTCCGACTATCCTGCGCAGGCAGTGGCTATGAGCGGCACACATGATCTTCCGACGATCGCCGGCTGGTGGAGCGGCCGCGACCTGGAATGGAACCGACGGCTCGGCCGGAGCAGCGAGACCGACGAGGCACGTTCAGCCGCACGCGCGGCATTGTGGAAAGCGATCGGCAATGGCGCGCCTCTGCCGGGCGACATGGACGGCGACATCGTCATCGATCATGTCCTCGCCTTCCTCGCCAAGTCTCCCTCGCCGCTGCTGCTCGTACCGATGGAGGACCTGGTCGGCGTGGACGAACAGCCCAACCTGCCCGGCACGGTCGACGAGCATCCCAACTGGCGTCGCCGCCTGCCCGGCCGCATCGAACACTTGCTGAGTCGTCCGGATGTGATCCGCCGCATCGATCAGCTCAACCTGGCGAGGCCATGATGATACCCCGCGCAACTTACCGGCTTCAACTCACCCGCGAATTCCCCTTCTCAGCCGCGCAAGCGATCGTCCCCTATCTCGCCGACCTTGGCATCAGCCATATTTATGCCTCGCCCATCACCACCGCGCGCAGCGGTTCGACCCATGGCTATGACGTGGTGGACCCGACCCGGATCAATCCGAAACTGGGCGGGGATGCAGGGTTTCGCGATCTCGTCGCGACGCTGCGCGACCATGACATGGGGATCGTCATCGACATCGTCCCCAACCATATGGGGGTCGCCGGGGGCGAAAATGGCTGGTGGAACGATGTGCTGCGCCACGGCCCGAAGAGCCGCTATTCCCGCTTCTTCGATATCAACTGGAGCGGCCCGTTGATCCTGCCGATCCTCGGCGCGACGCTGGGGGAGGTCATCGCGGCGGGCGACCTGTCGCTATGCCGTGACGACGACGAGACTTGCCTTATTCTCTACGGCGAGCAGCGCCTGCCGCTGCGGCCCGAAACCGTTGAGGGTGACGATCTGCGCGCCATCGCCGATGCGCAACATTATCGGCTGGTAGACTGGCGCACCGCCAATGATTGCCTTAATTGGCGGCGTTTCTTCGCCATCAACGACCTTGCCGGCCTGCGGGTTGAGGATGCGGCGGTGTTCGACGCGACCCATGCGCTTTATCTCGACCTTTATCGGCAGGGGATGATCGATGGCGTGCGGGTCGACCATATCGATGGGCTGACCGATCCGGCTGGCTATGGCCGGCGCCTGCGGGCGGCGTTCGACGCGATCCGGCCCGGCGCCTGGATCATCGTTGAAAAAATACTCGCGCCCGACGAGCAGCTGCCGGGCGACTGGGGGATCGACGGCACCAGCGGCTATGATTTTATGCGCGACGTGACCGCGCTACTCCACGACCCTGCCGGCGAAGCACCGCTGATCGACCTGTGGCGCGCGATCGACCCGGATCATGGCGATGCAAGCGCCGTCGTGCTGGACGCCCGACGCGAAATGCTGGCGTGGCAGTTCGAAGGGCAGCTTCAAGCCTGCACCGACGCCTTCCTCGCGCTTGCCGGGTCGGCGCGAGCGACGGACATGGCGCTCGAAGGGTTCACCCCCGCGATGATCCGGCGCGCGATCGAGCGGCTGCTCTGGGTATTTCCCGTTTATCGTACCTATGGCGACGGCCACGGCGCGCCGCCATCCGACGGTGCGGTGCGGGACCAAGCGTGGCAAGCGGTTCAACGCCACGCGCCGCCGGGTGAGGCCCGTGTCGCGCGCCAAATCCTGGACTGGCTGGCCGGATGCAGCGGGGGCGAGCGGTCACTGAAGGCCGAAGCCGTGCGCCGTTTCCAGCAACTCTCCGCACCCATCGCGGCCAAGGGCGTGGAAGATACCGCCTTTTACCGCTACGCACCCTTATTGTCGGTCAACGATGTCGGGTCCGAGCCGGGCGCGTTCGCCCTGTCGCCGGCCGACTTCCATGCGCGTGTTCAGGCGCGCGCCACTGGCTTCCCGCATGCTATGCTGGCGACGGCGACCCATGATCATAAGCGCGGCGAAGACATGCGCGCGCGTCTTGCCGTGCTGAGCGCGACCCCGGGCGAATGGCGGCGCGCGGTCGCGGGATGGACCCGGATAGCCGAAGAGATCGAACCGGCGATCCATCCGGCCGACCGATATCAGATATTCCAGACCCTGCTCGGCGCCTGGCCCGACGCAGCCGATATGGCCGATTTCAATGATCGCGTGGCCGCGTGGCTGACCAAGAACCTGCGGGAAGCGCGCCTGCGGTCGAGCTGGGACGCGCCGGACAATGATTATGAAATGCGTGCACACGACCTGTTGCATGGCCTGATTGCGCATGGCGGTTTCAGGCAGGAAATGGATGCACTGATCCAAAGGATCGCCCCTGCCGCCTTGGGTAACAGCCTAATCCAGACGGCGCTGAAATATTGCCTGCCGGGCGTTCCGGACCTGTATCAAGGCGCGGAACTGATGGACCTGAGCCTCGTCGACCCGGACAACCGGCGTCAGGTGGACTATGATCGGCGCGCAAAGCTTCTCGCCGATGGAGGCAGCCGGGCCGACGCCCGGAAGATCACCTTGATCCGCCAATTGCTCCGATGGCGCCGCGCATGGCCGGACTTGTTCGAACAGGGCGCTTATCATTCCCTGCCGGTAACTGGACCGAGAGCCGACCATGTCCTGGCCTTCGAGCGGACGCATGGCGGCAAGCGACTGACCTGCGCGGTCGCGCTGCATATGGGCAGTGTGCTTGTCTCGAATAAGGGCAAAATGCCCTCTGCTGCGTGGTGGGCCGACACGCAGATCGGATTGCAGCCCGCTATCGCCGCCGCCCATATATTCGAACAGGAGCTTCTGCTCCTAAACCTAGATTAACAAGAAATATCGGGAACATAAAGCTTTCCCAAGCGTCCTTCGAACGCGCAAGCGTCATGCGGCACATCGCCGCGCCTTGCGGCATGGAGGTTATGTTGATCCCAGACTGTCGCGCCCTCGACTGGATTTCGACACATAGCGAGGGATTGCGGATACTGCATAACGCACATCACGAGACGCACAGGACGATCGAGCGTCATCTGCTGCATCGCGAACGGCTAGGCGATGAGGTGTTATTCGCCGATCACGAGGCAAAGTTGCAATGCGCTGCCAAGGACAGCCTTTGGGAAGTCAGTATCGTTCGTCCTGACGGCACCGAATTGCATCTGGCCGGACCAGCGATCGGGCCATGCATTGCCATGGCGCAATCTATGCTCGGCACGTCAATGCGGAGCGTGATCGCCGCCTGAGTTCAGGTCATCGGCGCCCCGGCTATCGAGTCCCAGCCACGCAAGCCGCTGCGCCCTTTCCCGATCGGCAACCTTCACCACATCGCTTTCGGCAAAAGTTGCTAAGTCCTGCCATAGCAACTTGCGCGCAGCATCGTCGGCCATATCCATTGCCTGAACTCCTCTCATGACGAGAATGCGCCAAGGCGGACTGTGTTCCACCCTTGTCGTCCAAGTGCTTGTTTTTGCCTGGTTGAAGCCTCGTCAACCCGTAAGGCATTGGTGGCTCCCGGGTTCTCATGCCGGAGGCGGCAAACCCACCCATCGTCAGCGACGAAATATCGCCGCCAGTTCCACATGGGTCGACCAGCGGAACTGGCCCACCGGCAGCACGCTTTCCAACTGATAGCCGCCGGCGGTCAGAAGCGCCGCATCTCTGGCGAAGCTGCCGGGGTTGCAGGAGACATAAGCAACCGAGGCGACTTGCGATTGCGACAGTTGCTGAACCTGCGCCTGTGCGCCGGCGCGCGGGGGATCGATGATGATGGCGGCGAAGCGATCGAGTTCATCGGGCGTCAGGGGGCGGCGAAAGAGGTCGCGATGATCGGCAGTCAGCCGGCGCTGCGCACGGTTGGCGGCGACCTTCATCGCCAGCGCAAGATCGCGCGACCCCTCTGCCGCATAGACGGGCCGTCCTTCGCCAAGTGATAGGGCGAATGTGCCGAGGCCGGCGAACAGGTCGGCAATCGCGCCATGCGTCGGGATCGCAGCACGCACGGCGGCCACCAACGCAGCTTCGCCGTCCGGCGTCGCCTGGAGAAAGGCATGGGGCGGAAAGGCGACCGGCACGCCGCCGAAACTGACCGTGACGGCGTTCGGCTCCCAACGCGTTTCGGCGCCGTCGCCCATATTGATCGTCAGTCGCGCCAGCCCATAATCGCGCGCAAAATCGAGCAAACCCTGATCCGCCGCCAGCCCCGCGACCGACACGCCCTCAAGCAGCAGGTCCACCCCCTGATCGGTGAGTGACATTTTGACATGCGCGGCCCGCCGGTCCGCTAGGATGAGCGGCATCAGCGCACGCAACGGCGCCACCACCGCGAACAGGCGCGGGTCCATGATCTCGCACATTTTAAGGTCAACCAGCGTGTGGCTGCCGCCTTCCATAAAGCCGATACCGATCCGCTTTCCCTGCCGGACCGCGCGGAGGGCGGCGCGGCGACGGGTGCGTGGCGGCGAGATGTGCGCCGGTAGGACCGCGCCGGGTTCCACCCCCTGGCCCGCCAATGCGCCGACCACCCTATCGCGCACGAAAGCGGCATAGCTTTCATCATCAACGTGCTGAAGCTGGCAGCCGCCGCACGCGGGGAAATGGACGCATGGCGGATCGACGTGATGCGACCCGCGCACCAGTCCGCCGGCGGTGGCACGGTCGCCGGGCGCGCTCAACGGCACATGCCGACCGTCGGCGGTCACGCCATCCCCTTTAGCCGCAAGACGCAGGACAAAGTCCGGATCGGTGGAGGCGTCGGTCACAGGCGAGAACCGACAGCTTTGGCGAGGTACGCGATCAAGTCGTCGGCCACGAATGCCGGCCCGGCGCGGCGTGCGGCGTCGCCGTGCAGCCACACCGCCTCGCAGGCCGCGCGGAACGGATCGCCGCTCCCGGCGAGCCGTGCGGCGCAGAGGCCTGCCAGCACGTCGCCGGTCCCGGCGGTCGACAGCCAACTGGTCTGGGGCGCGGCGATCGCGGCCCGTCCATCGGGCGCGGCGATGACCGTATCGGCGCCCTTATAGACGACGACGCCATCCAAGCGCCGCGCCGCCGCCTGAGCGCGGTCGATCTTGCTGCCTTCCCCATCGCCGAACATTCGAACGAATTCGCCCTCATGTGGCGTCATTATCGCGCCGCATGGGATGTCCGCCATCCCCCCTTGCCCCAGCAGGGTGAGCGCATCGGCGTCAAGCACCAACGGCCTGCCGGACCGCAGCACATTATCGAGGATGGCGCGCGCATGATCGTCCAGGCCGAGCCCCGGTCCGACCAGAGCTGCACCGATCCGCATATCCTCTAAATGTCGGGCGAGATCGGCAGCGGAGTGGACGACCGAGCGGACGATCGCATCAGGCCCGGCTACCGGATCGTCAGGCGCGATGTGGCGTACCATTCCGGCCCCGCCATTGGCGGCAGCACGCGCGGCGAGCCGGCTGGCGCCCGGCATGGCGCCCCCGACGACCGCCACCAGCCCGCGACTATATTTATGGTCTCGTGCACCCGGCGCAGCGAGGTACGGCGACGCGAGTTGGCGTATCGTGTCGGGCACTGGTACGCCAATATCGACGCAGACCACCCTGCCCATCAGCCCGGCGGCGGGTTGCAGGAGATGCGCAGGCTTGAGCGCGCCCAGCGCGATCGTGACATCGAATGCCGGTGGATCGCTCAACAGACGACCGCTGTCCGTCTCCACGCCGCTGGGCAGATCGATGGCGTAGCTGCGGTCCGCTCCCGCGACAAGGGCGGCCAGCCGGACGGCGGCTTCTTTATCCAGAACGCGCGTCAAGCCCGTTCCGAACAGAGCATCGACTAGCTGGGCGGCAGGCTTAGCGTCGCTAAAAGGTTCGATCGGCCCGCCCCACGCCTCGCGAGCAAGGCGGGCGGAAGGCGTCCGGCTTTCGGACATCGCCGCCACCCGCACCGGCACGCCGCGCGCCTGCAAATGCCGCGCGATGACATAGCCATCACCGCCATTATTACCCGGACCGCACAGGATAAGGACGTCGCGATCACCGCCTGCGCGCCAGATGATTTCGGCCGCGGCTGCCCCTGCCCGCTCCATCAGTGCATATTCAGCCGTCCCGGCCGCAATCACCGCCTGTTCGGCGGCGCGCATTTGCGCCGCCGTCACGATGGACAGGCCCTGCATCACTCCGCGGGCGCGGCGAAGGTCGCAGGCAGGCGATAGCGGTCCGTACCGACCGCTACCTCGATACCATTCGCGCCGGCTCCGGAGATCTTCGCCTGCTCGGCGCCGTCGGCCGGCACCAGCCCGCGCCCATCGGTCACGATGGCGAAGCGGCGAAACCCGCCATCGGGGTGGCGGATGGTCAGCGCCTTGCCGCGCGCATCGTCTTGCTGGTCGATGGCGCAGTCGCGGGCCCAGGTCGCACCGCCGCCCAGCGCACATGCTACCCGCCGTTCGTCTCCGCTCTCGCTACTCGGCGAAGACGAACCAAGCGCGGCCGCATTGCCGCCGCCCTCCCCACCGCTCCCGCAGGCGGAGAGCGCGAGGCACAGCAACAGCGGCGTCAGCGCATCAGATATCCGCAAAGACATGGGTTTCGGCCTTCCCGCCCGGATGCGTCACGGCGCCCTGCCATGCCGGCCCGACATTCTGCGCATAGCGCCACAGCGCACCCGCCTGATAATCGTTGCGGCGCGGTTCCCACCCGCTGCGACGATCGGCAAGGATCGCCTCGTCCACCAGAAGGTCGATCGTGCCCGCCTCCGCATCGATGGAGATGGTGTCGCCATCTTCCACCAGCGCGATCGGCCCGCCATCGGCGGCTTCGGGGCCGACATGGCCGATGCAGAAGCCCCGCGTGCCGCCCGAAAACCGCCCGTCGGTGATCAACGCGACCTTCTCGCCCAGTCCCTGCCCATAAAGCGCGGCGGTGGTCGAGAGCATCTCGCGCATGCCGGGGCCGCCCTTTGGCCCTTCGTACCGGATGATGACGACCATGCCCTCTACGATCTCGTTCCGCTCGACTGCGGCAAAGGCGTCCTCTTCCCGCTCGAACACCTTGGCGGTGCCGGTGAACTGGAGGCGGTGCATGCCGGCAACCTTGACGATCGCCCCCTCGGGCGCGAGTGTGCCTTTAAGGCCGACGACGCCACCGGTCGCCGTGATCGGCGCCTTCGCGTCGTAGATGACTTTCTGATCGGGGTTCCACGTCACCTTTTCAATATTTTCCGCCAGCGTCTTGCCGGTGACCGTCAGGCACTCGCCATGCAGATAGCCTTCGGCCAGCAGCGTCTTCATCAGCATGTAGATGCCGCCCGCCTCATACATGTCCTTGGCAACATAGCGGCCGCCGGGCTTGAGGTCGGCGATATAGGGCGTCGTCTTGAAGAGATTGGCGACGTCGAACAGGTCGAACTCAATGCCGCACTCGTGCGCCATGGCGGGCAGATGGAGCGCGCCATTGGTCGACCCGCCGGTCGCCGCCACGATGCGCGCGGCGTTCTCGAACGCTTCGCGCGTGCAGATGTCGCGGGGACGCAGGTTGATCTTGAGCAGTTCCATGACCTGCCGCCCCGCCGCAACCGCGATTTCCTCGCGCGACTTATAAGGCGCCGGCGCCATATTGCTGTTGGGCAGCGAAAGGCCGATCGCCTCGGCGACGCAGGCCATGGTGTTGGCCGTATATTGCCCGCCGCATGCGCCATGGCCCGGGCAGGCCGCCTTCTCGATCGCAGTGACTTCGGACAGCGGGCAATTGCCGGCGGAATAGCGCCCCACCGCCTCGAACACATCGATGACGGTCAGGTCGCGCTCCTGATAGCGGCCGGGCAGGATCGATCCGCCATAGACGAAGATCGACGGCACGTTGAGGCGCAACATCGCCATCATCATGCCCGGCAAAGACTTGTCGCAGCCGGCAAAGGTGACAAGCGCGTCATAGCAGTGGCCGCGCACCGACAATTCGACAGAGTCCGCAATCACTTCGCGGCTGACCAGGGAGCTCTTCATGCCCTGATGACCCATGGCGATGCCGTCGGTCACGGTGATCGTGTTGAACCGGCGCGGCATGCCGCCATTTTCGTTGACGCCTTGCCGGCACCAGTCCGCCTGCGCGTCCAGCGTCGTGTTGCAAGGCGCAGAATCATTGCCGGCGCTCGCGATCCCGACGAAGGGCCGCGCGATTTCTTCCTCGGTCAGCCCCATGGCGTAATAATAGCTGCGATGGGGCGCGCTCTCGACCCCGACCGAGACGTAACGGCTCGGAAGCTTGGACTTGTCAAAAATATGGGACATCGAACCCTACCTTAGATTATGGCGGCGTCTTTCCAAAAATACGCCCTTCACGCAAGAGAATTGCAACATTTGATCGTAATTTGACCTAATATGTCGGCAAAGCGCGCTTGCCCTTTAGCATTGTCGACCAGATCCTGGCGCATTTCAACGCCCAGATAAGGGGTGCCATTGTCTTCGGCATGGCGGTTCATCGTCGCGTTCAGCAGCCGCCCGGAATATGGCAGCTGGTCGCCGACTATGAGGCCTGCTTGCTCGAGCAGGGGGATCGCCAGCCGGGCCGCCCTGTCATCCTCATTATAAAGTACGCCGATGTCCCAGGGACGCGCCTGCCCCGGATCGCTGGCAAGTCGCGGCGTAAAGCTGTGCAACGAGAGGATGAAGGGCGACGGCATATCCGCGATCAACCGGCCCACTTCGCGATGATAGGGGTAATAGAAGCGCGCCATCCGGTCCGCCGCCTCGACCGTGCGATTGCCCGCTATGGCAACGCCATCGCTCTGCACCGGGATCAGGCCTGGCGCATCGGCCTCCCGATTGAGGTCGATGACCAGCCGCGAGACGCCGCCCAACATCGCCACGCACGATAGCCGCGCCGCCAGCAGACGCGCCACTTCGGCGACGCCGATATCGACCGCTATATGCGTCGACAGCAAAGCGGGATCGATGCCAAGATGGACATCCTTCGGCACATGGGCGGAAGCGTGGTCGGCAACGATCATAATCGGCGTCGGTCCGCCGTCGATCCTGGTATATGCTTCGCTCATCGATCGCCTATTTCCGTCGCCATCACCCACCAGCCCGGCTGTGCCGCCTGCACCGCATAGCGCGCCCGGTTCCGCGCTGCCGCGTCGGCGAACAGCGCGAAACAGGTTGCGCCCGATCCCGACATGCGGACAAGCTGTACGCCCGGCTGCGCCCGCAGCGCCGTAAGCACATCGGCAATGACAGGCGCCAGCGCGATTGCTGCCGGTTCCAGGTCGTTCCTGCCCTGCTCGACCAAAGCGGTCATATCGCCAGGTTCCAACGCCCCGCGATCGACCCCATCCCACCGCGCGAACACCTTGCCAGTGGACAGCGGCGCGCGCGGGTTGACGAGCAGCATCGCCTTACCCCTAAGCCCCGCTATCTCCACCTCCCGCAGTTCTTCGCCGCGCCCGCCAACGAACTGCGTCCGGCTGGCGAGACAGGCCGGCACATCCGATCCCAACGACAGCGCAAGGTGCAGAAGATCGGCTTCATCGACGTCCAGGCCCCATAGCCGGATCAGCAGGCGCAGCGTCGCCGCTGCATCGGCCGACCCGCCGCCGATGCCCGACGCTACCGGCAGCCTTTTGTCGAGCACGAGGCGCGCGCCTTCGCGCACTTCGGCGAAATCGCGCAGCGCGATCGCGGCCCGCAGGACCAGATTGTCGGCATCAGTTTCCAGCCCCTGCGCAAAAGGGCCTTCGACCTTCAGGCGGAGATGATGGTCGAGCACCGCGTGGAGTCGGTCGCCATCGGCGGCAAAGACGAACAGGCTTTCCAGGCTATGATAGCCATCGTCGCGCCGCCCACGGACATGCAAAGCGAGATTGATCTTGGCGAAAGCGGTTTCGGTCAGGGCGTCGCCGGCCATCAGGACGTCAGGGCGCGACATATTCAGGCTTCATCCCTTCGCGTGTCTTGGCGCGCAATCGGTCGGCCACCTCGCGCTCTGCAAAGACGGCGGCGGCGCGCCATGCATAGCGCGCTTCGAAACGCCGTCCTGCGGCCCACAGCGCGTCGCCCAGATGCTCATTGATCGTCACATCGGTCGGCGCGCCTGCCGCAGCTCGTTCGAGCACCGCTACCGC
>JBEVMZ010000261.1:0-14246 GCA_040508335.1 Sphingobium sp.
TCGACCGCCGGCTCGCTCACGCCATGACCGACGCGAGCAGCGCGTCACGCGTCGCCAGCAAGTCTTCGAGCGGTGGTTCGTCGGCGCCCGTGCTTACCGACGCCATCGCCCGATCGAGTCGCGCGCGCGCCTGTTCGCCGATTTCGGGCAGCGCGTCCGCGATGCCGACCATATCGTCCATCCGGCCCCAGCAATTGAGCGCGATGTCCGTCCCCGCCTCTATCGCCCGCACCGCGCGCGACGGGATGTCGCCATCCAGCGCCTTCATGTCGAGATCGTCCGACATCAGCAGCCCGTCAAAGCCGATGCGGCCGCGGATGATGGTTTCGATAACGGTCGGCGACAGGCTGGCGGGCAATTCTGCGTCCCACTGCGTATAGACGACATGCGCGCTCATCCCCATCGCCGCGCCTCTAAGCGTATGGAATGGCGCCAGATCGATGGCGAGCGCGTCTTCATCCGCCGTTACGACCGGCAGGTGATGATGGCTGTCGACCAGCGCGCGGCCGTGGCCTGGCATATGCTTGACGATGCCGACCACCCCGCCCTGCGCCAGCCCTTCCAGCACCGCGCGCCCCAGCGCCGCGACGCGCATCGGCTCAGCGCCGAGCGTGCGGTCGCCCATGATGTCGCTCGCCCCCTCCTGCCGCACGTCGAGCAAGGGGAGCGCATCGACGGTAATGCCCATCTCGCGCAGCGTCGAGGCAATTGCGCGGGCATTGGCTTTCGCCGCCGCGATCGCGCTCGACGGGGCGATCTCGTAAAGCCGGTCGAAAATTTCACCTGCCGGGAAGCGCGGCCAGAGCGGCGCCTGCATCCGCGCGACACGGCCGCCTTCCTGGTCGATCATGATCAACAGGTCGTCGCGCCCATGCAGCGCGCGCAGATCGTCGGTCAGCGCGCGCAACTGCGCCTTGTCGGCGACGTTCCGCCCGAACAATATATAGCCGGCCGGCTCCACGTCGGCGAAAAAGGCGCGCTCGTCGGCGCTCAGGGTTTCGCCGGACAGGCCGAAGATGACGGGTTTCATGACGGCGAGCCTATACCGGCCCTATCGCCTTGCCGAAAGTCGTTTTGCGTCTTAACGCTCGCCGGCCATGGTCGCAGTATCGCGAATCTGGTTACTGCGACTTCACGCGCTCAATTGACGAGCAGGCAACTTTCCCCGGCAACCTTCAGCCGTCCGCAGACTGTGCTCGCCTGGCCGCCGGCCGTCGCGCGCAGACGATAGACCGTGCTGCCGCCGACGGTCGCGGGTTCGACAGCCATGGCGAGCGGCGCGAGATAGGCGAAACGCTTTGACAGCTTGGTCCAGGCGTCCTTCGCCCCGGATTCGCTGGCATAGGCGCCAAGCTGGATGGTGCCGCTGCTTGGCCCCCGCGCGGCGGGCGCAGCAGTTTTGGCATCGGTCGCATCGGCGACCGACGTGCGCACGCTGGCTGCGGGCTTGGCGGCAGCTTCCGGCCGCGTCTTTTCCGGCGCGGGACGGATGCCGGTGATCGGCGCTTCGGGCACCCGCGAGGGATCGATATGCCCGTCGCGGCTGACGCCCTCGCTCGCGGCGTAGCTGGCGTCGCCCTCGCCCTCGAACTTCTTGGCGTCGGCTTCCTTGGCGGGCAGCTTGAACGGCTGCGTCGGCGCGGCGATCAACCGGCCCTCGCCCTGCCCGCCGATACCGCCACGATTGCCCAGCCACCAGACGCCGAAGACGATGCCGCCGACGATCGCCAGGCCAAGGATCACCAGCCCCAGCAAACGCAGCGGCGACACGCCCTCATCGCGAATATCTTCGGGCGCGGGCTCCAGCCAGGGAAGCCGATCCTCATCGTCGAAATCGCTACGCCCGCGCCCGTAATCGCCCATGTCGCTCACTTCCGCCCTTTAAGGCTCATTGCATCTCGGTCAGCGCCGTCACGCCCATCAGAGCCAGCCCGTTGCGGATGATCTGCCCGATTCCCCGGCTCAAGGAAAGACGGGCCGAAGTGAGTGCCGGATCGTCGGCCTGAATGACACGCGCGCCCGGATCGTCATTGCCCGCGTTCCACCAGCCATGGAAAGCTGACGCCAAGTCATTGAGATAAAAGGCGACCCGGTGCGGCTCACGCATGGTCGCCGCCCCTTCCACCACGCGCGGAAACTGCGCGGCAAGCTTCACCAGCGCCAGTTCGCCAGTCCCAAGACGGGACAGGTCGGGCGCGGGCAGATCGATCCCGGCCTCCGCCGCGCGCCGGTCGAGCGAGGAAATGCGCGCATGGGCATATTGGACGTAGAAGACCGGATTGTCCTTCGACGCCTCCACCACCTTGGCGAAGTCGAAGTCCATCTGCGCGTCGGCCTTGCGCGTCAGCATGGTGAAGCGGACCACATCCTTGCCCACTTCGCGCACGACGTCCGCGAGCGTCACGAAATTGCCCGCGCGCTTGGACATCTTGACCGGCTCGCCATCGCGCAGCAGCCGCACCATCTGGATGAGCTTGACGTCGAAACGCGCGCGTCCTTCGGCCAGCGCAGCGACGGCTGCCTGGATGCGCTTGACCGTACCGGCATGGTCGGCGCCCCAAATGTCGATCAGCTGGTCGGCGCTCTGGCTCTTCTGGAAATGATAGGCCATGTCCGCGCCGAAATAGGTCCAGCTGCCGTTCGACTTCTTGATCGGCCGGTCCTGATCGTCACCGAAGCGGGTCGATCGGAACAGCGGCAGTTCGACCGGCTCCCAATCGTCGGGCAGTTCGCCCTTGGGCGCCTCGAGCACTCCGTCATAGACAAGGTCGTGCGCGCGCAGCCAGGCTTCGGCTTCGTCAGGCTTTCCTGCCGCCTGCAATTCCGCCTCGGACGCGAAGATGTCGTGATGGATGCCCAGCAGCGCGAGGTCGTCGCGGATCATGTCCATCATGCGGGCGACGGTGAAGCTGCGGAAGTCGGCCAGCCATTCGCTTTCGGCCGAGGCGACGAAGCGGTCGCCATATTCGGCCGCCAGCGCTTGCCCCACCGGGACCAGATAATCGCCGGGATAGAGGCCTTCGGGAACCGCACCGACATCCTCGCCCAGCGCTTCGCGGTAACGCAGATGCGCTGAGCGGGCGAGCACGTCGACTTGGCCGCCGGCGTCGTTGATATAATATTCGCGCACAACCTTATGCCCGATCGCTTCCAGCAACGTGGCGAGCGCGTCGCCCACCACCGCACCACGGCAATGGCCCATATGCATGGGGCCGGTAGGGTTGGCGGAGACATATTCGACATTGACGGTGACGCCCGCGCCGCCGTTCGACCGGCCGTATTGCGCACCTTCTGCATGGATCGCGGCCAGTTCCGCGCGCCAGGTGGCATCGGTGAGGCGCAGATTGATGAAGCCCGGACCAGCGACGTCGGCGCCCTCGACCTCGTCCAGTTCCAGCAACCCGGCGACGATCTTTTCGGCGAGCGCGCGCGGGTTGGTACCGGCAGGCTTGGCCAGCACCATCGCGGCATTGGTGGCAAGGTCGCCATGGCTTGGGTCGCGAGGCGGTTCGACTGTCACAGCCTTGCGCGGCAGGCCGGCGGGGATCGCACCCTGCGCCTCCAGCGTGTCGAGGACGGCGTTCAGATGGGCGGTGAAACGGGTATAGAGGGACACGGGAGGAGAACCTTTTTCATTCCCGTCCGCACCGAGTGGGCCATGGAACCGGCCGCATTCGCGTATCCCTACAGCGTCGCTCCCAGCGCGCCCGATACGGTCGTCGGCGTCGTCCGGCCGGTTCAGCGCGAACGGCTGGCCTTTGTCTTGAGCGCGATCCTTTTAACGGGTCGCGTTATAGCGAAGCTGATCCTGAGTCAGGTTGAAGCCGATCAGCAGTTCAAAGCTCGTCCGCGCAAGGGCGGCACGCACATCAGGCTGCGAGAAAGGATCGATCGCCGCGTCGGCATCGCCGGCCTTGCGCGTCTGCGTGATCTTTTCCTGAATTTCAGGCGGCAGCGTCGCCGCGCCCTTGTCGACATAGGAGCCTGCCGTCGCGGTCATGCTGGCGCGATAGGCGCCCGGCGCGAAATCGAGCGTCACCTGACCCACGCGCTTGGCCACCACCGCGTTGCCGCCGCGCAGCACGGTCGCGAAATAGGGGAGCGTCACCTGCCGCGCGCCGCTGGCGTCGCGGCGCCGCGCGCTGACGGTGAAGGTCGCCTGCGTGTAAAGCTGCGCGCCGTCGGTGCAGGTCGATCGCAGGTCGGAAATATTGGCGACCACGTCGATCGCCGCGGCATCCCGGCTCTGCGGCGGATCGAACAAGGTAACGTCGCCCGTGAAGGCGGGGATGGCGGCGGTCGGACAAGCCGAACGGACGGCGACGACGCCGCCCGTTGCATCGATCTCGCCCCGGCGCGAGCAGCCGGCAAGAGCAAGGACAAGCAGTCCGGTCAGCGCGATACGGGACGATGGCACAGGCGATCCTCGACTTCAAAAAGCAGGCAAGCCGCTTCCTTATCCGTCCCCTGCCCGGCACGCAACCGAAACGCTTTGGACAAAGGATGGGTGGCGCGCCCTTCCATCGCGGGCGACATTGGCATAGAGCCCGGTGCATGACGACGACCGCCGCCGACCAAAGACCGCTCACCATCCTGATCGCCGCGCCGCGCGGCTTTTGCGCGGGCGTCGACCGCGCGATCATCATCGTCGAGCGCGCGATCGAAACCTATGGCGCGCCGGTCTATGTCCGGCACGAGATCGTTCATAATAAATATGTTGTGGACAGCCTGCGCGAAAAGGGCGCGATCTTCGTCGAAGAACTCGACCAGGTGCCCGACGGCGTACCCGTCGTCTTTTCCGCGCATGGCGTGCCCAAGGCGGTGCCGGCCAAGGCGGAGGAGCGCGGTCTGTCCTACCTCGACGCGACCTGCCCCCTGGTCAGCAAGGTCCATCGCCAGGCCGAACGGCAGGTCGAACTGGGCCGGCACATCCTCTTCGTCGGGCATAAGGGGCATCCCGAGGTCATCGGCACGTTCGGACAGGTTCCCGAAGGCTCGATGACATTGATCGAGACGGTCGAGGATGCGGAAGGCTTTATGCCCACCGATCCGGACAATCTCGCATTCCTGACGCAGACGACCCTTTCGGTCGACGACACCGCCGCGATCATCGGCGTGCTCGAGCGCCGGTTCCCAACCATCGCCGCGCCCAAGGGCGAGGATATCTGCTATGCGACCTCCAACCGGCAGGCGGCGGTCAAGGCGATCGCGGGACGCTGCGACGCGCTCTATGTCATCGGTGCGCCCAACAGCTCCAACTCCCTGCGCCTGGTCGAAGTCGCCGAGCGCGAAGGCACGCCGGCGCGCCTTATCCAGCGTGCCGACGAGATCGACTTCGGCTGGCTCGCTGATGTCCAAACGCTCGGCCTTACCGCCGGCGCCTCCGCGCCCGAAATATTGGTGCGCGAAGTGGTCGACCGGATCGGCAGCCGCTTTGCGGTAACCGAGGAAATGGTCGAGACCGCGCGCGAGACGATCACCTTCAAGCTGCCGCGCGGCCTGTCGGCGGCCTGATCCCATGGCCGTCTACACCCATGTTCCCGCCGAGG
This sequence comes from Sphingobium sp., assembly GCA_040508335.1. GTDB lineage: Bacteria > Pseudomonadota > Alphaproteobacteria > Sphingomonadales > Sphingomonadaceae > Sphingobium. Next base: position 5,550 of record JBEVMZ010000261.1, read on the forward strand.
AGATCGACGCCTTTCTGACGCGCTACGACGCCGGGCGGCTGGTATCGGCCAAGGGGATCGCGGAAGGGGTCGAGAACAGCAATTATCTGCTCGAAACGACAGGGGCGGACGGCAACGGCCACCGCTATATCCTGACGCTCTACGAAAAGCGGGTGGATGAGGGCGACCTGCCCTTTTTCATGGATCTGCTCGATCATCTGGGCGCGCGCGGTTGCCTGGTCCCGCGCTTCATCTCCGATCGCGAAGGACGCCGCCTGCAACAGCTTGCTGGTCGCCCTGCCTGCCTTATCGAGTTTCTGACCGGCATCTCCGTCACCGAACCGACCCCGGCGCAGGCGCGCGCGGCGGGCGCTGCGCTGGGCGAGCTGCACCGCGCGGCGGAGGGGTTTGCGCCTACCCGGCCCAATGCGCTCGACATCGCCGGCTGGCATAATCTGGCGGCGAAATGCGGGGCGGATTTCGAAACCATCGCGCCTGGCCTTGGGCAGCGGGTGCGGGAGGAGCTGGCGTTCCTGGAGGCCCATTGGCCCGCCGATTTGCCCCGCTCGGTCATCCATGCCGACCTTTTTCCCGACAATGTGCTCATGCTGGGCGATGAGGTGACCGGCCTCATCGACTTTTATTTTAGCTGCACCGACATCCGGGCCTATGATCTGGCGGTGACACACAGCGCGTGGGTGTTCAGCAATGACGGCACGGATTTTTTCCCCGATCGCGCGGCCAGCCTCGGCGCCGGCTATGCGCAGGCGCATGGTCTTAGCGACGACGAACGCGCGGCCTTTCCCATCCTTTGTCGGGGCGCGGCGCTGCGCTTCCTTTTGACCCGCGCCTATGATTGGATCAACACCCCGCCCGACGCCATGGTGACGCGCAAGGACCCGCTCGCCTATCTGCGGCGGCTCGATCTCTATAGGGGCCTTCAACCTGCGGAACTGCTCGGCGCGTGACCGGGCCTCAGGTCGACATCTTCACCGATGGCGCGTGCAAGGGCAATCCCGGCCCCGGCGGCTGGGGCGCAATATTGCGCGCGGGCGATAGTGAGAAGGAAATCTCAGGCGGCGAATCGCTCACCACCAATAACCGCATGGAAATGATGGCCGCGGTCGAGGCGCTCAATGCCCTCAAACGGCCATGCACCGTGACGCTCCATACCGACAGCAAATATGTGATGGACGGCATCACCAAATGGGTCTTCGGCTGGCAGCGCAACGGGTGGAAGACCGCTGACAGGAAGCCGGTCAAGAATGCCGAACTGTGGCAGGCGCTGCTTGCCGCCGTCGCGCGCCACGAGGTCAGCTGGAAATGGGTGAAGGGCCATGCCGGCCACCCCGAAAATGAGCGCGCGGACGCCCTCGCCTGCGCGGCGGCGGAGACATTCCGCAAGGCCGGCTGACCGCTCGGAACGGCGCGCGCTGATGACCGTTCCCAAAAGCGGACGGCACGACACCCCAGGGAGAAGATGATGGCGGACGAACCGCGAGGCGAGCTTCTGCGCTATTTCGACGGCGATCTCGAACTCCATGGCGAACTCTATCGCCCCGCCGGGTCGTCCAACGGCCGCGCCATGCTCGTCGTGCATGAGGCCGACGGCATCGGCGGCAATGTGCACCGTCACTGTGCCATGCTTGCCGAGCTTGGCTATACCGTCCTTGCCGCCGACATGCATGGCGGCGGCCGCGTGCTCGAAGGCGCGGAAATGACGGCCGCCCTCGAACATTTCCGCGCCGACCCCGATTATCTGCGCGCGCGCGTGCGCGCCGGCCTAGACGCGCTGCTCGCGATGGGCGTGGCGGGACCGGAGCAGACGGCTGCGATCGGCTATTGCTTCGGCGGCTTCTCCGTCCTCGAACTCGCGCGATCCGGTGCGCCGGTGCGCGCGGTCGGCAGCTTCCACGGTCTGCTCACCACCGGTCGCCCTGCCGTTGCCGGGCAGGCTATGCCGGCGATCGCCGTCTACACCGGCGCGCTCGACCCGCTGGTCCCTACCGAACATGTCGCCGGCTTTCAGGCAGAGATGATGGCGGCGGACGCCGACTGGCAGATGACGGTCTATGGCCGTGCGCTGCATAGCTTTACCAACAGGTATGTCGCGTCCCTGGGCGACGCGCGCATGGCCTATGACGCCCAGGCTCATGCCCAATCCTGGACCGCGCTGCTCGCTTTTCTCGACTCCGCGTTCAGCCTGGGGTAAGCCCTTACCCTTCACAGATATTATAACGGAACCAAAGCGGCCTGACGCCGTTTTCGATGCGTTTGCACTTTGGGGGGCGTCGTTTTCGGGCGGCGTGCACATTATCGAAGGGGGATCAGCATCCGGCAATGAGCGCGCGCTTCGCGCCTGCTGCCGGACGTGACAATCGCATATGATCAAGGATTATACGTCGACCCGGCAGGGCTGGTTGCATGCTGCCCTTCTCCTGCTCATCGCCCTGCCCTTCATCGCCGACATGCTCTTCCCCTTGGGCACCGCGGTATGGGTGGCCTATCTTCTGCCCGTGGTCCTCGCCTATCTGACCAAGCGGCCGCAGACTCCGCTGATCGTCGCGGCGATCGCGACATTGCTGATCATCGCAGGTTTGACCCTTGCCCCGGCCGGGGTCGACCCCAGCGTGGCGATAGTCAACCGGACGATCGGCGGAACCGTATGCTGGATGCTCGCGGGGATAGGCTATCTCTTCATCCGCAACCAGCTCGCCATCGCGCGCGAAGAATGGCTCCAGGGTGGCCAGGTGGGCCTTGCCAAGGCGGTGGGCGGCGAACAGCCGCTCGACACGCTCGGACGAAGCGCCCTCACCTTCCTCGCCGACTATCTTCAGGCCCGCGCCGGCGCGCTCTATATTTCGGATGGTGAAGGCTTCCGCCGCTATGCGACCTATGCCGTGCCCGCAGACGCACGCCTGCCGGAACGCTTCGCGCCAGGCGAAGGGCTGCTCGGGCAGGCGGCGATCGACCAGCGCAACTTCGTCATCGACGACGTTCCCAATGATTATCTGAGCTATGGCTCGGCGCTGGGGCAGGCCAAGCCCGAACAGCTAGTCATCACCACCACCCGCGCGGACGGCACCGTCAATGCCGTGATCGAACTGGGCCTGCGCAAGGGCGACCAGAAGGATACGCTGGCGCTGCTGGACCGTATCGCCAACCAGCTTGGCGTCGCCATCCGCTCGGGCAAATATCGCGCGCGGCTGCGCGAACTGCTGGAGGAAACGCAGCAGCAGGCCGAGGAGCTTCAGGCGCAAAGCGAGGAACTGCGCGTCAATAATGACGAGCTGGAACAGCAGAGCCGCCAGCTTCAGGAAACCGCCGCCCGTCTCGAAGTGCAGCAGAGCGAGCTTGAACAAAGCAATGCCGAGCTTGAGGAACAGACCCGCCAGCTCGAGGCCCAGCGCGACGAACTGTCCCGCACCCAGACTTCGCTGCGCGCGCAGGCAGGCGAGCTGGAACAGGCGAGCCGCTACAAGTCCGAATTCCTCGCCAATATGAGCCATGAATTGCGCACGCCGCTCAATTCCCTGCTCATCATGGCCCGGTTGCTTGCCGAGAATCGCGGCGGCAATCTCAACGCCGAACAGGTACGCCACGCCGAAACCATCGAAACGTCGGGCAATGATCTGCTGACGCTGATCAATGACATTCTCGACATTTCGAAGATCGAGGCCGGCAAGCTCGAGCTACAGCCGCGCCGTATCCGCATCGCGGCCATGCTCCAGAAAATGGAGACGCTGTTCGCCCCGTCGGCCACGTCCAAGGGGCTCGACCTCAGCCTCAACCTTCTCCCCGAAGCACCAGCGGAGATGGACAGCGACCCGCAGCGGATCGAGCAGATCCTGAAGAATTTCCTGTCCAACGCGATCAAATTTACCGAGCGCGGATCGGTTTCGCTCGATGTAGGCCAGACTGCCGAGGGCCGCATCGCCTTCACCGTGACCGATACCGGCGTCGGCATCCCGCCCGAACAGCAGCAGGTGATCTTCGAAGCATTCCGGCAGGCGGACGGTAGCGTCAGCCGCAAATATGGCGGCACGGGCCTTGGCCTTTCGATCTCACGCGAACTTGCCCGACTGCTCGGCGGCGAAGTCCAGGTCGACAGCAAGGCGGGCGAAGGCAGCCGCTTCACCCTCGTCCTTCCAGTCAGCTACGATGCTGCAGCCGAACCGCCCCGCGCGGCCGAACCGACGCGGCCGCTCCCCTCCAATCCCAAGCCCGCGCGCCGCCGCCAAGGCCCCGACGCCGAGGATGATCGGGAGCACCTGTCCGGCGATTCGCGCGTCATCCTGATCGTCGAGGACGACCCCGTCTTTGCCCGCATCCTGCGCGACATCGCCCATGAACTGAAATTCCAGTGCCTGATCGCCGGCACCGCCGACGAGGGCGCGTTAATGGCGCGGCAATATGTGCCCAATGCCGTCATCCTCGACATGAACCTGCCCGATCATACCGGCCTGTCCGTCCTCGACCGCATCAAGCGCGACGTGCGCACCCGGCATATCCCGGTGCATGTCGTTTCTGTCGATGACGACAGCCGCGCCGCGCTGTCGAGCGGGGCAATCGGCTATCTGTTCAAGCCGGTGAAGCGTGAAGCGCTGGTCGAGATGCTGGAGGGGCTCGAAGCCCGCATGGCACAGCGCATGCGCCGCGTGCTGGTGGTGGAGGACGACGCGCAGCAGGCGCAGAGCGTCAAGCTGCTGCTCGCCTCGCGCGATGTCGAAACGATCGAGGCGCACTCGGCGGCGGAATGTTTCGACCTGCTCGGCCGCGAAACCTTCGACTGCATGGTGCTCGACCTCAACCTGCCCGACGCGTCGGGGCTCGACCTGCTCGACCGGCTGAGCGCCGACGAGGCGGTCGGTTTCCCGCCCGTCATCGTCTATACTGGCCGCGATCTGGCGGCGGACGAGGAAATGCGACTGCGGCGCTATTCCAAGTCGATCATCGTCAAGGGTGCGAAGTCACCCGAACGGCTGCTCGACGAAGTCACATTGTTCCTGCATCAGGTCGTTTCCGACCTCCCCGAACCACAGCAGGCGCTGATCGCGAAGTCGTTAAACCGCGACGCCGCGCTCGAAGGGCGCGAAATTCTGGTAGTCGAGGACGACATTCGCAACGTCTATGCCGTCACCTCGATCTTCGAACCGCATGGCGCGCGCGTGCGCATCGCCCGCAACGGCAAGGAAGCGTTGCAGGCGCTGGATGAATCGGCGCGCGGCCTTGCCGAACCGGTCGATCTCGTCCTCATGGACGTGATGATGCCGGAAATGGACGGTCTGACCGCGACGCGCGAAATTCGCAAGAAGGCCTGGGGCGCGAAGCTGCCGATCATCGCGCTCACCGCCAAGGCTATGGCGCGCGACCAGCAGGATTGTCTCGATGCCGGCGCCAACGACTATCTTGCCAAGCCGCTCGACGTCGATAAGCTGCTCAGCCTCGCGCGGGTATGGATGCCGCGATGAACGAAGTCGTTTTTCTGCCCCATGAGGAGCTTGAGCTCGATCTGCTGCTGGAGGCGATCTGGCGGCATTATCATTATGATTTCCGGGGCTATTCGCGCGGCTCCCTCCATCGGCGCCTGGCCCGTGCACAGCAGCGACATGGCTTTGAAAGCCTGTCTCAGCTCCAACATCACCTGCTGCGCGACCCTGCCCTGTTTGCCGACCTCATGGGCTTCCTCACCATCCAGGTGAGCGAGATGTTTCGCGACCCCGCCTATTTCCGCGCGCTGCGCGAAAAGGTGGTTCCGCATCTGCGCACCTACCCTTCGCTCAAGGTCTGGATCGCGGGTTGCGCCAATGGCGAGGAATTTTATTCGCTCGCCATCCTTTTCCGCGAAGAAGGGCTTGAGGATCGCACGATCTTCTACTGCACCGATATCAGCCCCGCCGCGCTCGAAAAGGCGCAGGCGGGCATCTACGATCTCGACCGCATCCAGCAATTCACCGAAAATCACCGTCTTTCCGGCAGCACGCGCTCGCTATCGGATTATTATACCGCCGCCTATGGCGCCGCCGTCTTCGACAAAACGCTCCGCAAGCGCGCCGTGTTTGCCGAACATAATCTGGCGAGCGACCAGGTTTTCGCCGAAGTTCAGCTCGTTTCGAGCCGCAACGTTCTCATCTATTTCGACCGCGACCTTCAGGACCGCGCGCTCGGCCTCTTCGGCGAATCGCTGGTGCGGGGCGGATTCCTTGGGCTTGGATCGAAAGAGACGCTGCGCTTCTCCCGCCATTCGGACGGTTTTTCCGATTTCGAGGAGGGAGAGAAAATCTATCGCCGCAATCTGGTAAAGCTCCAGGACGCCGAAAATGTCTCCTGAACTGCCCAAAATTCTCGCTGTCGACGATGTGGAGGAAAATCTCACCGCACTCGAAGCACTGCTCAAGGATGAAGGGGTCGAGCTGCTGAAGGCGCGTTCGGGCGTCCAGGCGCTCGAACTGCTGCTGGTCAACGACGTCGCGCTCGCCCTGCTCGACGTCCAGATGCCCGGCATGGACGGCTTCGAGCTGGCCGAACTCATGCGCGGCACCGAACGCACCCGGCGCGTGCCCATCATTTTCCTGACCGCCGTCGCGACCGACGAGCGGCGGCGCTTTCGCGGCTATGAAGCCGGCGCGGTCGATTATCTGCTTAAGCCCATCGACACGCATATCCTGCGCAGCAAGGTCGGGATCTTCGTCGAACTGTTCCACCAGCGGCAGGAGACGGCCCGGCAGCGCGACGAGCTGGCCAGCGCACTTGCCCGGCTGCACGCGCATGGCGACAACAGCCCGCTCGCAATCGTGGAATTCGACGCCGGGCGGCACATCATTTCCTGGTCCAACGGCGCGGAGCGTCTGTTCGGCTGGCGCGCGCCCGAGGTTGCGGGTTTCCGTGCAGCCGACATGGAGTGGGTCGATCCGGAGGATGCCGGGGCGTTCGAAGCACTCATGGGCGAGTTGATCGCCGGCGAGAGGCTGCGCGCCATGCAGCCGCTGCGCCTGCGCACGGCCGAGGGGGTGCTACTCGAATGCGAATGCTATTGTTCGGCGCTGCTCGACGGGCGCGGGCAACTGGTGTCGATCAATGTCCAGATTCTCGACGTCACCGAACGCAAGCGCGCCGAAGAAACCCAGCGGCTGTTGATCGGGGAACTCAACCATCGGGTGAAGAACACGCTGGCATCGGTGCAGGCGATCGCGGTGCAGACGTTGCGCCATTCGTCCGGCCCATCGGATTTCGCGCCGACCTTCACCGGGCGCATCCATGCGCTGGCGCGTGCGCATTCATTGCTGAGCAGCGCGACGTGGCAGGGCGCGGGCCTGCGCGAATTGATCGACGGGCAGATCGATATCGGTGCGGCCGACCCGGCGCAGCTGGATATCGATGGACCGGAACTGGACCTTGCACCCGAACTCGCACTTCATCTGGCGCTGATCCTGCATGAGTTGTTCACCAACGCGCATAAATATGGCGCGCTGTCGATCGCCGATGGCCGGGTCGGACTGAACTGGGCCGTCAGGGAGGAACAGCTCGTCATCCGCTGGACCGAGCGCAGCGGACCGCCCGTGTCGCCGCCGTCGCGCCGGGGTTTCGGCTCGGCCCTCATCGAACGCAGCCTGCGGGCGGAGGGCGGGAGCGCCACGGCCGACTATAATCGGCTGGGCGTGTGCTGGACCCTTGCCCTGCCCTGCGGCCCGCGCATCGCGCGGGTCGGCACCGTCGAACCCAAACGCGCGACCGCCCCCATGGCCGAGAGGCAGATGGGCAACAGCATCGCCCGACGGACCTTTCTTATCATCGAAGATGAGCCGCTGGTGGCGATGGAGATCGCCGGCATGATCGAGGATGAAGGCGGCATCATCAGTGCGACCGCCTCCTCGCCAAGCGAAGCGGTGAGGCTGATCGTCGAGGGCGGGTTCGACGCCGTCCTTCTCGACGGCAATCTTCAGGGTCATGGCGTGGACAATATCGCCGACATGCTCGCGACCAAGGGCACGCCCTTCGCTTTCGTCACTGGTTACGGCCGGGAAAATCTGCCGCCCGGCCATGAAGACCGCGTCATCATCGGCAAACCCTTCAGCCGCGCCGCGCTGCTGGGCTGCGCGAGCGCGCTTGTAGCGGCGGTCCAGCAGGAAGGCGCTTCTTAGACGCGGCAGGCGTGGCTTAGTCCCGTCCCAGCTTGGCCTTGAGATCGTCAATCATCCGCGACGCATCCGCCTTGTTCAGACCGTCGCCGGGCGGATCGACCTTCGCTTCCTCGCACAAAGTCGTCAGATAGGAAGCTTGCGCTCCCGTCATCGGATCATCGCCCGACACCCAGTCATCGGGCGATTTTTCGGCGTTTGAGCCGGGATGGTCGTCCAGCTTCGGGTTATGCATCTGATCGGTCACGAAACATCTCCATTGTTCATGTTTCGTTCCAACCGTCGAAATGCGCTGAGGTTCCGCCAATTTGCCGGGTCTGCTATCGCAGACCGCAGGACCGCCGGCGCTATGCGTCCAGAACCTCGGCGATCTTGGCGGCGAGCTGGTCGATGCCGAAGGGCTTGGGCAGGAAATTCGTACCCGGATCGAGCACGCCGTTATGCACGACCGCATTGCGCGTATATCCGGTCGTGAAGACGATCTTGAGATTGGGGAGGATTTCGGCCGCCGCGTCGGCCAGTTCGCGCCCTGTCATGCCGGGCATCACGATGTCGGTGAACAGCAAGGTGACGTCCTGCC
>JBEVMZ010000030.1:0-2915 GCA_040508335.1 Sphingobium sp.
TTCGCCTTCTATCTGCGCTCGCATTGGCTGCGCATGCCGCCGCTGATGCTGGCGCGGCATTTGTGGACCAAATGGCGCAAGGGCTATCGCCCTATTTGACGCGCAGCGGCAGGCCTGAGACCAGAAATTGCACCTCGCCGACGGCCGCCGCCACGCGCTGGTTGACGATGCCTGCCATGTCGCGAAAGCGCCGGGCAAGCGCGTTGTCGGGGACGATGCCGAGACCGACTTCGTTAGAGACAAGGATTATCGGCCCTGCCGCCTCGCCGATCGCTTCGATCAGGTCGGGTACGGCGTCGAGCGCGTCGTGCCCGGCCAGCAGCAGGTTAGAGGTCCAGAGGGTAAGGCAATCGATCAGCAGGACGGCGCCGTCTTCCTGGTCGCGGATCGCGGCGGTCAGATCGAGGGGCACCTCGACCGTGTGCCAGCCGTCCCCGCGTTCGTCGCGATGGTGGGCGATGCGGTCTTCCATCTCTCCGTCATAGGCTTGTGCCGTGGCGATGAAGATGCGGTCGAGGCCGGTCTGCTCGGCGCGCATCTGCGCATAGCGGCTCTTGCCCGATCGCGCGCCGCCAAGGACGAAGAGGCTGGTCATCGGGTGCTTCCTTTCCGTGCGAGCGCGATCAGCGCGTCGATATCGACATGCTCTTCCAGTTGCGCGGCGATGTCATTGAGCGCCCGATCGACGACGGCGTCATTGTCCAGCCCGTCCGACTGCGCGCCCAATCGCTCGAGCAATGCCCCGCGCAGGCCCGGTTGCGCGAACAGCCCGTGGACATAGCTGCCCATCACCCGGCCGTCCGGGCTGACGGCGCCATCTGGTCGCGTGCCGTCCAGTGTCGCAAAGGCGCGGACGGTGCCGGCTCCCTCGGTGCGGCCCATATGCATCTCATAGCCAGAGAAATCAGCGCCCAGCGCTTTTCCCCCGATCTGCGACAGGGTCTTGCCCGCCATCAGCGTCGTTTCGACGTCGAGCAGACCCAGGCCATCGACCATGCCCGGCGGTCCTTCCAATCCATCGGGGTCAGCGATGCGTCGTCCGAGCATCTGATACCCGCCGCAAATCCCCAATATGGCCCCGCCGCGCCGATGATGGGCGCGGATGTCGATGTCCCATCCCTCCTGCCGCATCGCCTCAAGATCGGCGATCGTCGCCTTCGATCCGGGCAGCACGATCAGCGCCGCTTCCGCCGGGATCGGCTGGCCGGGCGGCACCATCAGGAGATCGACGCCAGGCTCCTGCTTGAACGGGTCGAGATCGTCGAAATTGGAAATGCGCGGGAAGATCGGACAGGCGATGAGCAGGCGATCGCTGCCGGACGCCTGACGCTTTTCCAGCACGACCGCATCTTCGCTCGGCAAGCGGGCGACGGGCGCGAGCCAGGGTATGACGCCGAAACCGCGCCAGCCCGACAATGCTTCGATCTGGGCATAGCCATCCTCGAACAGCGCGGGGTCGCCACGAAATTTGTTGATGAGGAAGCCGGTGATCATCGCTGCGTCGGCGGGATCGATCACCGTGCGCGTGCCGACGACAGCGGCTATCACGCCGCCCCGGTCGATATCGCCGACCAGCACGACCGGCACATTCGCGGCCCGCGCGAACCCCATATTGGCGATGTCGCCGGCGCGCAGGTTGATTTCGGCGGGCGATCCGGCGCCCTCCACCATGACGATGTCGCACCGGCTGCGCAGGCGGTCGTAACTCTCCATGACCTCGGTCAGCAGCGACCCGCGCGCTTCGCGAAAATTGCCCGCGCCCAGCGTGCCGCGCACACGGCCATGGACGATGAGTTGCGAGGTGCGATCCGCTTGGGGCTTGAGCAGCACCGGATTCATGTCGCTATGGGCCGCAACCCTGCATGCCACCGCCTGAAGCGCCTGCGCTCGGCCGATCTCGCCCCCGTCGCTGGTGACGGCTGCATTGTTCGACATATTTTGCGGCTTGAACGGCAGGACGGAGAGGCCGCGATTGACGAGCGCGCGGCAGAGGCCCGCCACCAGCACCGACTTGCCGACGTCGGAGCCGGTGCCCTGAAGCATCAGAGCGCCCATGCGATCCCACCCGCCAGCAACCAGAGAATTAGGCATGCGCGGACATAGATGCGCAAGGCGCGGCCTATGTCGCGGGCGTTCGCATCGGCGCGGCCATCGCCGATCCAGAGCTTCTCGTGGGCGATCCCGTCATAGGCGATCGGCCCGGCGAGCCGCAGTCCGAGCGCGCCGGCCATCGCCGCTTCCGTCCACCCGGCATTGGGCGAGGCATGTTTGCGCGCATCGCGCAGCATCACGCGCCATCCCCCTCCGCCGGCAAGGCATAGAATGAAGCCACCGAGCCGCGCCGGCAGCAGATTGAGCAGATCGTCCGTCCGCGCCGCCGCCCAGCCAAAGGCGCGCCAGCGCGGCTCCTTGTGGCCGATCAGACTGTCGGCGGTGTTGATCGCTTTATAGACCCACACCCCCGGCAGGCCGAGCAGCAGCAGCCAGAACAGCGGCGCGGCGATGCCGTCGCAAAAGCTTTCGGCGAGGCTTTCGATCGCGGCGCGGGCTATGCCGGCTTCGTCCAGCGCTTGCGTATCGCGCCCGACGATCATGCCGACCGCCGTCCGCGCGCCGGGAAGGTCACCCTGCTCCAGCCCGCGGGCGACGGGGCGGACATGATCGAACAGGCTGCGCTGGGCGAGGGCAGGAAAGGCGAGCAGCGCGAGTATCGGCCAGCCATAAGGGCCAGCGAGGCGCAACACTAACCATTGCGCGGCGAAGGCGCCGCTGCCTGCCACCACGACAAGCAGGAGGACGGTCAGCACTCCCAACATCCGCCGTCGCCGATCCGACCGCCGGTGATCGTTCCAGCGCGCCTCGCAAGCGTCGATCAGGCGGGCGAAGGCGCCGACCGGATGGCCGATCCGCGCATA
>JBEVMZ010000057.1:0-8652 GCA_040508335.1 Sphingobium sp.
GGGAACAGGAACCGACTGCGGCTCATTTGCAGCGGCAGGCTCGATCGGATAGCGGTTCGCCCAAGCAAGGTTCGTGAAGGAGCATCCCGGCGTGACATTCGTGAAGGCGATCTGGCGCATATTGCTGGCGATCAAGGATGGCCTCGTCCTCCTGTTCCTGCTGCTGTTCTTCGGCATGATCTATGCCGCGCTGTCCTTTTCCTCGCCGAGCGCGAGCGTGAAATCCGGCGCGCTGCTGCTCGATCTCGACGGATCGGTGGTCGAACAGCCGCAGGACACGGACTTCACCACGCTGCTCGCCGGCCCGCGCGCGGGCATGAAGGAATATGCGCTGGCCGATATCGTCGCGGCGCTCGATGCGGCGCGCACCGATGACAAGGTCAAGGCGGTGGTGCTCGACCTCGATGGCTTTGCCGGCGGCGGGCAGGTGGCGATGCGGCGCATCGGCGTGGCGCTGGACGGAGTGCGCGCGGCGAAGAAGCCGGTCTTCGCGCGCGCTGCGCTTTATGGCGACGAGGCCTATCAGCTTGCCGCGCATGCCAGCGAAATCTGGCTCGATCCGCTGGGCGGCGTCGCGCTGTTCGGGCGAGGTGGTACGGGGCTTTACTATAAGGGCCTGATCGACAAGCTGGGCGTCAACACCCATGTCTATCGGGTCGGCACCTATAAAAGTTTCGTTGAACCCTTCATCCGCAGCGATCAGTCGCCCGAAGCCAAGGCAGCGAGCCAGGCGCTGGCGGATGCGCTCTGGCGGCAGTGGCAGGCCGACGTCGCCAAGGCGCGGCCCAAGGCGAAGGTCGCCGCCTTCTCCAGCGATCCCGGCGCCGCGGCCCAAGCGGCGGGCGGCAATATCGCCAAGGCAGCGCTAGACGCGGGTCTGGTCGACAGGCTTGGCGACGAACTCCAGTTCGGCGAGCGCGTGACGCAGGTCGCAGGCAAGGACGCCAAGGGACGGGCGGGCGGCTATGCCAGCATCGCTCTTCCCGCTTATGCGCAGGCGAGGCAGCCGGCCAATGACGGCCAGATCGGCGTCATCACGATCGCGGGCAATATCGTCGATGGCAAGGCCGGACCGGGAACGGCGGCGGGCGACAGCATTGCCCAGCTGCTCACCACCGCGCTCGCCGAGAAGGAGTTGAAGGCGCTGGTGGTGCGGGTCGATTCGCCCGGCGGATCGGTCATGGCCTCTGAAAAGATTCGCGCCGCGATCCAGAAGGCGAAGGATAGCGGCCTGCCGGTCGTCGCCTCCATGGGCAATGTCGCGGCGAGCGGGGGCTATTGGGTTTCGACGCCGGCCGATGTCATCTTCGCGCAGCCCGACACGATCACCGGATCGATCGGCGTGTTCGGTATATTGCCGAGTTTCGAGGGCACGCTCGCTAAGATGGGGATCACGACCGACGGCGTGCGCACGACGCCGCTTTCGGGCCAGCCCGATCTTGCTGGCGGCACGACGGCGGAATTCGACCGCATCATGCAATTGGGCGTGGAGGATATCTACCGCCGCTTCGTCGGCCTGGTCGCCAAGGCACGCGGCAAAAGCCCGGAAGCGATCGACGCCATCGCGCAGGGGCGGGTCTGGGATGGCGAGACGGCACGTCGCATCGGTCTGGTCGATCGCTTTGGCGGGCTGGAGGAGGCGATCGCCGAAGCCGCGCGGCGGGCGAAGATCGACCCGGCCAAGGCCAAGCCCTATCTGATCCGCAAGGAGCCCGACGCCTTCACGCAGTTGGTTAAGTCGATGTCAGGCAGCGGCGAGGAAGAGGCAGCCACGGCGCAGGGACGCGATTTGCTGGGGCGACAGGCCTTTTTGCAACGGCGCTGGGCGGCGCAGGCGGTGGCCGATGTGCGCGGGCTGATCGACGGCGGCGTGCGAGCGGATTGCCTCGAATGCCGGGGCCTCGGCGCGCCTCGCGCGGTGCGGGAGAATGAGCAGGGCCTGCTGACGCTCATCGCCGCGTTCTGGCGCTGAGCGCTCAGTCGCCGCCGCGATAATGCGGTAGGGAGAGGCCCCGCCTGATCGCAATGGCCCGTAGCACGAATCCTAAGAGCGCGGCGATTATTGCCGCGACCGGCAGCCCGAGCCCGATCCAGCGCAGGCCGACGAACAGGCCCGCGGCGAAGGCTGCCGCCGTGACGTAAAGCTCCGGGCGCAGCAGGATCGAGGGCTCGCCGGCCAGCAGGTCGCGCAGAATGCCGCCAACGCAACCCGTTACCACACCCATCATGCCGGCGACGAAAGGCGGCACGCCGACCCCCATCGCCTTTGCCGCGCCGAACACGGCAAAGGCGGCCAGCCCGACCGCATCGAGCCAGTCGAGCGCCCGTTCGCTCCAGATGCGGCGCGGGGTCATCCATACCATCAGCGCTGCGACGATGCAGATGATGGCAGGCACCGCGTCATGCACCCAAAAAACCGGCACGCCGATCAGCAGGTCGCGCAGCGTTCCGCCGCCGACCCCGGTGACGAGCGCGAAAAAGACGAAGGTCACGAACGTCTGCCGCAACCGCGCGGCCGCCAGCGCGCCCGACGCGGCAAAGACGAAGATGCCGATATGGCTGAGGATCTGAAGCACGGTGCCGATATGCGGCGCCAGGGTGGGCGTGTCGGGCATGGGGCCGATGCTACGCCGCTCGGGTGCTGGCTGTCGAGCGATGCCCTGTCACAGGAACAGGCGCCGGAGCGGTGGCACGGCACGCAATAGATGATAATAAGCAAAGGGTATCAGCAGCGCCAGCGCGGCCAGGACGGGCTTGCCAAGGTAAGGTTGACCATAATGGATCAGCGCGACGTGCAGATACATGATGACGAGCGAGGCACGGCCGATGGCACCGAGCCAGCCGGCCCATGGCGCAGCCTTGCGTGAGAGGTACAGCAGCAGGATCGACGTCGCGATGGCGGATGCGATGGAGAGCAAAGGCCAGCCATAATCGCCCGCCTTCACATTGAGCGTCGGCCACAAACCGGCCAGCCCCGCGAGCGACAACGGAACGAGCGGCAGCAGCAGGAGGGGGCGAAGCGGCTTCGTACCTACGGCCGCGCCCAGCCATAGCAGAAACATCGCCATCGGCACGGTCAGCAGGCCGAGCGGCGACACGTCAGTCGCGGCGCCCACTGCATAGCCGAGCGCAAGCAAGATGAGAGCGATGCCCCACCATGCGCGACTGCGCAGATCGGGCCAGCGCACCATGAACAGATTCATCCCGATGCGCGCAACCATCAGGCAGGGTACGAACCAGAAGATCGTGTAGGGGCCGTGCAGCCACGTCCCGCCCAGCAGGATCGGCACGAGATCGGCAGGCCAGTGTCTGAAGATCGGCACGCCGCCCTTCAGCGGCTCGACGACCTGATCCACAAGAATCAGCAGCGCGAGGAAGGCGGCATAGGGGCGCATCTGCCCTGCCAGCTGACGCACCGTGAAGTCCGCGATCGGGCGAGGCCTTGCCAGCAGGCCCGACAGCAGGAAGAAAAGCGGCATGTGAAAACTGTACATCGCGTCGCGCATCGCGCCTTGCGTCCACATATGACTCAGCACCACTGCGACGATCCCGGCTCCCCGCGCCACGTCGATCCAGTCGAGCCGTTCGCCCGTTGCTGCCCCGCTGTTGTTCATGGCGCCAAAGCCCTATAGCAGGTGGCGCGCCCGTCAATCTCCCCGCAAGAAACAGAAAAAAACGCCCATGGCTCTCCTCAACGACAAAGTCCTCTTCATCGACGGCGAAGCGATTATCCTCGACAAGCCTGCCGGCATGCCGGTCGACATGCCCCGCGACGGCTCGATCGCGCTTGAAAATCACCTCTCGTCGCTGACCTTCGGCTTTCAGCGCTGGCCCCTGCCGGTCCACCGGCTCGACCGCGATACCAGCGGCTGCCTGATCCTCGCGCGCAATCCCAAGGCGCATAAGCGCTATGCCGCCGCGTTCGAGGCGGGGACGGTGGAGAAACGCTATATCGCGGTGGTCGAGGGCATTCCCACCGACCAAGAGGGCACGATCGAATTGGCGCTCAAGAAGATCAGCTCGGCGAGCGAAGGCTGGCGCATGATCCCGGCAAAGGCGGGCAAGGCGGCGATCACCCATTGGCGCAAGATCGCCGAGCACGACGGCCGCGCGCTCATCGCCTTCACGCCCCGTACAGGCCGCACGCATCAGATCCGCGTTCATGCCGAACATGGGCTTGGCTTCGGCATCGTGGGCGACCCGGTGTATGGGACGGGGGGCGGCGCGATGCTGCTGCACAGCCGGTTCCTCAGGATGCCGCGCGGCGCCAAGGAACCCGCGCAGGCGACCGCGCCCTTGCCCGCGACGTTCGCCGCCGCCGGCTTTACCGAAGCGATGCTGGAGGAAGCCGGCTGCTGAACCCAGCGCGGCCGCGACACCCATGCCCCTCATCCCCATAACCCGCTCCATCGCGATCGACAGCGACGAACTGGTCGAAAGCTTTACCCGCGCGTCCGGGCCGGGCGGGCAGCATGTGAATACCACCGACAGCGCGGTCATGCTGCGGTTCGACGTCGCCGGCTCGCCCGGTCTGCCCGACGCGGTCAAGCATCGGCTCGCGGCGCTCGCCGGATCGCGCATGACGCGCGAAGGCGTGCTGGTGCTGCGCAGCGAGGGCGCGCGGTCGCAACTGCTCAACCGGCAGGAGGTGCGCGACCGGCTGATCGCGCTCATTCGCGAGGCGACGATCGTGCCCAAGAAGCGCCGCCCGACCAAGCCGACCAAGGCGTCGCAGGCGCGCCGGGTCGAGGGCAAGATCAAGCGGGCGAGCGTCAAGTCCGGGCGCGGCAAGGTGCGCATCGACTGAGCAGCGGCCGATCCGCGCTTGCATCCACGCCCATGCTATCGGAAAGGATAGGCGATGCTACTCAATTTCCTCGACGCGCTCCGCTCTGCCGGCATCAAGGCCGGTATCAAGGAGCATCTGATGCTGCTGGAAGCGCTCGACCGCGACGTGATCGAACGGCGGCCGGAGGAGTTTTATTATCTCTCCCGCGCAACCTATGTGAAGGACGAAGGGCTGATCGACCGTTTCGATCAGGTTTTCGCGCGCGTGTTCAAGGGGCTGCTCGACCCCGACGGGGTCGAGGCGGAAATTCCGGAAGATTGGCTTAAGCTCGTCGCGGAAAAATTCCTCAGTCCCGAAGAGATGGAGAAGATCAAGTCTCTGGGCGACTGGGACGAAATCATGAAGACGCTGAAAGAGCGGCTGGAGGAGCAGAAGGGCCGGCATCAGGGCGGCAATAAATGGATCGGCACCGGCGGCACCTCTCCCTTCGGCAATGGCGGCTATAATCCCGAAGGCGTGCGTATCGGTGGTGAGAGCCGGCACAAGCGTGCGATCAAGGTGTGGGAAAAGCGCGAGTTCGCCAATCTCGACAACAGCCGGGAACTGGGTACCCGCAACATCAAGGTTGCGCTGCGCCGCCTCCGCCGGTTTGCGCGCGAGGGGGCGGCGGACGAACTCGACCTTGATGAAACCATCCGGGGGACCGCGCGGCAGGGCTGGCTCGACATTCGCATGCGGCCCGAACGGCATAATGCGGTCAAGCTGCTGCTCTTCCTCGATGTCGGCGGTTCGATGGACCCGTTCATCACGCTCTGCGAAGAGCTGTTCTCGGCGGCGACCGGCGAATTCAAGAATATGGAATTCTTCTACTTCCACAACTGCCTCTATGAAGGTGTGTGGAAGGATAATCGTCGCCGTTTTGCCGAGCGTATCCCGACCTGGGATATCCTCCACAAATATGGCCATGATTATAAGGTGATCTTCGTCGGCGACGCGGCGATGAGTCCCTATGAGATCACCCATCCGGGCGGGTCGGTCGAGCATATGAACCCGGAAAGTGGGGCGGTGTGGATGGAGCGCGTGACGCATACCTATCCCGCGACCATCTGGCTCAATCCGACGCTGCCGGACCATTGGGGCTATACGCAGTCGATCGGGCTGATGCGGCAGCTGCTGGGCGATCGGATGTATCCATTGACGCTTGAGGGGATCGACGAGGGAATGCGCGAGCTTACCCGCAAGCGTTAGAAGCGCCTTTAAGGGTCGAAGCGCACGCCGCCGGTCATCGGCCGAGGAACACCGGTGGTGCCCTGGAAGCTTATCGGCAATCCTTTGAGGCTGCGCACTGCCATATAGGCAAAGCCCTGCGCTTCGAGCGCGTCGCCGTCCCAGCCGAGATCGTCGACAGAGTGGACTGCCGCGCCGGTGCGCGCCGCCAGCATTGCCATGAGCGTCGCATTATGCCGCCCTCCGCCTGCGACATGGATGGTGGTGGGCCGTTCCGGCAGATGATCGAGCGCGCGCGCTACCGCCGCTGCCGAAAATGCCGTGAGCGTCGCCGCGCCGGCCTCAAGGGTGAGCCCTTTGGCTACCTCGGTGGTGAAGGCTTCGCGGTCGATGCTCTTGGGCGGCGGAAGAGCAAACCAGGGGTCGGCCATCATCGCGCCCAGCACCGCTTCATCGACCGTCCCTTGCGCCGCGGTCGCACCGCCTTCGTCATAGGGAACGCCGCCATGGGTGCGCATCCAATTGTCGATGAGGCCGCTCGCCATGCCAGTGTCGAAGGCGGTGAGGGTGCCGTCCGTGCCGATCGCGGTGATGTTGGCAACGCCGCCAAGATTGAGCACCGCCATCGGACGCGGCAAATCATGGGCGAGCGCACGATGATAGACGGGCATCAGCGGCGCGCCCTGCCCGCCCGCTGCGACGTCGCCGCTGCGCAGATCGGCGACGACGGGAATGCCGAACGCGCCAGCGAGCGCGGCGCCGTCACCGATCTGCCAGGTCCAGCCGCGATCCGGCCTGTGCGCCACCGTATGGCCGTGGAAGCCAATGACGCCGATGTCCTGCACCACATGACCGCTGCGGCCGAGCAGATCGGCGACAGCCTCGACATGCAGTTCGGTCAGTTCTTGTTCGACCGCGTCGATCAGCGGCTCCGGCCCCGGCCGGTCCATCGCCATCGCGCGCGCGCAAGCTTCGGCGAGGCGCAGGCGAAAGCCCTCATCATAGGCCATGGCATGAAAGGCATGGGCGACAACCGCGCCCTCCCCGTCCGTTTCGATCAGAGCGGCGTCGATACCGTCGCGCGACGTGCCCGACATGAGGCCGATGGCGAGGATGCCGGTCATGATGTTGCGCTCCGTCAGGGGTGAACTTGGCCATTATCCATAGAGGCGCAAATGGGGGCAGAGCAATTGGGGTGACGATGAAGCGCGTCGATGCTAAAGGCGCGGCCATCATGACGACCTACAGCTCAGACCTGCTCCGTGCCCTCGAAACGCGCGGCTATATCCACCAGTTGACCGACGCGGCAGGGCTCGACGCTCTTGCGGCAAGCCAGGTCGTGCCCGGCTATATCGGTTTCGATCCGACCGCGCCCTCGCTTCATGTCGGGCATCTCGTGTCGATCATGATGCTGCGCCAGCTCCAGCGCGCGGGCCACAAGCCGATCGTGCTGATGGGCGGCGGCACGGGCAAGATCGGCGACCCGAGCTTCAAGGACGAAGCGCGCAAGCTGATGACGGTCGATACGATTAAGGAGAATGTCGCGAGCATCCGGCGTGTGTTCGAACGCTTCCTGACCTTTGGCGAAGGGCCGACGGACGCGGTGATGGTCGACAACGCCGACTGGCTCGACAAACTCGAATATATCCCCTTCCTGCGCGACATCGGCCAGCATTTCTCGGTCAACCGGATGCTGAGCTTCGATTCGGTGAAGCTGCGCCTCGATCGCGAGCAGTCGCTGAGCTTCCTCGAATTCAATTATATGATCCTTCAGGCCTATGACTTTCTGGAGCTGTCGCGCCGTGCCGGGTGCCGGCTTCAGATGGGCGGATCGGACCAGTGGGGCAATATCGTCAACGGTGTCGAACTCGCCCGCCGGGTCGATGGGCAGCAGGTGTTCGGCCTGACGACGCCGCTGCTCACCAATGCGGACGGCACGAAGATGGGCAAGAGCGTCGGCGGCGCGGTGTGGCTGAATGAGGATCAGCTATCCAATTACGACTATTGGCAGTTCTGGCGGAACACCGCAGACGCCGATGTCGCCACGCGGCTGCGCCTGTTCACCGACCTGCCGATGGACGAGGTCGAGCGACTGGCGGCGCTGGAGGGTGCGGAGATCAATGAGGCGAAGAAAATTCTCGCTAACGAGGCAACCGCGCTGTGCCGGGGTGCCGACGCAGCGGTTGCCGCCGCAGAAACCGCGCGCCGCACGTTCGAGGAAGGCGCGTCGGACGCCAATCTGCCTACCGTCAGCCTTGGCGCGGACGGCCTGACCGTTTTGCAGGCGACGACCGCGCTCGGCTTTGCGCCGTCCAACAAGGAGGTGCGCCGCAAGGTCGCCGAAGGCGCGATCCGGGTGAACGGCGCGGTGGTGAGCGATGGCGCGACGCTGGTGAAAGCGGGCGACAAGCTGAGCTTCGGCGCGAAGAAGCACGGCCTGATCGTCAGCTGAGGCTTTCGGCCGGTCGCTTCGACGGGAAGAGCGGGTCGCCATCTCCCGCCTCGACCCGCTGGCGGACGCGCACCAGCGCTTCGGGCATCTGCGTGCGCAGGAAGTCGACCATCGCCTCGCGCGTTTCGCAGCGCAGGTCGAAGGCCAATCCCGCATTGCGCGCGCTCACAAGTCCGCGCAGTTC
>JBEVMZ010000075.1:0-9849 GCA_040508335.1 Sphingobium sp.
GCCGGGTTGAAGGCGCGCACCTGCCGTTCGACATGATGGGCGTCGCGGGTGAAATCCATCCGCGCTTCGGCCTTGTCGATCTTCGCGGCATATGTGATGCCGTCCTCGGGCTGGGGCACGGGCGGGTGGAGCGACAGGTCGTCCAGCACCTCGACCATCAATTCCGCCCCGGCCTGCGCCAGTTCGGCGGTGAGCGCACCGGCGGTTTTGTCCTCGATCGGCGTCACATGTTTGGCGCGCATCGGCCCGGTGTCGAGGCCGGCCTCCATATCCATGATGGTGACGCCGGTCAGATTTTCGTGCGCAAGGATCGCCCGCTGGATCGGCGCCGCGCCGCGCCAGCGTGGCAGGAGCGAGGCGTGGATGTTGAGGCAGCCGTGACGCGGTGCGGCCAGGATAGCGCGCGGCAGAATCAGTCCATAGGCGGCGACCACTGCGACATCGGCGTTGAGCGCGGCGAAGATCGCCTGAACCTCGGCGTCCTTGAGCGACAGGGGTGTACGTACCTCGATGCCCATCGCCTCGGCTTGCTGCTGCACGGGTGAGGGCCGCAACCCCTTACCGCGCCCGGCGGGACGGGGCGGCTGGCTGTAGACGGCGGCGATTTCATGCCCCGCCTGCGCCAGCGCGACGAGCGCGGGCACGGCGAAATCGGGCGTTCCCATATATATGATGCGCATGCCCCTTCCAAAGCCCTTGTGCGGCGGAGTTGCAAGCCCCTATCTCTGTACCATGGCATCACCCGAGATCGAGACGCTGACGCAGGCGCTGTCCCGCTTGCCGGGCCTTGGTCCCCGCTCGGCGCGGCGGGCGGTGCTGCATCTGCTGAAAAAGCGCGAGGGCGCGCTGGAGCCTTTGCTGCGCGCGTTGGAAGCGGTGAACGAGCGGCTCGTCACCTGTACGCTCTGCGGTAATGTCGACACGACCGATCCGTGCGCAATCTGCGCCGATCCGCGTCGCGATGCGCGCGCGCTGTGCGTGGTGGAGGATGTGGCGGACCTGTGGGCGCTGGAGCGCTCCCGCTTGTTTCCGGGGCGGTTTCATGTGCTAGGGGGGCGGCTGTCGGCGCTCGACGGGGTGCGGCCGGAGGACCTGGCGATCGACGCGCTCATCGCGCGGGTCGAGCAGGGCGGGGTGGATGAGGTGGTGCTCGCCACCAATGCGACGCTGGAGGGGCAGACGACCGCCCATTATCTCGCCGAGCGGCTGGAGGCCTTTCCCGTCCGCCTGACGCAGCTTGCCCATGGCATGCCCGTTGGCGGCGAGCTTGACTATCTCGATGAAGGGACGCTGGCGCAGGCGCTGCGGGCACGGCGGCCGGTGGGTTGAATTTCCAGCGCTTTTCTTCTATTTTACCGTGATGGCTATCCTTCCGATCCTTGAAGCGCCCGACCCGCGCCTGCGCACGATTTCCAGTCCCGTGGAGACGATCGACGACGATCTCCAGCGGCTGATCGACGACATGTTCGAGACGATGTACGACGCGCCGGGCATCGGCCTTGCCGCCATCCAGGTCGGCGTGCCCAAACGGGTGTTGGTCATCGACCTTCAGGAACCGGAGTCCGACGAAGAAGGCGCGCCGCCGGTCAAGCGGCCGATGGTCTTTATCAACCCGGAAATCATCGGCGAATCGCAGGATGTGACGCTTTATAACGAAGGCTGTCTGTCCGTACCCGAGCAGTTTGCCGAAGTGGAACGGCCAGCCTCCGTCCGCGCCAGCTGGATGGACCGTGACGGCCGCATTCATGAAGAGCAGCTCGAGGGTCTTCTGGCGATCTGCTTGCAGCATGAGATGGACCATCTTCAGGGCGTGCTGTTCATCGACTATCTATCGCGGATGAAGCGCGACATGTTGTTGAAGAAATTATCCAAGGCGCGCCGGGCGGCCTGATTTCGCGGGGCTTCGGTTTTTGTTCGCGCAGAGGCGCGGAGGACGCAGAGAGATTGCGTTGCGGACGAGATAGTCCGGTAGCGTTGCGGCGAGGGTGTCAGCGATAGCTCTGATCTCTTCCGCGCCGCGACCCGTGAACACCTTATCTATAGGCGCAAGTCTATCTTCGCGCAGGGATGCTCGCGTCAAGCAGCCAGGGCCTCACTGGCAGGCGGATCTCGCCTGCGTCGCCGACCCCTCTGCGTCCTCCGCGTCTTGGCCCTAGTTCACAAAACTGCGCGGCGCCGCGTCGATTACCGCAGATGCCCCCGCGCCGACCTCCGAAACCTCGAGCGCGCGTTCGGCCACGCCGTTGCGGCCGAAGCGGAACGCGCCGTCGATGCCGGAAAAGCCGCTGCTGTCGCGCAACCGCGCGGCGGGGAAGACCGTGCCGGGCTTCCAGTCTTTGGCGATCCGCACGGTCAACAGCACCGAATCATAGCCGAGCGACGACAGGCGGAAGGGCGTGGTGCCGAAGCGTGCGCGATATTTCGTCGCAAGCTGGCGATAGAGGCCATCGGACACGCTGGCGAACCAGGCGCCCCGCAGGGCAGGGCTGGTGCCGATCGACGTATCGGTGTTCCATAGCTCGGTTCCGAGCAGTCGGGCGCTCGCGCCGCCATTTTTGCGGACGATCGGTGCGACCTGTACCGCCACGCGCCCGCTGTCGGCGATCAGCAGCGCGTCATAGCTGGACGATGCCTTCAGCGCCTTGACCGCCGCGGTCATCGACGCCGGGCTGCGGTCAAAGGTCTGCATCGACACGACCGTTCCGCCAGCCTGCTCCACCGCGCGCAGCAGCGCATTGCCCGACCGCTCGCCATAGGTGCCACGCGGGACGAGCGCGCCGAAGCGCGACAGGCCCTTGCCCCGAGCATAATCGACGACGCGCTCGATCGACTGGTTGGGATTATATCCGATGATGAAGACGCCGTCGCCCGCCACGCTCACATCGTTGGAAAAGCTGATGACGGGGACGCTCGCCCGGGCGGCAATCGGCGCGACCGCGCGCGCGTCGTCGGCCAGCAGCGGCCCCAGGATCAGCCTGTTGCCCTCCGCAACCGCGCGCGATGCGGCGGCGGCGGCACCCATATTGGTGTCGTAGGTGGTGATGCGCACCTTGTCGGCCTTCGTATCCATCAGCGCCAGCGTGGTGGCGTTGGCGATCGACTGGCCAACGCCCGCATTCGGCCCGCTCATCGGCACGAGCAACGCGACGCGGTGGCGCGAAGCGTCGGTCGGCAGGCCCTGCGTCACGTCGGGGCCGGTCGGCCGCGTCTGGCCCGTGGGCTGCGCGGGACCGGGGCCGGGGCCACGGGGCACTACCGATTGGCACGCCGCCACCAGCAGCGCCATCGTGGGAAGCGCGATGCGGCCGCCGCGTTTCAGGACGGCGAATATGCCTGCTTGCCGGGTGGCGTGCGTCTCTGTCATCTGGCGTCCTTATGGAAACTTTGTCTTCCGGGCTGGAGCCCGGTCTCTACATCGTCGCAGGGCCGATCGGCAACCTTGGAGACCTGACGCTTCGCGCCGCCGACATATTGCGCCGCGCCGACGTGATCGCGGTGGAGGATACGCGCGTCAGCGCGCGCTTGCTGCGTCATGCCGGGTCCGACCGGCCGATGATCCCCTATCATGACCATAGCGCCGAAGGGGTGCGCGCCAAGCTGGTCGAGCGCATGGCGGGGGAAGCCGTGGCGCTGCTGTCCGATGCGGGTACGCCGCTTATTTCCGATCCCGGCTACAAGCTGGTGCGCGATGCGCGTGCGGTCGGACGGATGGTGACGACGCTGCCGGGTCCCAGCGCCGCGATCGCGGCGCTGACCCTGTCGGGCCTGCCGACCGATCGTTTTCTGTTCATGGGTTTCCTCCCCGCCAAGGCGAAGGCGCGCGCCGACACGCTCGCCGAAGTCGCGGCGCTGCGCGCGACATTGGTCTTCTACGAAAGCGGCCCGCGCCTCTCCGACAGCTTGGCCGCCATGGCGCAGAGTCTCGGCGACCGCGAGGCGGCGGTGTGCCGGGAAATCAGCAAAACGTTCGAGGAGGCGGCCACCGGCACGCTCCTGACGCTGTCGGCCCGCTATGCCGACGCGCCGCCCAAGGGCGAGATCGTCGTCATCGTCGGCCCGCCCGGCGAAGCGCCGCCGGCAAGCGCGGAAGATGCCGACGCTGCTTTGCTGGAGGCGATGACGCGCCTACCGGTATCGAAAGCGGCGGGCGAGGTCGCCAAGGCGCTCGGGCTGGACCGCCGCGCGCTTTACGCCCGCGCGATGGAACTCAAGGGGTGAAGCGGCAAAAGGCGGAGCAGCGCGGGCGGCAGGCCGAACGCATCGCCGCCTGGTGGCTGCGCCTCAAAGGCTGGGAAATCGTCGGCCGCCGCCTGCGCAACACGGCGGGCGAGGTCGATCTGGTCGCGCGGAAGGGCGGCATGCTCGCCTTCGTCGAGGTGAAGGCGCGCGGGAGCGCCGCCGAACTCGACCGCGCCATCGACGCGCGGCGGCTGGCGCGGGTAGCAGCGGCGGCGGAAATATTGTGGCATGAACTGGCCCTGCCGGGCGAAGACATGCGGATCGACGTCATCCTCCTTGCGCCGGGGCATGCGCCACGCCATCTGGCGAACGTCTGGCATGGCGGGTGAAGGCCCGCTTGCTCGAATGATCTTAAGGGGCTTATCGCATGACCGAACTCAACCCGCTGACCGTCGCCGTTCAGATGGACCCGATGGAAGGGATCGGCATCGGCGGCGATTCCACCTTTCATATCATGCTGGCCGCGCAGGCGCGCGGGCATCGTCTCTATCATTATCTCGCGCCCGATCTCACCTTCCGCGACGGCAGGGTGCTGGCGCAGGCGCGTCCGGTGAAGGTGCAGAAGGTGGAGGGCGACCATTTCGCCTTCGGTCCCGCCGAAACGCTCGACCTTGGCCGCGACGTCGATGTCGTGCTGATGCGGCAGGACCCGCCCTTCGATCTGTCCTATATCACCGCGACGCATCTGCTAGAGCGTGTGCAGGCCGAAACGCTGGTCGTGAACGACCCCGGCGCGGTCCGGAACGCGCCCGAAAAGCTGTTCGTGCTCGATTATGCGCGCTTTATGCCGCCGACGATGATTACCCGCAGCCTGCACGAGGTGCGTTCGTTCCTCGCTGAACATGGCGAGATCGTCGTCAAGCCGCTCTACGGCAATGCCGGGACGGCAGTGTTCCACGTCGATGCCAAGGGTTCCAATCTTTCCGCGCTCGTGGAACTGTTCAAGGAGTCGTGGGTCGAGCCTTTCATGGTTCAAGCCTTCATCCCCGGCGTCGCACATGGCGACAAGCGCATCGTGCTGATCGACGGGGAGGTCGCGGGCGCGGTCAACAGGATTCCGGGCGCGGGCGAGATCCGTTCGAACCTCGCGGTCGGCGGATCGGCGGCGAAGACCGAGCTTACCGAGCGCGAATTGGAAATCTGCCAGGCGCTGCGGCCCGAACTCAAGGCGCGCGGCCTGCTGTTCGTCGGCATCGACGTGATCGGCGGCGAATGGCTTACCGAGATCAACGTGACCTCGCCCACCGGCATCGTGTCGATCGACGCCTTCAACGGCACGGATACCGGCGGCATGATCTGGGACGCGATCGACGCGCGCCTTGCCGCGCGCGTGGCGTCATAAGCGCTCGCCCTGAAATGCCGGGCCGCGCGCCATGACCGATTGGGTGCTGCGGCTGATCGACGCGGGCGGATATTGGGGCATTTTCCTGCTGATGGTGCTGGAAAATGTCTTTCCGCCGATCCCCTCCGAACTCATCATGGGCATTGGCGGCATCCGTGTCGGCCAAGGGCGCATGGCGATGGAGTGGCTGCTTTTTGCAGGCACGCTCGGCACCACGGTGGGCAATTATTTCTGGTATCTGGTCGGCCATGTGCTGGGGTTCGAGCGGTTGAAGCCGCTGGTCGACCGCTACGGACGCTGGGCGACGCTCGAATGGCGCGATGTGCAGGCGCTCGATCGCCTGTTCGGCAAATATGGTCAGATCGTCGTCTTCGTCTTCCGCTTCCTCCCTGCCTTCCGCACCATGGTGTCGTTGCCCGCCGGGCTGTTCCGCATGGGCCATGTGCGCTTTCTGCTATGGACGGCGGCCGGTGCGCTGATCTGGAATATCGTGCTCGCTTATGCGGGCTTCCTGCTCGGTCGTAATTTCCAGGAGATCGACAAATATGTGGGGCCAGTCGCGACCGCTTGCATCGTCGGCGCCGTCATCCTCTATGTCTGGCGATTGCTCACATGGAAGCCCAAGGGGCCGGCTCAAGACCTCTAAGCGCGCGGATGGGCGGCGCGATAGACGTCGAGCAGATGCGCGGCGTCCACCTGCGTATAGATTTGCGTCGAGGAAAGGCTGGCATGGCCCAGCAATTCCTGAAGACTGCGCAGGTCCGCGCCGCACCCGAGGAGATGGGTGGCGAAGCTGTGGCGAAGCGCATGGGGCGTCGTGCGCTCGGACAGGCCGAGTCGCCGCCTGGCGCCCTGCACAGCGCGCCGGATAAGCGCTGGCGACAAGGGGCCGCCGCGTGCGCCCTTGAACAAGGCTTCATCCCGCGACATGGGGAAGGGACAGGCTGTGACATAGGCCTCGATCGCTTGCCTGACCCTAGGCAGCAGCGGCACCGCGCGTTGCTTGCCGCGCTTGCCCTCGACGCGCAGCACTTCGCCCAAAGGGAGCGCTGCGCCCGTCAGGCTCATGGCCTCGCCGATCCGTAAGCCAGCGCCGTAGAGCAGCAGCAGCACCGCCCAGTCGCGCGCGCCGATCCAACCCTCGCGCGCGGTCTCGGCGATGTCCGCGGCAAGCGCTATGGCTTCGTCAGGCGAGATCGGGCGGGGCAGACCGCGTTTGACGCGCGGACCCTTGAGCGCCGGCACGCGCGCATCCTCGCCGCCGGTAAAGCGTAAAAAGCCGCGCACCGCCGACAATTCGCGCGCAGCCGAAAGATTGCCGATGCCGTCCATCCGCCGCGCCGTCAGAAAGGCGCGCAGGTCCGCCTGATCGAGCTGGCCGAGCAGTGCCGCGGTCACCGCCTGCCCATGATGCTGCATCAGAAATTCGACCAGCCGCTGCGCAGTCGCGACATAGGCGCGCACCGTATGAACCGACCGACGCCGGTCGAGCGCCAGATGCGCGCGCCATTGGTCGACAAGGGGATGATCGGTCATGCCACCCCGCAATAGAGCAACAGGGTGGCTCTTGAAAATCCCCTGAAAATGGGCACATCACAGACGATGGCTTCTATCCCGGATATGTCGAGCCTGCCGACCGGCAGGCGGATGCAGCTTACGCCGCTCGTCGCGCGTGTTCTGGCACCCAACCCGTCGCCCTTCACCTATACGGGCACGCAGACCTATCTGGTGGGCATGCAGGATGTCGCCGTGATTGATCCCGGTCCCAACGAGCCTGATCATCTCGACGCATTGCTGGGCGCGATCGACGGGCGGCCGGTAACGGCGATCCTGTGCACCCACACCCATCGCGACCATAGTCCTGCTGCCAGGCCGCTCGGCGCGCTCACCGGTGCGCCCGTCATGGGCTGCGCGCCGCTGACGCTCGACGACGACGGCCCGCGCGCCGACGCCGCCTTCGATTCGGACTATCGTCCCGACCGCGTGCTGGCCGATGGCGAGCAGGTCGCGGGCAACGGCTGGATGCTGGAGGCCGTGGCGACGCCGGGCCATACCTCCAACCATTTGTGTTTTTCCCTGCGCCAGGAAGACGCTCTGTTTACTGGCGATCATGTCATGGGCTGGTCGACCAGCGTCATTTCTCCGCCCGATGGCGACATGGCCGCCTATATGCGCTCGATGCAGCGGCTGCTCGGACGCGCGGATCAGGTCTATTACCCCGCCCATGGCGAGCCGATCGAAAATCCGCAGCGACTGGTGCGCGGCATGATGGGGCATCGCAAACAGCGCGAGGGGCAGATACTCCGCTTCCTCGAACGCAATGGCGCCAGCTCCATCCCCGACATGGTGGCGGAAATGTATAAGGGCGTCGACAGCCGGCTCTACGGTGCCGCCGGGCGCTCGGTGCTGGCGCATCTCATCGACCTCGACGGGCGCGGCGTCGCCGGGCCGCTGGGCGATGGCCGATGGCAGATGCGCTAAGGCGCTGGGGCGCGCCTGTCGCTCTTGCCTTATTGATCCTGATGGTCGGCGCGGCCATGCTCGCCGGATGGCAGCGCTATGACCGCGATTATGTGGTGAGCGTCGAGGATGACGGGTCCGCCGTCACCAAGGTCATCGCCGAACGGATTGCAGGTGTCAGCAGCCTCAAAGTGTCCGAACTCAACGGCACGGTTCAGAGCACCGCGAGGGACGTGCGCGGGTTCGGCCTGCTGAAGTCCGATCAGGTCGTGAAGATGCCCTATTCGGTCGACTATTTCATTGATGTCGGCGGATTGGGACCGCGTGATCTGGAATGGAACGAAGAGACCCGCACGCTTATCGTACATGCCCCCGATGTCAAACCCGCCCGCCCCAATATCGATGAGAGCCGCCGTACGCTCGTACGCACCAGCGGCGTCTATGTGACGCGCGAAGCGGGGGAGGAGCTTGCCCGCCGCGTCTCCGCCCATGCGCAGGCGCGCGCGACGGCGTCTGCCCGCTCGCCCGAACGCATGGCGCAGGCGCGCGAATATGGGCGCGCGGCGCTGGTCAAGCTGATGGCCGCGCCGCTGGCCGCGACGGGCTTCAACGATGCGCGCGTGCTCGTCACCTTTCCGCCAGAACGCACCGGCCGCAACGATGAGCGCTGGGATGTGACGACGCCGATAAACGAGGTGCTGGCAAAGCAGCGGCAGGCCCGCTAGGGCCGGCCATAAGTACCAAGGAGTCAGGGTAGCGATGAACGCAATTACGGGCATCCCGCAGGGCACCGACCTGCGCGCCGAAATCGACCGCCTCCGCAAGGAGCGCAAGGCCGTGATCCTGGGCCATTACTACCAGACGCCGGACATTCAGGACCTGTCCGATTTCGTCGGCGACAGCCTCGAACTCTCGCGCCGCGCGGCGGAAACGGACGCGGAGGTCATCGCCTTTTGCGGCGTGCGCTTCATGGCCGAGACGGCGAAGATATTGAGCCCGGAAAAGATCGTCGTCCTGCCCGATATGGACGCTGGCTGCTCGTTGGAGGACAGCTGTCCGCCCGCCCAGTTCAAGGCGTTCCGCAAGGCCCATCCCGATCATATTGCGCTCAGCTACATCAACTGCTCGGCGGAGGTGAAGGCGCTGAGCGATATCATCGTCACCTCTTCGTCGGCGGAGAAAATCCTCTCGCAGATCCCCAAGGATCAGAAGATCATCTTCGGCCCCGACAAACATTTGGGCGGCTACCTCGCACGCAAGCTCGGGCGTGAGATGCTGTTGTGGCCCGGTGTCTGTATCGTCCATGAGGCGTTCAGCGAAACGGAGCTGGAAAAGCTCAAGATCCAGCATCCCGGCGCGCCGGTCGTCGCGCATCCCGAATGTCCGGGCAACATCGTCGAACTGGCGGATTATGTGGGGTCCACCAGCGGCATTCTCGACTATGCCAAGTCGATGCCCGGCGACACGCTGATCGTCGCGACCGAGCCGCACATCATCCATCAGATGTCGAAGCTGATGCCGCACAAGAATTTCATTGGTGCGCCCGGCGCCGACGGCAATTGCAACTGCAACATCTGCCCTTATATGGCGCTCAATACGATGGAAAAGCTGCACGTGGCGCTGCGCGACCTTCAGCCGCGCATCGAGATGGAGGAGGGGCTTCGCCTCGCCGCGAAGAAGAGCCTCGACCGTATGCTCGAAATGGCGAGCGGGACGGTGGGGCAGGGCGACCTTGGCGCGCGGAACGGCTGATCGCGATGGACTTTTCGCTGCCTGGCTTTGACCTCGATGCCTTTGTCGCCTCCACG
>JBEVMZ010000076.1:0-6027 GCA_040508335.1 Sphingobium sp.
TGCCGCGCCGCCGCTCCCGCCTTTACCAGTGTCGCCGCGCTCGCCGGGGACGCCGACATGCGCGCTGCCGGCGCCTATTGGGCGGCGCGCGCGCATATGGCCTGCGGCGAGCCGCATAAGGTCGCCAACCTCCTCAAGCTGGCCGCGCGGTCGGAGGAGACATTTTACGGCCTGCTCGCACGCGAAACGCTCGGGCTTCCGGCCAAGGCGCCGCCGGTCGGCCCCGGCTTCGGCAATGCCGAATGGCAGCTGCTCAAGGACAGCCCCAATGTCCGCGCGGCGGTTGCGCTCTCCGCCATCGGTGAAAACGGCCGGGCCGACGACCTGCTGCGGCATCAGGCGAAACTGGGCGGGTCGGTTCAATATGACGCGCTGCTGCGCCTTGCGCGTGCGCTCAACCTGCCCGCGACGCAACTTTGGCTCGCGCATAACGGGCCGGCGGGCAAACAGCCCGACAGCTTCGCTCGCTTCCCCGCCCCCGACTGGCGCCCGGACGGCGGCTGGCGCATCGATCCCTCGCTCATCTATGCGCACACGCTTCAGGAATCCGGCTTCCGCGCTGACGCGGTCAGCAGCGCAGGCGCACGCGGGTTGATGCAGGTGCGCCCTGGCACCGGCGCGGATATGGGCCTTGCTTCCGCCACGCAGCTGTTCGTGCCGTCGACCAATATGGAGTTTGGCCAACGCTATCTCGAAGCCTTGCGCGACATGCCGGCGACGCGCGGGCTGCTGCCCAAGATCATGGCGGCCTATAATGCAGGGCCTACACCGGTCGAGAGGTGGAACAGCGAGGTCAAAGACAATGGCGACCCGCTGCTCTTCATCGAGTCGGTCCCCTATTATGAGACCCGCGCCTATGTGAACATCGTCATGCGCAACTATTGGATGTATCAGATCCAGGCGAAAGGGACCGCCGAATGCCTGACTGGCATGGCGCAGGGCATGTGGCCGACCTTCCCGACAGCCAAGGGCGCCAGGATGGTACGCCTGAGCCAAGCCGGAACGCCCCTGCGCGGGAACGACTGATGCCGATCGACGAGAGCCGCGCCTTCCTGCCGGTGCGGATCGCCGTCCTGACCGTCTCCGACAGCCGCAGCCTGATCGAGGACCGTTCCGGGGATGCGCTGGTCGAACGGATCGAAGCGGCGGGTCACATCCTCGCTGCCCGCCTGATCGAGCGGGATGACAAGGAGGTGATCGTCGCCCGCCTGCATGCCTGGATCGACGATCCGCAGGTCGATGTCGTAATTACGACCGGCGGCACCGGCGTCACCGGGCGCGATGTAACGCCCGAGGCGTTGGCGCAGGTGCAGGACAAGGAGATACCCGGCTTCGGCGAACTGTTCCGATGGCTGAGCTTCGCCAAGATCGGCACCTCCACCCTCCAGTCGCGGGCCACCGCCTGCGTCGCGCGCGGCACCTATATCTTCGCGCTGCCCGGCTCCACCGGCGCGGTAAAGGACGGGTGGGACGACATATTGGTAAGCCAGCTCGACAGCCGCTTTCGTCCCTGCAATTTCGTCGAACTGATGCCGCGCCTGATGGAGCGGTAGAAGCCGCTGCCGGCCCCGCAGACGCTATAAAGCAAAGCGAGTAGCAGCGACGATCCAACCGGGCAGTGCGGCGAGCGCGAGCAAGGTGCCGAGCGGCACCCGCGTCGTGGCGCTCACGCCGTGCCCGAACGCCTTTGCACCAAGGGCGCCCGCCAGTCCCAAGGCGGAGGCGATCAGCAGGATGAAGGGCAGCGCCTGCCAACCTAGCCACGCGCCGAGCCCGGCGAGCAGCTTCGCGTCGCCAAGGCCGAGGCCTTCGT
The DNA here is from genome assembly GCA_040508335.1 of Sphingobium sp. Lineage (GTDB taxonomy): Bacteria > Pseudomonadota > Alphaproteobacteria > Sphingomonadales > Sphingomonadaceae > Sphingobium. The sequence continues at coordinate 1,814 of JBEVMZ010000076.1, forward strand.
GGCCGCGCAGGGTGCGATAGACGAGTGAGATGGCGAGCAACACGCCATAACCCGCGACCACGCCGACCAGCCGGTCGGTCATCGGCACGCCATTGGCCCAGATGCCGATCGTGAGACCAAGGCCGATCAGCGGAAAAGTCAGCGCGTCGGGCAGCCAGTAATGCCGCCAGTCGAGAATCGCGAGGGTAAGGAGCAGCCAGCCGAACATCGCCCAGACCGCGCCACCGATGCCCGGCATGGCGCCGAGCGCCACTGCGCCGATTGACGCGCAGCCCATCTCGACCCGGCGGTGCAGCGGGTCGATCGCTACGCCGCAACTGCGACAGCGGCCGCGCTGAACAAGGGCGCTAAGTAGCGGCACCAGCTCGACGGCCCGCAACGTGCGCCCGCAGCCATCGCAGGCGGAGCGGCCGCGCGCGACGTGACGCCCCTGCGGCCAGCGCAGGATGAGCGTCGCCAGAAAGCTGCCCGCAATCGCGCCCGCGACCGCGCCCATTGCGGGCCATAGCCAGCCGGTCACAGCGTCCCTTCGACCTTCAAACTCTGCGCGCCGCCGACCGCCGAAAAGCCGGCGAGGCCGAGCGCTTGCGCCAGTGTCGGATCGGCGGTTTCGATGCGCATATCGGCGACGTAGCGGCCCGAGCGCCAGATGCGCAAAGATATCTTCTCCAGGCCCGACTGGCTCATCAGCGGGATCAACAGCGCGTCGCCGTCGCAGGTGGCGACGCCCGACAGGCCCTGGGCGAGGTTGAGGCCGGGGAACTGCCCCGCCATCCGGGCGCGCACGCGCCCCTCCGCATGACCGCAATGGTCACCGGCGAACCAGGCGGTGACGTCCTCCATCTGAAAACTGCCGAGGGGCAACGGCGCGAAGGCGCGGCCCAAAGGCACGGTGCCGGTGACGTCGTCGATGCCGATGCGGCCGAAGCCGACGGTGAAGGCGCCCTCCAGATCGTCGGTCTGCCCGCGTTTGCGCGCAATGTCGAAGCGCGCGCGGGCGGTCAGCAGCGCGATCGGCGACAAGCCGGCGCGTACCGATCCCATCGGGATCACGCCGAACATGAGCTGGTCGATATGGCCGCTCCAGATCGTGCCGCTCACCCCGCGCGCGGCAACGCCCATCCGTTCGAGCCCCGCTACGCCGAGCGCAATGCGCAGCGGCAGGAAAAGGATGAGCGCAAACGCGAAGACCAGCAGCAGCGTGATGCGCAAGCGTTTCGACAGGATCATGCGCCGTCTCCCCGCACGAGCAGCGCCTGCACGCTGACGCTGCCCGCGCTGCCGCCGGGCTGGGCGCGGATCGTTTCAACGCGGATGCCCTGCCCTTCCAGCGCGGCGATCCAGGAGAGCAGCGCGATGGGACGGACCGAGGCGATGGCGATGTCCATGCGCGCGTCTCCCTGGGGCTGCGCGCGTTCCAGTGTCAGGCCAGCTTCGCTAGCGCTCTGGCTGATGACCTGATCCAGCGGGGCGGCTGGGCCGGTGGAAGGCGCAGCGGGGAGCACTTTCAAAGCCTTGACGCTCGCGCGGATCGACGCATTTCGGTCGGTGGCGGCGCGCAGGGCTTCGCGGCTGTCCTCGCGCGCGGCGGCGAGCGGACGCGCGACGCCAAGCCAGAGGAAGACTCCAACGAGCAGCGCGACCATGACGCCCAGCATCCATTGCTCTCGGGTCGAGCGCTGTTCCCAATAGGCGACAAGCGATTTCATCATGACCGCACCATGATATCGGCGAGCGTGCGCCCGCCTGGGTCCTGAGACGACGTCACGCTGACCGTGAAGCCCGCCGCCTGAAGCGCGACGAGCACGCCGTTCACATCCTCGACGCGCGCGCCCGTCAGGGCGGCGCGCACCGTTCCGTCGGGATCACGTGACAGCGACGTGAGGCTGACGCCCGGCACGTCCTGAATCGACGCGAGCAGCGCGGCGGCGGGTGCGGTAAAGCCTCGCCCCCCTGCCCCGCGCGCGGCGAGCCGGGCATCGAGTTCCGCTTCGGCGGCAACGGCGTCGGTCGCCTGGGGCAGTACCTGCCGGGCGATGACGACGCTCTGTTCATCGAGGTCGCGCGCCGCCCACCATGCCTTGCCGATGCCGATAAGCGCGATCGACAGGCTCGCAAGCAGGATCAGCCCGCACCAGAGCGCGATACGGCGCAGGATCTGGACGTCGACGGGGCGGCGCACGCGCTTGGCGAAATCGCCTTGACGCATGTCGAGCGGCGGACGGGCGAGTGCGGCGAGCATGGCCGTCTCGATCGCGTCGGGCGCGATGTCGCGCACCGGGGCCTCACCGCGCAGCAGGGCAAGGCCCGTCTCATTGACAAAGGCGATGTCGCGCCCGCGCAGGATCGCCGTACCGCCTATCTCGCCGCGCACGAAGCTGCTTTCGGGGCCGTCCTCGGGTTCGGGGAGCAGCAGCGGCGGGGGCACAATGATGTCCGGATCGAGGCCGTGATGCTGCGCCCAGAGCAGCCAATGCTGCATATCCGCGCGCGCGGCGAGGGCGACGATGTGCGGACGTGCGGGGTCTTCGTTGCGGTCGGTGACGGCGAAGAGCTGGTCGGCGGGCGCCAGGGCGGCGGCGAGGACGGCGACACGGGCGGCGGCGCGCGCCTGCCGCACCGGCATGTCGGGATGCACGGCCCAGTGCAGCGCGACCTGCGCCGGCGGTGGCAGCAGCATGATCGTCGTCTTGTCGGGCAAGGCGGCAAGGCCGCTCGCCGCGAGCCAGTTCGCGCCCACGCCCCGGCCGACGATCGCGCCGTCGGCGATGCGCAGCCAGACAGGTTCGTCGTCCTCCGCCTGCGGCAGCGCGACGATCAGGGCGTCATTGACGCTCATTGCGCGGCGCCCCAGCTGCGCCGCACGATCCGCGTCGGCCGCGTTCCCGCGTCGATCAGCGCCCGCTCCACGATTTGCGTTCCCCCGACATTCACCGACACGTCCACTCCGAAATATTGCGTCGTCAGCTTCACCTGCTGGTCGACCTCACCCAATGGCGTGACACCGCCGCGCGCCAGCTCCGCCCAGAAGGCGACGGTGCTGCCGTAGCCGCCTGCGGGCCGCCGCACCAGATATTGCCGCGCCTGATCGACGCTCAATCGCCCCGGCAGCAGCATGGCGAACAGCGGCGCTTGCGCGGGGAGCAGCGTATTGACGTTGATCGGCGACAGATCGACCGTCGGCAGGGCGCAGACCCAGGGGCGCAGCCGCGCGTAGATGGCCGGCGTCACCGCGCTGACCGCGCGCAGTTCGCTGGCGTCGATCATCGGGCCGTTGGCGGCGCGATAGGGGCGCTGCGTGCGCAGATAGGCTTCGTCCTCCGCGCCGCCCGGCTGGGGTACGGCATCGCTGTCGATCCAGTCGGCGGCGGCGGCGGAGACGGCCTGCGCCTGCCGCGCGTCGATCTCCAGCGCCTGCATCAGCGCCTGGAACTGGGCGACCGCCACGGGGCGAACCTTGAGCGCGGCGGCGCTTTCGCCGCTCACCAGACTGTTGAGGTTGAAGCAGTTGCCGCCGTCGGTCACGCGCGCGGTAGCGAGGCCGCCGGGGACAGGAAGCGATTGCGGCGCGCCGAGCCAGCCGCCCGCCAGCGTCAGGCGGCCGGGGCTGCTCGCGACCAGGTCACCGATGCGCAGGCGCGCGATCTCCATGGCGCCTTGCGCATAGGCGCGGCCCTGATCGACCGCGCCGCCATTGCCGGTCATGCGGGTGGCGAGCGCGAGGCGTTCGAGCGCGGTCGCGGCGACGACCGCCATGACCGCGACGAGCAGCAGCACGGTCAGGAGCGCCGCGCCCCGTTCCTGTTCACCGCCGGGCTCAGCCATCGGACGCCGCCTCAGCCAGCGCCTTTTCCTGCGGACCCGGCGCGACGAGGAAGGCGATACGCACGGGCGCTTCGCCGGTGCGGACGATGGTGAGTTCCACCGCGCGCGGCAGGAGGTCGGGCTGGCTCGGCGTCCAGTCGGGTCGCCATGCCCCGCGCGCGTCGCGGAAGCGCAGCGTCACATCCTCGACATTTTCGAGCAGAGCGGCGGGGGCGTCGCCGGCCGCGCCGTCAAGCTGCGCATAGGTGCGGCGTTCGAGCCGGCCCTGCCGCACCCAATATTCGATCTTCTGCAGTGAGGGTCGCGGCAGGTCGCCAAGATTGTCCCAGCCGCCGCGCACGAACTGCAGGACCGGGGCGCCCTCCCCCTGCGGGTTCGACCAGAAGGCG
>JBEVMZ010000102.1:0-39521 GCA_040508335.1 Sphingobium sp.
CCATGGACCACCGCGCCTGCGGTGATGCACGTCAGTTCGACGGCGCGCGCATAATGGGCGGAGAATAAGGTGCCGGCGAGCGATATGTCGGCCAGGTCACCGCGCGCGGCGTGGATTCGCCCGTCCAGTGCGATCGAGCGCCCCGAGAGGTGAAATCGCGTCCGGTCAGTTGGTCCGTTCCGCGCGGTTGAAGTCGAGCCTTTCATCGCGCCGGGTTCCTGCGATAAAATCATGAAAGGCGTCAAGGAAATCCGCCCCCTTGGGCGTTCGGGCAATAAAAATATTGCGGCGGTCGGTCACATCGCGTTCCCGACGCAGATAGCCGAGCGCCGACAATTTGTTGAGCGCGCGGGTGATGACCGGCTTCGATACGTTGAGCGCCTCGGCCAGTCCGCGCACTGTGTGCGGGCCGGCGTCGATATAGACGGTCATCATCAGAGCCATCTGACGATTGGTGAGATCGGGTTTGCCCGATCGCACATAGTCGACAAGGGTGCGCATCCACTGACCCAAAGGCTTGCGGCCTGGGCGGTCGACCTGCATGCGCTCTTCGGGGGCTGAATAAGCGTTCATGTCCCCCAAACGCGCCATTGCAAATCCGGTTGCGTAAGGAAAACCGCGCGTTGTTTTTCCTTTACGATATTAAACCATATCTATGGTTCAACATCGCGAAGGCGGTACGCAGGCCGAGCGCCTCGCCCCCCTTGGGACGCCCAGGCTTGCCAACGGCGCGCCAGGCGAAGGTGTCCAGATGGACCCAGGGACAGCCGTCGGGCAGGAAGCGGCGCAGGAAGAGAGCCGCGGTCACCGCGCCGGCAAAGCCGCCTTCGCCCGCATTGTTGATGTCGGCGATGTCGGATTTCAGCATTTCGGCGTAACCGTCCCACAACGGCAGTCGCCATAGGGGATCGGCGACCTTTTCCGCTGCTGCGGCCATGTCGTCGGCAAGGCTTTCGTCATTGGCGAACATAGCAGGCAGATCCGGCCCCAGTGCCACGCGCGCCGCGCCGGTCAGCGTCGCGAAATCGAGGATGAGTTCGGGCGCTTCCTCGGCCGCGCGCACCAGCGCATCCGCCAGCACCAGCCGCCCTTCCGCATCGGTATTGCCGATTTCGACGGTCAGGCCCTTGCGGCTCGCCAATATGTCGCCAGGGCGGAAGGACGCGCCGCCGATCGCATTTTCCGCCGCCGGGATCAGCAGATGCATGCGTATCGGCAGGTCCGCGCCCATTACCAGCTGCGCAAGGCCAAGGGCATGGGCCGCCCCGCCCATATCCTTTTTCATCAGCCGCATCGCCGCCGACGGCTTCATGTCGAGGCCGCCGCTGTCGAAGCTGATGCCCTTGCCGATGATCGCGACGCGCGGATGCGCCGGGTCGCCCCATGTCAGTTCGATCAGGCGCGGCGCGAAGGCGCGGTCGGCCGCGCGACCGACAGCATGGATCATGGGAAAGCCTTCCGCCAGCGCCTCGCCCGCAACGACATCCACCTGCGCGCCGTGGCGTGCGCCGACCCGCCGCGTTTCTTCCTCAAGCTCGGCCGGCCCCATGTCGGCGGCGGGCGTGTTGATAAGGTCGCGTACCAGCGCGACCGCCTCCGCCATCCGGATCGTCGGCGCGATCCGCGCGACTTCGCCAGTCAGCAGGACGCGCGGGCCGGTCGTCCTTTCTCCCTTGCGATAACGGTCGAAGCGATATTGCGCGGTCAGCCAGCCCAGCATTGCGGGGCCTGCGGCCGTATCGTCCAGGCGATAAGCGCCCTCCGGCAACGTCTCCGCTGCCCGCGCGAGGCACCATGGACTCAGCGCGCCCAGCCGCGCGACTCCGGCGGCGACCCACCAGTCGCCTGGCTCGTCCCCCGGCAGGATCGCCGTTTCATTTTCGCCGCCCTTGAATTTCTGTGCCCGCAAAAGCGCGCGCGTGGTTTCAGACTGGGTCGCGAGCCAAGTGTCGAAACCCGCAGCATCGACAAGGTGGATCGTTCGCGCGGGCTGATTGTTGTCCGGCTTGAGCAGGTCGGTAAAATTGGTCATGATCGAGCGAGTGTAGGACAAAGCGCGGTCGGGTGGAATGCCGCCGAGCCCCTGTCCCTCTCATTTCTGGGCCATGTGGGTCTGCTCGCGCTCCGTCATAAGGAGCGAAAGACAAAGGAGATGATGATGATCGAACATGATGCGCGCGGCCTGCATGCCATCCGCACCCGCGCTTATGCGCTGGCTGACACCGGCCGTTTCGGGAACGCCCATGCCGTAGAACAGGCGCTGATTGCCGAAGGCTGGCCCAATGCGGCGCGCGCGATGCAAAGCGAATATGCCCGCAAGGCAATTGGCGAGCGCTGCGCTGCGGTGCAGGCGCACTGATGCGGCAGGCGGCGCGTCGCGGCGTGACCGGGCCGTTCATTCTGGCGGCCCTTATGATCGGTGGCTGTTCGGGGCAGGGCGCGGAGCAGGAAGACGCTGAGCCCGGCGCCCCGACAGCCGATTTCGTCGCAAACACGACCGGCACGCGCGATCCCGCCGCCGCCCCTGTCAAAGCGGTATCGGTCTCGGAAAAGACCGATCTTCTGGAGTTTTCCTTCGGCTATCCGGCGCCTGCCGCCGGTATTCCGGCCATCGCCAGACGACTGGACGCCGATATGCGCCGGTCGAAGGACGACGCTCTTGCCATGGCGCGAGAGGACAAGGCGGCGGCCGACCAGTCCGGATTCCCCTTTCATACCCATAGCCTCGAAACGACATGGTCGGTCGCGGCAGATACGCCGCGCCTGTTGTCGCTGCGGTCGGAAACCTATGTCTTCACCGGTGGGGCGCATGGCATGACCGGCTATGGCGCGCTGCTTTGGGACAAGGCGCGCCAGCGGGAAGCGAGCCTGTCTGCGATGATGGTCGCGCCCTCTGCCTTCGCGGCCGCCACTCGCGATCGCTTCTGTACGGACCTGGACGCCGAACGGGCGAAGAAGCGCGGTGCGCCCGTGAAGCGCGGCAACGACGAATTCACCAAATGCATCGACCCGATGAAGGAAGTGCTGGTTCCAGCGTCCACCGATGGCCGGCGGATAGACCGCATCACCGTCGTCATCGCGCCGTACAGCGCCGGCCCCTATGCCGAGGGGAGCTATGAGGTCGAGCTGCCGGTGGACGCCGCGATGCTGAAAGCGATCAGGCCGGAATTTCATGCCGCTTTTGCCGGCGGCAATTGAGCGGGGCCGGGCACTGGCGCTAAGGACGGTGTCATGACCGAGCCTGCCAATCTTTCCGAAGCGGAAGCCGCCAACCGCCTGATGCGCCTTGCCCGGGAGATTGCGCGCCACAACCGCCTCTATCACGATAACGACGCACCGGAGATCAGCGACGCCGATTATGACGCGCTGATCCGGGAAAATAATCTGATCGAGGCGGCATGGCCCCATCTGGTTCGCGCCGATTCCCCCAATGCGCAGGTCGGCGCGACGCCGACCTCCGCGCTCGGCAAGGTTCCGCACGCGGTACGGATGATGAGCCTCGACAACGGCTTTTCGGACGCGGACATTGCGGAGTTTCTTGCGCGCGTGCGTCGCTTCCTTGCGCTGCCGGCGGACGAACCGCTGGCGCTGACCGCCGAGCCCAAGATCGACGGCCTCTCCTGCTCGCTTCGCTATGAAAAGGGCGAACTCGTCCTCGCCGCCACGCGCGGCGACGGCATGACGGGCGAGGATGTGACGCCCAATGTTCGCACGATCGCCGACATCCCGCAGCGGTTGAAGGGCGACGACGTGCCTGATCTGTTCGAAGTGCGGGGCGAGGTCTATATGGCGAAGACCGATTTCGCCGCGCTCAACGCCCGGCTGCTCGAACAGGCCGAAGACCCGGCAAAGGCGCGACAATTCGCCAATCCGCGCAACGCTGCCGCCGGATCGTTGCGGCAAAAGGACGCCGCCGTCACCGCCAGCCGGCCCCTGCGCTTCCTCGCCCACGGCTGGGGCGAATATTCGGCGCTGCCTGCCGATACGCAGGCGGGGGTCATGCATTCCATCGCACGCTGGGGCCTACCGGTGTCCGATCTTCTCGTACGGGTAGAGGCGCAAGACGCGCTCATCGCCCATTATCGCAAGATCGAGGCCGAGCGGGCCGACCTGCCCTTCGACATCGACGGCGTCGTCTACAAGATCGACCGGCTCGACTGGCAGCAGCGGCTGGGTTTCGTCGCGAAGGCGCCGCGCTGGGCGCTGGCGCATAAATTCCCCGCCGAACGGGCGCAGACGACGTTGGAGGCGATCGACATACAGGTGGGCCGCACTGGCAAGCTGACGCCTGTCGGACGGCTGACCCCCGTCACCGTCGGCGGGGTCGTCGTTTCCAACGTCACGCTGCACAATGCCGACGAGATTGCGCGGCTGGGCGTCCGCCCCGGCGACCGCATCGTTGTCCAGCGCGCGGGTGACGTCATCCCGCAGGTGGTCGAAAACTTGACCCGTGAAGAGGTGCGCGCGCCTTTCCTCTTCCCCGTTCATTGTCCCGTCTGCCAGTCGGAGGCGGTACGCGAGGAGGGTGAGGTCGATATACGCTGCACCGGCGGCCTTATCTGTCCGGCGCAGCGCTTCGAGAGGCTTCGTCATTTCGTCAGCCGTGGCGCGCTCGATATCGAGGGGCTGGGCGAGAAGACCATTCAGGAATTCATCGAGCTTGGCTGGATCGCCGAGCCGGCCGATATTTTTCGGCTAGACACGCATCGCGCCGCGCTAATCGGACGGGAAGGGTGGAAGGAAAAGTCGGTCGACAATCTGTTCGCCGCGATCAAGGCGAAACGCGAGCCCGATGCAGCGCGGCTCCTCTTTGGCCTGGGCATCCGTCATGTGGGCATCGTCACGGCGCGCGACCTGCTCAAACGCTACACGACGCTGGCCGCGCTGCGGACGCTGGCGACGCAGATCATTGGCCTGCGCGACGGCGCGGTCGCCGTCGAAGGCGAGGATGTCGCCAAGGCGCGCAATCGGCTGGACAAGGCGATCGCCGAACATATCAGCGTGGAAAATGTCGGCGCCGCGGTCGGCCACGCGCTCGCCGACTTTTTTCATGAGCCGCACAATGTCGAAGCTTGGGACGATCTGCTGGCGCAGGTGTCGCCGCCGGACTATCGGGTGGAGACGCTCTCCAGTCCGGTGACGGGCAAGACCGTCGTCTTCACCGGCAAGCTTGAGACGATGAGCCGGGACGAGGCCAAGGCACAGGCCGAACGGCAGGGCGCCAAGGCCGCCGGATCGGTGAGCGCCAAAACCGATCTCGTCGTCGCGGGGTCGGGCGCGGGCAGCAAGCTCAAGCAAGCCGCCGCGCTCGGCATAGAGGTGATCGACGAAGCCGCCTGGGCAGAGATCGTCAAGGCGGCGGGTTAGGGGCGCCTGCGGACTTCAGCCCTGTTGCGTGTCAAGCCTGTCCTGCGTCCGGGTGGTGAAATCGTTCGCCTTATGCCGCTCGCGCAGCTGCTTTTCGAGCGGCCCGGTCGCCTTGTTCACCATCACGCCGCGCTGCACGGCCGGGCGGGCGTCGATCTGGTTCGCCCAGCGCAGCACATGGGTATAGCTCGTCGCGTCTAGGAATTCCGCCGCTTCATAGGCGCGGCCGAGGACTAGTCCGCCGTACCAGGGCCAGATCGCGATGTCGGCGATGCTGTAATCGTCGCCCGCCATATACTCGTTCTGCGCCAGATGCCGGTCGAGCACATCGAGCTGCCGCTTCACCTCCATGGCATAGCGGTTGATCGGATATTCGTATTTTTCTGGGGCATAGGCGTAGAAATGGCCAAAGCCGCCGCCGAGCATCGGCGCGCTGCCCATTTGCCAGAACAGCCAGCTTAATGTCTCGGTCCGTCCGGCCGGGTCGGCAGGCAGGAAGGCGCCGAATTTTTCTGCCAGATAAAGCAAAATGGAGCCCGATTCGAAGACGCGCTGCGGCGGCGAGATGCCATGGTCCATAAGCGCGGGTATCTTGCTGTTGGGATTGACGGCGACGAAGCCGCTGCCGAACTGGTCGCCTTCATTGATGCGGATCAGCCAAGCGTCATAGTCCGCCCCGGCATGGCCGGCTACGAGCAACTCCTCGAGCATGATCGTGACCTTTTGCCCATTAGGTGTCGCCAGACTGTAGAGCTGGAGCGGGTGCTTGCCGACGGGCAGCTCTCTGTCATGCGTCGCGCCCGCGATCGGGCGGTTGATGCTGGCGAAGGCGCCGCCATTATCCTTGTCCCAGGTCCAGACGCGGGGCGGAACATAGGGCGTGTCGGTCATAGGTCGTCTTCCTTCGGCTGTCAGCGGGTCGTCGGCCGAAAAATAGGGCGTCCCTGCCTTAGTCTCAACCCGCAGCCCGTAGGGATGATCATGGAACGAGCAGCCGGCGTCCGTCACCCGTTTCGCCCGGCACGCCGCACCGGCCTCGACCATGCGCGAAATTTACCGTCTTGAGCCCTTGACCCTTGCTTCACCCGAACCATATGACGCGACGCTGGCACTCCTGATCGAAGAGTGCTAACAACATATTCGTCGGGAGATGGACGGGCATTGACGGTATCACCGGGGGTAACCCTGTCGATCGTCAGCCCCGACCTGATCCCATAATATTGAGGGAAGGCAATCAACATGGCATTTCGTCCGTTGCATGACCGTGTTCTCGTCCGTCGCGTAGAAGCGGAAGAGAAGACAGCCGGCGGTATCATCATCCCCGACACCGCCAAGGAAAAGCCGCAGGAAGGCGAGATCGTCTCCGTCGGCACCGGCTCGAAGGCGGAAGACGGCAAGGTTACGCCGCTCGACGTCAAGGCCGGCGACCGCGTGCTGTTCGGCAAATGGTCCGGCACCGAAGTCAAGGTTGATGGCGAAGATCTGCTCATCATGAAGGAATCGGATATTCTGGGTATCGTGGCCTAAGGCTTCGTCCCTATCCGTTTTTCCTATCCATTCGAGATTAGAAGGAATTAGATCATGGCAGCGAAGGACGTAAAGTTTTCGCGTGACGCTCGCGAGCGCATTCTGCGCGGCGTCGACATTCTGGCCGATGCCGTCAAGGTAACGCTCGGCCCCAAGGGCCGCAACGTCGTCATCGACAAGAGCTTCGGCGCGCCCCGCATTACCAAGGACGGTGTTTCGGTCGCCAAGGAAATCGAACTTAAGGACAAGTTCGAGAATATGGGCGCCCAGATGGTTCGCGAAGTCGCTTCGAAGACCAACGACATCGCCGGTGACGGCACCACCACCGCAACCGTTCTGGCCCAGGCGATCGTTCGCGAAGGCATGAAGTCGGTTGCCGCCGGCATGAACCCGATGGACCTCAAGCGCGGCATCGACCTCGCGACTGTCAAGGTGGTCGAGGACATCAAGTCGCGCTCCAAGCCGGTTTCGGGTTCGTCCGAAGTTGCCCAGGTCGGCATCATTTCGGCCAATGGCGACCGTGAAGTCGGCGAAAAGATCGCCGAAGCCATGGAAAAGGTCGGCAAGGAAGGCGTCATCACCGTCGAAGAAGCCAAGGGTCTCGACTTCGAACTGGACGTCGTCGAAGGCATGCAGTTCGACCGCGGCTACCTGTCGCCCTACTTCATCACCAATCCGGAAAAGATGGCCGTCGAGCTGGCTGATCCGTACATTCTGATCCATGAGAAGAAGCTCTCCAACCTGCAGTCGATCCTGCCGATCCTGGAAGCTGTGGTTCAGTCGGGTCGTCCGCTGCTCATCATCGCGGAAGATATCGAAGGCGAAGCGCTGGCGACCCTGGTCGTCAACAAGCTGCGCGGCGGCCTCAAGGTCGCAGCGGTCAAGGCGCCTGGCTTCGGCGATCGCCGGAAGGCCATGCTGGAAGACATCGCCGTCCTGACCAAGGGCGAAGTGATTTCCGAAGACCTCGGCATCAAGCTGGAAAGCGTCACGCTCGGCATGCTCGGCACCGCCAAGCGCGTCACCATCGACAAGGACAACACTGTCATCGTCGACGGTGCTGGCGATCATGACGCGATCAAGGGCCGGACCGAACAGATCCGTGCGCAGATCGAAACCACGACCAGCGACTATGACCGTGAGAAGCTGCAGGAGCGTCTCGCCAAGCTTGCCGGCGGCGTGGCCGTCATCAAGGTCGGCGGCGCGACCGAGATCGAAGTCAAGGAGCGCAAGGACCGCGTCGACGACGCTCTCCATGCGACCCGCGCGGCTGTCGAAGAGGGCATCGTTCCTGGTGGCGGTACGGCTCTGCTGTACGCGACCAAGGCTCTCGAAGGCCTCAAGGGCGAGAATGACGACCAGACCCGTGGCATCGACATCGTTCGCAAGTCGCTGACCGCTCTGGTCCGCCAGATCGCACAGAATGCCGGCCAGGACGGCGCGGTCGTTTCGGGCAAGCTGCTGGATCAGGGCGACACGTCGTTCGGCTTCAACGCAGCCACCGACACCTACGAGAACCTGGTTACCGCCGGCGTCATCGACCCCACCAAGGTCGTGCGCACCGCGCTCCAGAACGCTGCGTCGGTTGCCGGCCTGCTCATCACCACCGAGGCGACCATTGCCGAGCTGCCGGAAGACAAGTCCGCTGCTCCCGCAATGCCCGGCGGCATGGGCGGCATGGGCGGCATGGACTTCTAAGTCCCTGCGTCTTTGCAGAATGGAAGGAGGCCGGCGGGGCGACCCGTCGGCCTTTTTCATGGCATCGAACAGGCGTGCTCGCGTAATTATCGCAGATCGCGCGCCGCTATATTCGCGAGCCACCAATCACATGCCTGCGCTGAATAAGTCGAGCAGGTCGATCCAGTCGGATAATGCCGCGATTTACTAAATAGAAATCATGTTCGGGCAAGGCTGCACAGCGAAGTGCCACGTCTGCTCACCCTTTGGGGCGTCTCCCTGCGCCAGCGCCTCGCGCCACCACCTCAGCAGAGCGCTGAGGTGCGCGCCAGCCTCGTCGAATCGCTCTACGCTTCGCCTGCCTCACTGATGATCGGCGCACTTGCCGGCGGCACGCTCAGCATGGTTGTCGCTTGTAATGCGCAATTGGTACAGATCACCGCGATCAGCGTCATCATCTGCCTGGTGGCAATCAGCCGTGTGATTTCAGCGGTCTATTTTCTGAAGCATTTGTCGAGCGCGCGCGCCAACCGGGATATCTGGGGCGCCCTCTACGAACTGGGCGCGTGGAGCTATGCCGCGCTGCTCGGCATATTGGCCTTCGCGACACTGATCCTGACCCATGACCCATCGCTGCATATATTGAGCGTATGCCTGGTCGCGGCCTATTCGGGCGGTATCGCCGGGCGCAACGCCGGGCGCGTTCAAATCGCCGTCGGCCAAACCTGTTTCGCGTTGCTGCCCACCGTCCTTGGCCTCGTCATCGCAGGCGGGCTTGGCTATTATGTGCTGGCGGCGATGCTTTTTTTGATGGTCTTCGCCATGGCAGAGATCACCCGCACGACCCATCGGATCGTGGTCGAGGCGCTTCAGGGCAAATATGAAAAATCGCAGCTGGCCACCAAGTTCGAGCGGCTTGCGCGCTTCGACAGCCTGACCGGCGTCGAAAATCGCATGGCGATGCAGATGCGTCTGCGTGAAATGTTCGATACGCGCGAAACGGCCGACAAGCCGATGGCCGCGCTGTGGATGGATATCGACCGTTTCAAGGATATCAACGACACGCTTGGCCACATCGTCGGCGACCAGCTTTTGAGCCTCGTCGCGCGTCGGCTGTCTCACGCTATCGATGGACGCGGCCATGTTGCGCGCTTTGGCGGAGATGAGTTCATCATCCTGTGCGCGGATACGGATCGGGGCGCGGCAGAGGCGATCGCGCGTGACATCATGCTCGAATTCACGGCGGATTTCGAAGTCGGCGGCTATCATCTGACCGTGACGGCATCGATGGGCATGGCGGTGGCGCCCGAGCATGGCCGCGATCCCGACGAACTGCTCCAGCATGCCGATATGGCACTTTACCGCGCCAAGCATGAAGGGCGTAACCGGCACATACTCTTCAACTGGGCCATGCGCGAACGGCAGAACCGGGCTTATGAGTTGGAAACCGGCCTGCGCACGGCACTTGCCAATGGCGAATTGCGCCTCGATTACCAGCCGATATTCGAAACGGCGACGGGACGGATTACAAGCTGCGAAGCATTGCTGCGCTGGGACCATCCGACGCTTGGTACCATATCACCGGCCGAGTTTATCCCTATCGCAGAAGGCAGCGCGCTGATCGAACCGCTCACCGAATGGGCGCTCGGCGAAGCGTGCCGGGAGGCGCTGAACTGGGACGAAAAAGTGCGCGTCGCCGTGAACATTTCGCCCGCCCTCATCAAGAATGACGGATTGCCGCGCGCGGTGATCGCGGCGCTTCTGGAGTCGGGGTTGAAGGCGCGTCGGCTGGAACTTGAAGTGACGGAGTCGATCTTCCTCGAAGATAGCGGCCGCACGAACCTAATCCTCACCGAATTGCAGCGCATCGGGCTCCGCCTGGCCCTCGATGATTTCGGCACGGGCTATTCGAGCCTCTCCTATCTTCGCCACTATGCCTTTGACACGATCAAGATCGACCAAAGTTTCATCCGCGGCGTCGTGGATAATCCGCGCGACCATGCAATCGCGCAGGCCGTCGCCGCGCTCGCTCGCGTGCTCGAGGTGGAGACTGTCGCCGAAGGGATCGAGACGCAGGAGCATCTGCAATATGCGCGCGATTCGGGCTTCACCAACGTCCAGGGTTATATATTGAGCAAACCCATGCCCGCCGACGCCTTGCTCACGCTGATGCGCGAGGGCGCCACGGGGGAAGGGGTTTATAACGCCTCTCTTGGGCCGATGCGGTGGCACGCCTGACAACGAAGGCGGCTTCGTCGCTGTCGCAAGTAATGCGCTGCCGCGATTTTAGCAGCCCTGTTGGACTTAGCTGCTGAGCCGCGTTTGGGCGGACGCCAACCTACGCATGAGCCGCAGGTCGCGCGGGTCGAGCTTAAGCGCCGTCTTGGCCCAGTTTTCGACGATGTCGGAAAGTTCGGCATAATCGAGCGGGTCGACGCGCCGTCCTGCCTCGAAAATGCCGACATGGCCAGGCTGATGCGGACTATTGGCGGCGATATAGTCGCGGGTGGCCTGCTCGCCTGCGCCATCGTCGGCCAGAACGGTGACGACGCCCATGTCGTACATCTCTTGGGCCGTATAGACCTTGCCCGACAGCAGCATGCGCTCGGTCATTCTCCGGCCGATCTTGCGCGAAAGAATGGAATAGGCCCCCATGCCGGGGAACAGGCCGAACAGCATTTCAGGTACGCCGAACCGCGCGCTGCGTTCGGCGATGACCACATCGAAGCACAGCAGCGCCTCAAACCCACCGCCCAATGCATCCCCTTGCGCCAGCGCGATGGAGACCACCGGCATGTCGGCATTGCGCCAGGCGCGATGGACGACGTCGATGCAGGCATGGCCATAGCGGGTCAGCCCCTCCAGATCGCCCCGTTCGATGCATCCAGCGAACAATTCAAGATCGCCGCCAAGATTGAATATGCCCGGAAAGCGCGATCCCAACACCATGTAACGCAGGGGCAGGGCGCCCGCATCGAACAGCTTTTTCGTCTCGGTCTGCCAGCCGCGAATGTCGCGCAGCATCGCCGGATTATAATTGGGCCGGGTTTCGGGTGTCATGAAGGCCCAGAGCGTGCGCGCCGATGCATCCCATCGCACGTCGATCTGTCCTAAGTCGAAGAGGTTGGTAGGCTGTCCCCCTAGTTGCGCCGGACGGGCGGCTAAGTCCTCAACGAGGATATCGGCCGGGCCGTCTTGTTCTCTGCCCTGCATTCCCGGATCGAACCGGCCGGATTCCATCATCATTGCGCCCCTGTTTTTCGGTTAAGCAAAGAAAACAGTCCTGGCGGACCGATGCAATCTCGCCCGCAGCCGGCAACATAAAACCCCATACTGGCCCGTCGGGTGTGTCTTAAAAAACATAATATTTTCAATGTTATAAATTATAGAGCGGTATAAGTGCCACTATTAAC
Source organism: Sphingobium sp. (assembly GCA_040508335.1). Classification (GTDB taxonomy): domain Bacteria; phylum Pseudomonadota; class Alphaproteobacteria; order Sphingomonadales; family Sphingomonadaceae; genus Sphingobium. Next base: position 11,985 of record JBEVMZ010000102.1, read on the forward strand.
CATTAAGCATGCATTAACTTTTCACGTTCGGACTTTGTTTATCATGTGCGTGTACCAGTGGGGCATGGATCCCTTCCGCTCGAATCGCGAAATCATGTCCGTGAAGCTCAGGGGAGCAAACGGCGCCAATTGCCGCCTTATATTGTCGCGCGACTGCCTGCCCTTTATCGGGCGCTATCGACGGGTCGAGGGCTTCGATATCGACCCGACCGAATTGTTGGCGGCATTCCCCAAGTCTGGCTGACGCGCCTTGTAAGGCGTCGCGTGCAAGTTTAGTGCGCCGCGATGACCGTTCCTCGTTTCCACTTTTCTCTGTCCGCCACAGACGGCAAGGCCCGCACCGGGTCGATCGCGATGCGCCGTGGCGAAATCCGCACGCCCGCCTTCATGCCCGTGGGTACGGCCGCCACCGTTAAGGCGATGCGCCCGGCGGAAGTGCGCGCAGCCGGCGCCGACGTCATCCTGGGCAATACCTATCATCTCATGCTGCGACCGGGCGCCGAGCGGATGGCGCGACTGGGCGGACTGCATGGGTTCATGGGGTGGGATCGCCCGATCCTGACCGACAGCGGCGGATATCAGGTGATGAGCCTGTCTTCGTTGACGAAGATAAGCGAGGACGGGGTCGCCTTTTCCAGCCATATCGACGGGTCGAAGCATATGCTGAGTCCCGAGCGATCGATGGAGATCCAGCGACTTCTAGATAGCGACATCGTCATGGCGTTCGATGAATGTACGAAGAACGGTTGCTCTCATGGTGAGGCCGCCTTCTCGATGGAGCGCTCGATGCGCTGGGCGCGGCGGTCGCGTCAGGGCTTCGATGCCGGGGGCGAGCATGCCGAGCGCGCCGCGCTGTTCGGCATTCAGCAGGGCTCGCTGGACGAAGGGCTTCGGCGACAGTCGGCACAGGCGCTGGTGGATATCGGCTTCGACGGCTATGCGGTGGGCGGACTGGCGGTGGGCGAGGGGCAGGAGGCCATGTTCGCGACGCTCGACTTCGCGCCCGACATGCTGCCGGCGGACAAGCCCCGTTACCTCATGGGGGTCGGCAAGCCTGACGACATCGTCGGCGCGGTCGAGCGCGGCATCGACATGTTCGACTGCGTGTTGCCCACGCGATCAGGCCGCAATGGGCAGGCCTTCACCTGGGCCGGGCCGCTCAACATCCGCAATGCGCGCTTTGCCGAGGACCAGGGACCGCTCGATCCGCGCTGCGGCTGCCCGGTCTGCGCGACGTGGAGCCGCGCCTATCTCCATCATCTGGTCAAGGCAGGCGAAATGCTGGGCGCGATGCTGATGACGCAGCATAATATCCATTTCTATCAAGCGCTGATGCAGGCGATACGCGACGCCATCACGTCCGGCGCTTTCGCCGACTTCGCCGCCCGCTTCCGAACCGACTACGGCCGCGCCTGACGGGTCAGGCCGAAACGCTTATGTCGATGGCATAGCTTCCGGTGATACCGTCATGGTCGAGCGGCGAGCGCAATTGCCGCGACAGGCCGGTCAGCACCCGGTCGAACCGGTCGTGCAGATGGGCATTGGCGAGCGTGTCTTCGCGCAGCGCCCGCGACGCGACGCGCAGGGTTGCGCGCTTCGCATTTTCACCCTCCTGATGAACAGTGATCTGCATCGATGCCAGCGGATCGGCGAGCATCGCCAGTTCGACCAGTTCGGTGACGAGGAAGGCGACCGGCACGGCAATATCCTGCGTGATGTGCAGATTGTCGGCGTCGATCTGAATGCCGAACCGCCGCGCTTCGGCCGGTGCGGTGCCGCGCAGGCTAGCGGATAATTCGCTGATTAGCGAACGGACCCCGACGCCGCGATTTTCCTCCAGCTCCGCGAAATGGTTGCGATGCACGACGGACAGCGCGTCCACGCGCCGCTGGATCGAGGCATAGGCCGCCACCGCCTCGGGCTCGTGCGCGGAGCGGGCGTGCAGGCTGATCAGGCTGGAAATGATCTGGAGGTTGTTTTTCACCCGATGATGCACTTCGCGCGTCAGCTTGGTTTGCGTGGCCAGACCCTCGGCCATCTCGGCCTCATGGCTGGCGACGTCCTCGCTGATTTCACGAAACGTCTCGCCCAGCGCCGTGATCTCCAGCGCCGGCGTGCGAATGCGGCGCATCGGTTCCAGCACCTCGCCCGGATGATAGGCCGCGACCGAACGGCGCAGCAGAACCAATGGGCGGATCAGGAGGCTGTCTACCACGAACCAGCCGATGGCGGCGGCGGCGAACCACATGACGAGCGGCAGGAAGAGTGACAGCATGCGAGCAACCGTGGCAGGCGGGTCGCGCACCGACATGGTGAGTTCGATATCCAGTGGCTCGATCCTTGCCGATAGGGCGGACATATGGCCTTCGGCAGCATTGCCCGAAGTGCTGACGCGCAACGTGCGGTCGCCGTCCCGCAGCGTCAGAAGGCGGCTTTGCAGCGCGGTCGCCGGATCGGCGATGCTTTCGAGGTGACGTCGCGAATAATAGGAAAGGGCAAGTACGCTGCCATCCTCGCTCAACACGCGGTTGACGAGATAGCCTTGCTCCGGCAGCAATTCGACCGGATCGTTTTTGAAACGGTCGGACCGCGCCATTCCAGCCGGTTCAGGCAGGGGGGAACTGCATAGCCGCTCGCCCGAGCGGCGATACAGATAGAAATGCGCGCTTTGCTGGTCGTTCGCGTTCAGAAAATAATTCAGGCGCTCACAGATGCGCCCGTCCGCCTGCCCGCTTGCAAAAGCATCGGCGGTGAGGCGCAGAGCGGCCGCGTCCGACCTGATGTCAGCCGTCAGCTTGCGCGCGCTCTGCGTCACGGCGACGCGGAGCAGCGCCTCCTTCTCCTTATCGGCGGTCTGGATCGCCTGCAGCGAAGCGAACAATGCCAAGATGCCCAGCGGCAGCAGCGCGAGCGTCAGGATGAGGAACATCTTGAGCCCGGTCGACCGGAGCAGCATGTTCATCATGGCTATGGGCGGCCGCGGAAGAAAATCAGACATATGGCGGAAGGACGCTCCGCCGCTAAGGAAGTCAATCCAGCTTGCGCAAAAGATCGAGCATTTCTGACGGAATTTCTTCTTTGACGGCGGTTTGATAGACCGAACGCAGCACTTTCGAAAGCTGCGCATCTTCCCTCGGCGCGCTTTTCCCTTTCCGCGCCGTACCGCGCTTTACGTCGCTGGCCGGAGCTGGATCGTTGCCGCTGTCGCCACTGTCCATTACCTGCCGTTCCGTAGCCGATGAAACCAAAACCAGCCCCTCTGCAATCAACTGTCACGCAAAACAGCGCATTGCGCTGCACATTATAGCCAAACGCCGTTCTGTCATGCGCGATCACTGCCGGACCGCTCAAGCGTTTTGCTTTAGCGAAAAAACCCAACGGCCGTGAAACAAATCTTCGCATCGATTGTTCCCTTGTCCGGAGCATTTTTTGGCCGGGGTGAAAGCACCGGGAAAAACGGGGGTTAGACTTGCCACTGGGGCATCGTCGATCCATTCTCGCGCGCTGCGTGTTCCGCAACGATCGCCCACGAATGGGCAGGGAGATTATTTGACGATGTCGCTTGGACAGCAACTGCACCCCCATCTTCCGTTTCTGCGCCGTTATGCTCGCGCCCTTACCGGCAGTCAGGGCCATGGCGACGCCTATGTCCGCGCGACGCTTGAAGCCATCGTCGCGGCACCGGAAGAATTCCCAACCGAAGTCGATCCGCGCCTCGGCCTGTACAAGACCTTCCACGCCATCTGGTCGTCCTCGCATCTGGAGGATGGACCCATCCTGTCCGGCGTGGACGGACATGAAGGTGTTGCGGACGCACGGCTCGGCCGTCTGACGCCGCTTCCCCGGCAGGCCCTGCTGCTGACCGCGCTGGAAGGCTTCACGGTCGAAGACGTCTCTTACCTGATCAGCATGGACGCAGCCGATGTCGAGGCGCTGGTGAACGAAGCGCTGACCGAGATCGAATCGCAGACGCGTGCCAAGGTTCTGATCATCGAGGATGAGCCGATCATCGCGATGGATATCGAAACCATCGTCCGCGATCTGGGCCATGACGTTACCGCGATCGCCGTGACGCGCGAGGATGCGGTACGCGAAGCCATGGCCGAGCGCCCCGGCCTCGTCCTTGCCGACATCCAGCTTGCCGACGATTCTAGCGGCATCGACGCGGTGAAGGACATTCTGGCGGAGTTTGCGGTTCCCGTGATCTTCATCACCGCCTTCCCCGAGCGACTGTTGACGGGCGAGCGGCCGGAGCCGACCTTCCTCATCACCAAGCCGTTCCAGCGTTCGACCGTCAAGGCGGCGATTTCGCAGGCGCTGTTCTTCGATGAGGCAACCGCGCCCGTTTAAACGGGCGTGGCGCCCGAATTGTCGGAACCCCCCTGTGCGCATTGCGTTAGTCATGCGTAACGATCGGGAGATGGACGATGGCGGACGAGCAAGAACATATCGCCACCGACAATGCGCGGGCGGGGTCGACACCTCACATAGTACGCTATGTGCTGGGCATATCCTTGCCGCTGGTGATTGTCGGGATGCTGGTGATCCTCCTGCTCTAGGCAGACGAATGGAAGCGGCGTGACGATCCGAGTGGTTGGTAATAGGGTGCGGAAATATATATGGCCTTGACGACTTCGGTACAGGCGACGAGGGTAGAGGCGGTTGCGGGGATAATTTCCATGGATGGTAGTGGCGTACAGCCGGAAATCCGTGAAACCCTGTCGGACAGCGACTTCAAACGCGAACTGGCGGCGGTCATTCCGCATCTGCGCGCCTTCGGGCGCTCGCTTTCCGGTAATCGGGATGTGGCGGATGACTTGGTTCAGGAAACGCTGCTCAAGGCATGGGCCGCGCGGCAGCGTTTTCAGGCAGGCACCAATATGCGTGCCTGGACCTTCATCATCCTGCGCAATCATTATCTTTCGCAAATGCGTCGGTCGCGCTTTCGCGGAGAATGGGACGATCTTGCCGCAGATCGTCTGCTCGCCGCGCCGGCTGGGCAGGACAAGCATGTGGAGCTGGGCGACATGCAGCGGGCGTTGCTGCAACTGCCGCAGCCCCAGCGTGAAGCGCTCATCCTCGTCGGCGCGGGTGGGTTCGCCTATGAAGAGGCTGCGGAAATTTGCGGCGTGGCCGTCGGCACCATCAAGAGCCGGGTCGCGCGCGGGCGCGCTGCACTCGAACTGATATTGGAAAGCGGCGACCTTCCTTCGCGGCGCGGTCAAGAAACGCGGGAAATCCCTGCGCTTGACGAAATCATGGCTGACGTAGACCGCCTCAGCAATCGGCGTGGAAGCGGCGAATGATCGGCGACCGGGGCCTTGAATGCTTTCAAGCCCGGATGGTGCCGCTGCTGTCGGCAGTAGGGGCATAACAAATGACCGGCTTCTCATCACCGCGCGATGACGAAGCCGATAGGATCGGCAAAAGCGCCGTCATCTTCCTGATCGTCGCGCTGGCGTTGATATTGGCGATCGGCTTTTTCTACCTGACGCGAGACTCGGCCGACCGGAACGGTGCCGACAGCGTGCTCGAGGCCGTGGAATCGGCCGACAATGCCGCGATAAATGTGGGCGAGGCTGCCCGCGATACTATTGACCATCTCCGTCGGGATAATTGACAGTCGATCTGCAGCGCGCACGCGATGCAAGAGCCGACCGTCAAGTCGGCCATTCAGACAATCTTACCTTTTTTGCGGCACGATGCCTTTGAACGTCGGATTTTCTTACACAAAACTGTAAGGAGCCGATCAGCCGTCGACATTCGGCGGTGCGAACAGGCGACGAGCGGCAATGATCCGGTTGTTTAAACATTACATCCCCCATGCAGTGCTGCTGCTGGGAATGCTGGATTTTCTGCTGCTCATCTGCGCGGCGGAGGCCGGCTGGCTGCTGCGCGCACACCAGATCGGCATGGATGTCGAGCCGATTACCACACGGGTGTGGCCGCTCATCACCTTTGCGCTCGCGATTCTTACCGGCATGATCGCCGTGGGCGTGTACGCCACCGAAGCGCTGCAATCGGTTCGCTTTGCCTTAGCCCGTTTGATGGTCGCCATTTCCCTTGGCGTCATCTTCCTGTCGGTCATGCATTTCATCATGCCGGCCATGACCCTTTGGCGCTCCAACTCGCTCTATGCCATGGGGCTGGCGCTTGCTCTTTTGATGCTGGTGCGGTTGTTGCTCGGTTCGATGCTGGGCGGCGAAGCCTTTAAGCGCAGGCTGGTCGTGCTGGGGGCAGGGCAGAGGGCGAACCGCATCAGGGAACTGGAACAGAAGCGCGGCGCGGGTTTCATCATCGTGGGCTATATCGCGATGAACGATGGCGAGCAGGTTATCGCCGAAGCGATCAAGCGCGACGCGATCTTCAACCTTTCCGACTTCGTCGTCCGCCTGAACGCGAGCGAGGTTGTGCTGGCGCTGGAGGAACGGCGCAACGCGCTCCCCTTGCAGGATCTGCTGCGGATCAAGACCACCGGGGTTCACGTAAACGAGATATCAACCTTCCTCGAGCGGGAAACGGGACGCGTCGATTTGGCCAGCGTCAATCCCAGCTGGCTCATCTTCTCCGACGGCTTTTCCGCCGGGCGCCGGCTTTCGAGCGTGTCCAAGCGCATGTTCGACATCTTCGCCAGCGCGCTGCTGCTGGCGCTGACCGGCCCGGTGATCCTGCTTGCCGCGCTGCTGGTGAAGCTCGACAGCAAGGGGCCGGCCTTTTACCGCCAGCAGCGCGTCGGCCTGTTCGGACAGGAATTCTGGATCGTGAAGCTGCGCACGATGCGGCAGGATGCGGAAGTGTCCGGCCAGGCAGTCTGGGCGGAAAAGGACGACCCGCGCGTCACCCGCCTCGGCCACTGGCTGCGCAAGCTGCGCATCGATGAACTGCCGCAGACATGGACGGTGCTGAAGGGCGAGATGAGCTTCGTCGGTCCGCGACCCGAACGGCGGCAGTTCGTCGAGGATCTGGAACAGCATCTGCGCTATTATGCGGAGCGGCACATGGTGAAGCCCGGCATCACCGGCTGGGCGCAGATCAACTATCCTTATGGCGCGTCGGTCGAGGATGCGCGGCACAAGCTGGAATATGACCTCTACTACGCAAAAAATTACACGCCTTTCCTCGATCTTCTGATCCTGATCCAGACGGTGCGCGTCATCCTCTGGACCGATGGCGCGCGCTGATCGGCGCGGGCCATGGGGGCATTGCTTCAATTCGTCGGTGACTGGGGGCATGCGCTGGCGGCGGTGCTGTTTGCAGCGCTGGGCATCTACATCCTTCGGCGGCGGGACGATACAGACGGTCCGCGCCTGTTGGCTTGTGCATTGCTGCTGACCTCCTGCTGGGCGCTCTACGTGTCCTTCGGCGGGGTCACGCGGCCGCTGTCGGGACTGGGCGAGAATATCCGCAACGGCGGCTGGCTGCTGTTCCTCTTCGCCCTGTCGCGGCAGGCGCCGGGCGCGCGGGGACAGTCCGTCGCGCCGATCGCGCTCGTATACCTCGTCATCGCCGGGTTGCTGCTGCTGCAGAGCTTCACTGATCTGGGCTGGCGGCGGGCGCCGGTGGACAGCGATCTACATGACGGCCTCGCGACCGCCTCCCTCCTGTTGCGGATGATCACGGCAATCGGGTGTCTGATGCTGGCCCATCATGTTCACAGCCAGTGGCCCGCGCGCGCGCCGGCGCGGCCCGCCTTGCTGCTGGGCGCGCTGGCGGCGATGTGGACCTATGATCTGTCCCTCTATGCGCTGGGTTATTTCGTGCCGCATCTGGCGCAGGAGCTTTACGCCCTGCGCGGGTTGCTGATGACGGGGCTGGCGCCGGTCATAGCGGTAGCTTTGCGCAAGGATATGGCGGGGCGACTGCGCCTCTCACGCAAACTCACATTCCAGTCGCTCTCGCTCGCGGCGCTGTGCCTCTATGTCGTGATGCTGTCGGCCGCCGCTCTGCTGATCCAGCTCGTCGCAGGCGCCTATGCCCGAGAGATCGAGATCGGGGCGATGTTCGTCATGGCGGTGACGGCGCTCATATTGCTGCCGTCGCCCCGACTGCGCGCCTTCTGGAAGGTGCAGGTTGCCAAGCATTTTTTTCAGCACCGCTATGATTATCGGGCCGAATGGATGCGTTTCGGCGAAACCATCGGCCGGTCGGGCGCGCAGTCCGATCCGCTGGGCAAGCGTGTGGCGAAGGCGGTGGCGGACATCACCGAGTCGCCCGCCGCCCTGTTGATGCTGCGCAGCGAGGCGGGCGATCTGGCGTTCGAAACCGACTGGAACTGGCCCGGCGAACGGCCCGGCGGCGCACTGCTGTCGGCGGAGGCGGCGCATAGGCTGGAGGAGAGCGGCTGGATTCTCGACATCGACGCGCGTCCATCGCGGCGGGGCGCGATTCCGCTGCCATGTTGGATCGGGCAGGATGAGCGCGCCTGGGCGCTAGTGCCGCTCATCCATTTCCGCCGCCTGATCGGTGCCATTTTGCTGGCCCGGCCGGCGATTGACCGCCGTCTCGACTGGGAGGATTTCGACATGCTCCGCACGGCCGGGCGTCAGGCGGCGAGCTATCTGGCCGAAGCGCAGGGGCAGCAGGCGCTGGACGACGCCAAGCGCTTCGACGAGTTCAATCGGCGGTTCGCCTTCATCATCCATGACGTCAAGAATCTGGTCAGCCAATTGTCGCTGCTCGCCCGCAATGCCGATCGCCACGCCGACAATCCCGAATTTCGGGCCGACATGATCGTGACGCTCAAGGAATCCGTCGGCCGACTGAACGAGATGCTCGCCCGCCTGTCGCAGCATAACAAGGGGCGCGCCGAAGAGCCGCGGCCGACGCATTTGCTCGGCTTTGCCACGCAGGTCGCTCGGGCGCGGATGCGGCACCACGACGTCGTCGTGCGCGGAGAGGCGCCGCTGGCGCTCGCCGATCCGGCGCGGCTGGAGCAGATTTTGAGCCACCTCGTGCAGAATGCGATCGACGCAAGCGCCCCCGACATGCCCGTGGTTATCAAATTGTCCGCCGACGACGCCAGCGCTGTGGTCGAGGTGGTCGATCAGGGACGGGGCATGACGGCGGAATATATTCGCCGCGAACTGTTCAAACCCTTCTCCTCGAGCAAGGCGGGCGGCTTTGGCATCGGCGCGTTCGAGGCGCGAAGCCTGGCACAGGCGATGGGCGGCCGCATCGATGTAGAAAGCAAGCCCGGCTTGGGCAGCCGCTTCGCCCTGCGCCTGCCGCTCGCGCCCGCATCGCTGCGCGACGATCATAAAGAGGTGGCCTGATGAGCGACAACCGGCCCAAATTGCTGATCGTGGAGGATGATCCTGGACTTCAGCGCCAATTGCGCTGGGCCTATGACGATTATCGCCTGTTCATCGCGGGTGATCGGATCGAGGCCATCGAAATGCTGCGCGCCGAAGCGCCCGACGTCGTGACGCTTGACCTTGGCTTGCCGCCGGACCCTGACGGGACGAGCGAGGGCTTCGCCACACTTGCCGAGATATTGCGGATCAAGCCGGATACCAAGGTCATCGTCGCATCGGGCCACGGTGCGCGCGAAAGCGCGCTCAGCGCGATTGCGGGCGGCGCCTATGATTTCTATCACAAGCCTGTCGACATTGACGAACTTGGCCTGATTGTCCGCCGCGCCTTCCATGTCCATGCGCTGGAGCGGGAAAATGCGCGGCTCGCCGATGTTCCGCCGGAGGACCGGCGCGTGCTCGGCCGCATGGTGACGGCCGCGCCGGAAATGCTCAAGGTCGCGCGCACGATCGAGCGGGTCGCCAGCGCGCAGGTATCGGTGTTGCTGCTGGGCGCGAGTGGAACCGGCAAGGAATTGCTGGCGCAGGGGCTGCACGACGCCAGCCCCCGCCGCGACGGCGCGTTCGTCGCGATCAATTGCGCGGCGATCCCCGAAACGCTCCTGGAATCCGAGCTTTTCGGTCATGAGAAAGGCGCGTTCACCGGCGCGATCAAGACGACGCCGGGCAAGATCGAAGCCGCGCAGCGCGGTACACTGTTCCTCGACGAGGTCGGCGACATTCCCGTGCCGCTTCAGGTCAAATTGCTGCGTTTCTTCCAGGAGCGCACGATCGAACGGGTCGGCGGGCGGCAGGCTATCGCTGTAGACACGCGCATCGTTTGCGCGACGCATCGCAATCTGGAAGAGATGATCGCGGCAGGTCAGTTCCGCGAAGATCTCTATTACCGCCTTGCCGAAATCGTCGTGCGCATTCCACCGCTCGGCGAACGATCCGGCGATCCCGCGCTGCTCGCCCGGCATTTTCTGCATCGCTTTGCCAAGGAGATGAATCCGGCCGTCAAGGGGCTGGCCGCCGACGCCCTGGCCGCGCTCGACGCCTGGGGCTGGCCCGGCAATGTGCGTGAACTGGAAAACCGCATGAAGCGCGCGGTGATCATGGCCGACGGCAAGCATGTAACCGCCGCCGATCTCGACCTGAACGACGGGGCCGAGGATGCGGGCGTCATCAATTTGAAGGCCGCGCGCGAAATCGCCGACCGCCGCGCGATCCGCCGGGCCATCGCGCGGACGGACGGCAATATTTCAGGGGCGGCCAAAATGCTCGGGATCAGCCGTCCGACGCTTTACGATCTTCTCAAACAATATGGCATGCAGGGCTGATCGATGAGCCGCAAGCGCATCTTCATTTTTGCAGCCCTTGCCCTTTTCGCGCTCGGCCTCGCAGCCCTCTGGCAGTGGCGGGTGGAGCAAAAAAGCGGACGCGCCGCCTATGAGCGGGGTGTTGCCGCGCTTGATGGCGGTGACGCGCGAACGGCGCGCGTGGAACTCATGAACGCCATCCGGGCGAACCCGCGCGACGCGGACATGCGTCTGGCGCAGGCGCGCGCGCTCATCCTGCTGGAAGACGGCGCGGGGGCACAGGCCGAAATCTACCGTGCGCGAACATTGGGCATCGCGCCCGGCGCCACACGCGCCATTATGGCCGAAGCGCTGCTGTTGCAGGGGGACGCGCGCGGGGCCTTGCGCGAGGCGCTGGCGCCCGACGTGCCTTCCGCCTTTGCGGCGCGTGCCGCGCGCGTGGAAGGACGCGCCGATCTTGATCTGGGACGCATGGGGGAGGCGCAAACGGCGTTTGCCCGCGCGATTTCGCTGGCACCAGAGGATGCGGAGGGCTGGGCCGACATGGGCCGCTATCGACTGGCTGCCGGGGATCAGGGCGGCGCGATTGCGGCGGCGCGGCAGGGGGTTCAGCTCGACCCGCAGAATATCAGGGCGCTGGCGCTGGCCGCCGAATTGGCGCGCGATCAATATGGGCTCGCGGCGGCGCTGCCCTGGTTCGAACGGGCGCTGTCGGTCGCACCGGATTCGGTGCCCGTGCTCGTCCAATATGCAGCGACGCTGGCCGATCTCGGTGAAGCGGGGCGGAGTGTGAGTGCGACACGCCGGATATTGGCGCTCTCGCCCGGCCATGCCCGCGCCTATTTCATCCAGGCGGTGATCGCCGCCCGCGCGGAAAATGCGGACCTGGCGCGCAGCCTGCTGACCCGCACCGGCGGGCGGCTGGACGGCGAGCCGGCGACGATGCTGTTGCGCGGCATTCTGCACCTGAGCGACGGAAGTCCGGTACTGGGGGCCCAGGCGCTCGGCGCTCTCATGGCCGCGCAGCCGGACAATCGCACGGCCCGGACCTTGCTTGGTCGCGCCTTGTTTGCAACGGGCGATCTCAACGCCGCTGCACAGACGCTGGCGCCGATCATCGCGCAGCGCGATGCCGATCCCTATGTGCTAACTTTGGCGGCACGAGTGCAGGAAGCGCTCGGCGATCGGCTGCTTACGGACGACATGCTGACGCGGGCCGCCTGGCCGGTACGCGCGGCCGCCGCGCCGATCATGGAGGGACGCTTCGAGGATGTTGCCTATGGCCCGCCGCCTGCCGATCCAACGACGGCAAAGGACAATATCCCCTATATCCGGGCGCTGCTTTCGGCTGGAAGAAATCAGGATGCACTGGGCAGGGCGCAGCAGCTCGCGGCGGCCAATCCCGGCGCGCCGGCCGCGCGCGTCATATTGGGCGACGCGCTTCAAGAGAGCGGTCGGGTGCGCGATGCGGCGCTGAGCTATGAGGCAGCAGGCAATATCCGCTTCGACCGCGAAACCGCGTTGCGGCTGGTGGCGGCATGGGCGCGCGCTGGCGACGTGGGCCGGGCGGTGAAGATCGCCGGGCTGTTCCTCAGCCAAAATCCGAGCAGTCCCGACGCCCAGCGTCTCGCCGCCGCCGCCGCGATGCAGGCGAAGGACTGGCGCACGGCGGTCCGTTATATGGAGGCGGTGCGGCGGCAGTTGGGACCCAACGATCCTCTGCTTCTGGCCGGTCTCGCGCGCGCGTCGATGGAATTGGGGCAGGGGCGCAAGGCCTTGGCCTACGCCGCATACGCCTATCGCCTGATGCCCGCCAATCCGGTGATGGCGGACATATATGGCTGGACCATGGTCCGCAGCGAAACCGGCGGCCAGGCGGCCGTGGACCTGCTGGAGAAAGCCGTAGCAATGGCGCCGACCGATCCGGCCTTCCGAACGCATCTGCGTGAAGCCCAGGCCGCTGCCCGCGCCCCGCGCGACCGCTCAGCGCGCTGAGGCTTCACGCACGCTGAAGGTCGAGATCTTCGGAGCTGAGGCCGAGCCGCTTCATCTGTGCGGCGAGGGGGGGCCAGGTATCGGTCAGAAAGCGCCGCCTTTCTGCTTCACGCAGCCGCCGGGTCGCGCCCTGCGCCACGAACATGCCGACCCCGCGCCTGACGAGGACGATGCCGTCATCCTGAAAACTCTGATAGGCCTTCGCCACGGTCAGCGGGTTGGCGCCTTGCGTCGCGGCAAAGGCGCGCACCGATGGCAGGATATCGCCATCGCGGTAATCGCCGTCCAGAATCGACGCTGCAATGACCTCACGCAGCCGAAGATAGACGGGTTTTGACTCCTCGATCATGGTGCATCAGTCTCATAATACAGCCATGCACGTCAAGCATCCCAGGTCGATACGATGCGGTTATAATCGGGACGGGGTCGCTCGTCCTGTGGCCGTCCGGGCGTGCCGATGAAGATGAAGCCTGCGATCCGCTCGCCGGGGCCCGCGAAGGCCGCGCTGACTTCGGCATTATAGCTTGGCCAACCGGTCAGCCAGCCGCCGGCAAAGCCCTGCGCATGCGCGCCGTGCAGCAGGTTCATGATCGCCGCGCCAACGGACAACTCCTGTTCCCAAACCGGGATTTTGCCCGTGTTGGCGGGCGCGGAAAGGGCGACGATCAGTGCGGGGGCCTGTCGCGCGAACTGATGCATGGATTCGATCTCCAGCCGCCCGGCATCAGGCTTTTCGGCGCGGTAGGCGCGTTCGAGCAGGCTGGCGAGAGCGTCGCGACGTTCCTGCGGCACGATGACGAAGCGCCAGGGCGTCAGCTTGCCATGATCGGGGGTACGCAGCGCGATTTCCAACATGGTGCGCAGCTGCTGAGCATCGGGGCCGGGGGCGATCAGATCGCGCGGCTTGCCGGACCTGCGGGTGCGCAGCAGCGCGAGCGGGGAAGAAAGATCGTTGAACATGGCATGGCGAAATGAGCCGATAGCGCGCGCGACGCAAGGGCAAGGCCGCATTTTGACAGGTGCATGGCTGTCGGCCTAGTTTATGCCGGTTCCGGGCCGCCCGGCTTTCGACCCGACAGGATGCCAGCGCCGATGGCGACCAACGACCCGACAGTGCCTGTTGAGCCAACTTGGCTCGGCCATCCGCGTGGGCTTTATCTGCTTTTCTTCGTCGAAATGTGGGAGCGCTTTTCCTTTTACGGGATGCGCGCGCTGCTGATCTTCTACCTGACGCAGCATTTCCTTTTTTCGGATCGTGAAGCCAGTTTCGCCTATGGCGCCTATATGTCGCTGATCTACCTGTCGCCGCTGATGGGTGGCTATCTGGCGGATCGCTATCTGGGGCAGCGCAAGGCCGTGCTGTTCGGCGGCATCGTCATCGCGGTGGGGCACATCGTCCTGGGCCTGGAAAGCGACCGTGTCGATGCGACTGGCCTTGGCCTCTTCTGGCTCGGCCTCGCCACCGTCATCACCGGCACGGGCTTTCTCAAATCAAGCTCGTCGGCGCTGGTGGGACAGCTTTATCCGCGCGACGATGTGCGGCGGGACCCGGCTTACACGATCTTCTACATGGGCATCAATCTGGGCGCGACGCTGGGACCGATCATTTGCGGCTGGCTTGGCCAGACATGGGGCTGGCATTGGGGTTTTGGCGCGGCATCGGTCGGCATGATCGCGGGCGTCGTCGGTTTCGCGCTGGCAAAGCCGGTGCTGCGCGGGCAGGGGGAGCCGCCCGATGCCACGGCCCTGCGGCGCAAGGTCGGCGGCCTGATCAGCGTCGAGGCTCTCGTCTATCTTTCCAGCCTTGCGGCGATCGCCTTCTGCTGGCTGCTGATCCAGAACCATGACGTCGTCGGCTGGGCGCTTGCCGTCGCCGGTCCGCTGGCGGCGCTCTATCTGCTGTGGGAGGCGTTTTTCCGGATGGAGACGATCGGCCGAGACCGGATGCTGGCCGTCCTGTTCCTGCTGGTCGTCAACCCGATTTTCTGGGGACTGTACGAGCAGACCGGATCGTCGCTGGCGCTGTTTACGGATCGTTTCACCGACCGCAATATCTTGGGCTTCGCGGTGCCTGCATCAATGTTCCAGTCGGTCAATGCCGCCTATATACTTCTCTTCGGACCCGTCATGGCGGCAGCGTGGATCGCGCTCGCCCGCCGCGGCCTCGAGCCTTCCACACCCGCAAAGTTCGGCATCGCGCTCATGCTGGTGGGGGCGGGTTTCCTTGTTCTGGTGGGCGGAGCGGGGACGCAGGGCGCATTGACGCCCGTCATCTACATCTTCCTCCTCTATTTCCTTCACAGCATGGGCGAGCTTTGCCTGTCGCCGGTCGGCCTGTCGGCGATGTCGAAGCTGACGCCAGCGCGCATGGTCGGGCTGATGATGGGCATCTGGTTCCTCGCCATGGCGCTCGGCCAATATGCCGCCGGCATGATCGCAGCCGCGACGGGGGGCGAGGATGGCGTGGCCACGCGGGCGGGTGTGCTGGGCGTCTATGGCACGATCGGCTGGTGGTCGGTCGGCCTTGGCGTCGCGGTGGTGGCCGTGGCCCCGCTGGTCAAGCGGCTGATGCATGTCGACAGGCTGAGGCAGGAGGAGGCGCTAGGCTTACCCGTCGAGGACGTGCGGTCCTCCACGCGCGGCTGATCAGTTCACGCCGCCCCAAATCTCGTCGACGCGCACGAAGCCGCGTTGGCCATGCACGTCGAACCCGCACCAGCCGCCCGAACAGCCACTCAGGCGGCCGACGACGCCCTTTTGCGCGCGAAAGGCGACGCGGGCGCCATCGCTCGCCGTCTCGCGCATGCGCGCCTCCGGCGCGGTCACGATAGCGGTGCGCGTGTCGCTGAGCAGGCGGACATGCATCCAACCCTGCGTGCGCTCCCAATCCTCGACCTTGCGCCACTGGCCGAGCACCTTGACCACCTTCACCGGCAGATCGCGCCGACGATAGAGCCAGCTTGACGGAAAATCGAGGCTGGGTCCGACGCGCATGCGCGCCTCCCCTTCGGAGATCGACGCCCAATAAGGCGTCTGCCGTGCAGGCGCGGCGCGCGTATCCGGCGCCATCCCCATAAACGTCGCCAGCCCGGCCAAGACCGCAATGGCCGGTAAAAAGCGCTTCATTCCTGTTCCTTCCTGGCCCCCACGCAGCACAATAGACGGAGCGCGGCTATCGCTGCAACCATGGCGTGCGCGCTTGAGGGGCATAAGTTCTTGACCAGGCGGGCGGCCGGCAATAGCGCCTTGCCCATGGCCAGGAAACCGCGCCCCGCCAAGCCGCATGTCATCGTCACCCGGCGCTTGCCCGCTGCTGTCGAAGCCCGCATGGCTGAACTGTTCGACGCCCGTTTCAGTCCGGACGATCGGCCGATGGACAAGGAGGCGCTGGCCGCCGCCATGGCCCAATGCGACGTGCTGGTCCCTTGCATCAACGATGCGATCACCGGCGCGCTTATCGATAGCGCGCCAGACCGGCTTCAGATGATCGCCAGCTTCGGCGCTGGTGTCGATCATATCGATCTGGGCGCGGCGCAGCGGCGTGGCATCATCGTCACCAACACGCCCGGGGTCCTGACGGAGGATACCGCCGACATGACGATGGCGCTCATCCTGAGCGTCCCCCGGCGCCTAGCCGAGGGGGAGAAGCTGGTCCGTGCCGGGCAATGGAGCGGATGGAGCCCGTCGGGCATGCTCGGCCATCGTATCGGCGGCAAGCGCCTTGGCATCATCGGCATGGGCCGGATCGGCCGGGCGGTCGCCGCGCGCGCCCGCGCCTTCGGCCTGTCGATCGCCTATCATAACCGCCACCGCCTGCCGTTAGAGGTCGAACAGCGGTTGGACGCCGCTTGGCAGCCTGATCTGGACGCGCTGCTGGCGAACAGCGACATCGTATCGATCCATTGTCCGTCGAACGCCGACAGCCGCGGGATGATCGACGCGCGCCGGATCGCGCTGATGCGGACGGACGCCTATCTCATTAATACGTCGCGCGCCGAAATTACCGACGAAGACGCTCTGGTCGCGGCGCTGGAGGGGCAGCGGATCGCTGGCGCGGGCCTTGACGTCTATACGCATGAGCCGGCCGTCGATCATCGCCTGCTCGGACTGTCGAACGTGGTATTGCTGCCGCATATGGGGTCTGCGACGTTCGAGGGGCGCGAAGCCACGGGCGCGCGCGTCGTCGCCAATATCCGCGCCTGGGCAGATGGCCATCGCCCGCCCAATCAGGTGCTCGAAGGCTGGATATAGCCCGCCGGCCACCCTCGCGTTCCGCTATCCTCGTCCCACCGGAACATCTGCGAAGTTGCAGCCGTTTCCTTTCCAACTCCCCTCAACGGAAAGGACTTTACCAGATGATCCGACTTGCCATCATCTCTCTCGTCATCGCCGCAGTGCTGGCCATATTGGGCTTTGGCGGCGCGGCGGGCACGTTCGTCGGTATCGCTAAATTCCTCTTCGTAGTCGCGATCGTCCTGTTCCTGATATTCCTGGTGCTGGGCATCATGGCCGGACGGGGGATCAAGAAGAGCCTCGACTGACGCGATGGCCAGCACTGGCGAGCCTGTGGACGAGACCGGCCGCCTGGTACGCGATGGGGCAGGCTTCCTGCTCCGTCGCGATGCCGGCGGCACATATCGGCTCGTCTTGCTGCGCGTTCCGGTCGACCATGTCGAAAAGCATGTTCGCGTGCGTGGTTGCCGCGTGGAGGGCGATGTCGTGGAGGTAGAGGGCGTTTCCACCCTGTGACCGGTGGCCGGATATGCGTTCGGCCGCTGGCTGCATGCGCTAGGTGATTGACTCACGGCCAGCAATCCTTATGGCGCAGCACCATCGGGACATACCTGCTTCGACCCAAGGTTGGGGCGCATCCCGTCGGTGAGCCGTTCGGTGCAGATCCGGCGGTCAGGCGCCTTCCTCCCGCCCTGGGCCGGGGCTTTCGCGAGGAGACGCACGACTTATGACCGCCATCGGACAGGATTCACTCGGCACGCGCGACACGCTTAATGTCGGCGGCAAGGACGTCGCCATCTATTCGCTGAAAAAGGCGGCCGCCAAGCTCGGCGATGTGTCGAAGCTCCCCTTCTCCATGAAGGTGCTGCTGGAAAATCTCCTTCGCTTCGAAGACGGCAAGACCGTCACGATCGAGGATATCAAGGCGATCGTCGACTGGCAGCAGGATCGCGGCAAGTCGGAGCGGGAAATCCAGTATCGCCCCGCGCGCGTGCTGATGCAGGATTTCACCGGCGTTCCCTGCGTGGTCGATCTCGCCGCGATGCGCGACGCGATGAACGCGCTCGGCGCCGACGCCAGCAAGATCAACCCGCAAGTGCCCGTCCATCTCGTCATCGACCACAGCGTCATGGTCGACGAATTCGGCACGCCCACGGCGTTCGAGGACAATGTGGAGCTGGAATATCAGCGCAATATGGAGCGCTACGACTTCCTGAAATGGGGTTCCAAGAGCCTCGACAATTTCAAGGTCGTCCCTCCCGGCACCGGCATCTGCCATCAGGTGAATCTGGAAAATATCGCGCAGGCCGTCTGGTCGTCGCAGGATGAGAATGGCGTCACCGTCGCCTATCCCGACACCTGCGTCGGCACCGACAGCCACACCACGATGATCAACGGTCTCGGCGTGCTCGGCTGGGGCGTCGGCGGGATCGAGGCGGAAGCCGCGATGCTGGGGCAGCCGGTTTCGATGCTCATTCCGGAAGTCGTCGGCTTCAAGCTGACGGGCGCGCTTAAGGAAGGCATCACCGCCACCGACCTGGTGCTCACCGCCACCCAGATGCTGCGCGCTAAGGGCGTCGTAGGCCGCTTCGTTGAATATTTCGGCCCCGGCCTTGCCTCGCTCAGTCTCGCCGACCGCGCGACGCTCGCCAATATGGCGCCCGAATATGGCGCGACCTGTGGCTTCTTCGGCATCGACGACAAGACGCTGGACTATATGCGCCTGACCGGCCGGTCGGAAGAAAATGTCGCGTTGGTCGAGGCCTATGCCAAGGAACAGGGCTTCTGGCTCGATCCTTCGGTGGAGCCGATCTTCACCGACGTTCTCGAACTCGACATGTCGACCGTCGAGCCTTCGCTTGCCGGCCCCAAGCGTCCGCAGGACAAGGTGCTGCTTGGTGAAGTCGACGATGTGTTCAACGCCGACCTCGCCAAGGTTTACAAGAAGGCCGCGCCCGCACGCGTCGCCGTCGAGGGCCGCGATCATGACATTGGTGACGGCGACGTTGTCATCGCCGCGATCACCAGCTGCACCAACACTTCAAACCCCGGCGTTCTCGTCGCCGCCGGCCTCGTCGCCAAGAAGGCGGTCGAAAAGGGTTTGAAGCCCCAGCCCTGGGTCAAGACCTCGCTCGCCCCCGGCAGCCAGGTCGTCACCGACTATCTGGAGAAGGCAGGCCTTCAGACCTATCTCGACCAGGTCGGTTTCAACCTCGTCGGCTATGGCTGCACCACCTGCATCGGCAATTCGGGTCCGCTTGCCGAACCCATCAGCAAGGCGATCAACACAAACGACATCGTTGCTGCGTCCGTTCTGTCGGGCAACCGCAACTTTGAAGGTCGCGTGTCGGCCGACGTGCGCGCGAACTTCCTCGCCAGCCCGCCGCTGGTCGTTGCCTATGCTCTCAAGGGCACGGTGACTACGGACTTCGTCAACACACCCATCGGCAACGGCTCGAACGGTGAGGCGGTCTATCTTAAGGACATCTGGCCGACCAACGAGGAAGTCCGTTCGGTCATGGACGGCGCGCTGACCCGCGACATGTTCGTCAGCCGCTATTCGACGGTCTTCACCGGCGATGCGCGCTGGCAGGCGATCGACGTCACCGGCACCGCGACCTACAGCTGGCGCCCCGGCTCCACCTATGTCGCGAACCCGCCCTATTTCGAAGGCATGTCGATGACGCCGAGCGCGGTGACGGACATCATCGAGGCAAAGCCGCTCGCCATCTTCGGCGACTCGATCACCACCGACCACATCTCGCCCGCCGGTTCGATCAAGGCGACCTCGCCGGCTGGCAAGTGGCTGACCGAGCATCAGGTGAGCCAGGCCGACTTCAACAGCTATGGCGCGCGTCGCGGTCATCATGAAGTCATGATGCGCGGCACCTTCGCCAATATCCGCATCAAGAACCTGATGCTGGACGGCGTCGAAGGCGGCATGACCCGCTATGAAGGCGAAACCATGGCGATCTATGACGCGGCCATGAAGCACAAGGCGGACGGCACCTCGCTCGTCGTCGTCGGCGGCAAGGAATATGGCCCCGGTTCGTCACGTGACTGGGCAGCGAAGGGCACCGCGCTGCTCGGCGTTCGCGCCGTGATCGTTGAAAGCTTCGAGCGCATCCACCGTTCGAACTTGGTCGGCATGGGCGTCCTGCCGCTCCAGTTCAAGGATGGCGAGAGCAAGGATACGCTCGGCCTGACGGGTGACGAAAGCTTCACGATCCAGAATGTCGCGGGTCTGAAGCCGCGTCAGGACGTGGACGTCATCGTCAAGCGCGCCGATGGCTCGACCTTCACGCTGGTCGCACGTTGCCGCATCGATACGCTCAATGAGCTGGAATATTTCCTGAACGGCGGCATCCTGCCTTATGTGCTGCGCAAGCTCGCCGCCTGATCGGACCAGGACGTAAGAAAAAGGGCCTTCTCCTTGAGGAGAGGGCCCTTTTTCTTTGCCGGGCGCGCTTTTTCGCCGATGCTATTCTCTCACCCACGGCCTATCGTCGTGTCGTGGCCCTCGGCCGCGCGAAGCCAAGTGAAATGCGGGAGCGACTGATGCGAAGCTTGATGATGATTGCCGCGCTCTCGGCCCTGACGGCCTGCGGTGGCGAGGCGCCCGAGGGACAGTCCCGCAAGCCAGCCGCCGAGACCGGTGCGGCGGCGCAGGTTGCCGCGCTAGACGATATGCAGCGCAACGGCGTGTTCGAGCGGGCGATACGGGCGTCGGGCGCAACCTGCGTCGCGGTGACCGGCTCTGAGCGGGTGGAGGTGCGCCCCGGCGTCATGGGCTGGCGCGCGCGATGCAACGACGACAGCGCCCATCTCATCGCGATCCGCGCCGACGGAACTGCGGACGTTACCAGCCGCACGCACTAGGCGCCGGCCAGGCAACTGCCTTTTCATCGACGCTCGCCGACGCCGCTCATCGGTCGATAAGGCGGGCCGAGGGAAAGCTGGCATTTTGGCCCCGCAAGATCAGGTCTGTTTCGCTTCTCCGCCAATGCCTTATGGTCATGGGTGAGATGAAGAAGGCATTGATCGTCCGCCATGTCCCGCGAGAAGGCGCCGCGGGGTTCCTCCAGCCGATCGAAGCGGCCGGCTATGCTATCGAGCGGATCGATGTCGCCGATGCTGCCTTCGCGCATGTCGACCTCTGCGCGCCCGATCTGCTGATCATGATGGGTGGCCCGATGGGCGTGTATGAAACGGCGCTCCACCCGTGGATTCCGGTTCAGCTTGAAAAGCTCGCCGCCCGGTTGAATGCCGACCGCCCGACGCTGGGCGTGTGCCTCGGCAGCCAGATGATCGCCGCGGCGCTGGGCGCGCCGGTCTATCCCGGCGGCGCGTGGGAGCTGGGCTTCGCGCCAGTTGCGGTCAATGACGCCGGCAAGGCCTCGCCCCTTCGCAATCTGGACGGTGTCCCCGTCTTACACTGGCATAGCGACACGTTCGATCTGCCCGACAATGTCGAACTGCTGGCGTCGACCTCAGCCTATGCGCATCAGGCGTTTCGGCGGGGGCGCAATCTGCTGGCCCTGCAATTTCACGCGGAGATGGGAGAAGACCCCCGGTTCGAGGAATGGCTCAACCATTTTTCGGCCGATCTCGACGACGCCCGGCAATGTTGCATTGCCCTTCGCCGCGATCACGATGAACATGGCTCCGGGGCGGTCGCCGCCGGGCGGGCGATGATCGCCGAATGGCTGGCGTCGACTGAGGTTTGAGCTGCTGCGCCCTATAATTTGGGCAAGGTCACGCCTTGTTGCCCCATATATTTGCCGGCCCGGTCTGCATAGCTGACCTCGCAGGGTTCATTGCCCTGAAGGAAGAGGAACTGGCAGGCGCCCTCATTGGCATAGATGCGGGCGGGCAGGGGCGTGGTGTTGGAAAATTCCAGCGTCACATGCCCTTCCCAACCCGGTTCGAGCGGGGTGACGTTCACGATGATGCCGCAGCGCGCATAGGTGGATTTGCCCAGACAGATCACCAGCACGTCGCGCGGCACGCGAAAATACTCAACCGTCCGCGCAAGGGCGAAGCTGTTGGGCGGGATAACGCAAACGTTGGTCCGCCGGTCGACGAAGCTGTTTGCGTCGAAATTTTTGGGGTCGACGATCGCACTGTCGACATTGGTGAAAATCTTGAATTCGTCCGCGACGCGGGCGTCATAACCGTAGGAGGATAGGCCGTAGCTGATGCAGCCGTCCCGCCGCTGATTTTCGACGAAAGGTTCGATCATGCCTTGGCCCTGTGCCTGGGCGCGAATCCACTTGTCGGACATTATGGCCATGGTTTTTCAGTCTTTCGAAAGCGGGGCGAGGCCCAGGTCTGCGGGGCCGAAGGCATGGGGGAGAAGGTCGGCGAGCCGATGCTCGACCCAGGAGTCGCCGACCGGCGCGGCGCAGAGGATCGCGATGGCACGCCCGCCCATCTGCTCGGCTTCGTTGATGACCTGACGACAGCGACCGCAAGGGGAGATAAGTGCTTCGCCCCCGACCGACCCGTCCGCGGCGATTGCGCCGCCGACGACCGCGATTTCGGTCACGTCCCGCAGCCGCCCCAATGAATTGACCGTGCCAAGCGCCACCGTCTCTGCGCAAAGCGACAGGCCGGAGCTCGCATTTTCGAAATTGCTGCCGGCAACGATCGCCCCGTCGATCAGCCGCACCGCCGCGCCGACCGCGAACCTGCTATAGGGCGCATGCGCATTGATCAGGGCCGCGCGCGCCGCGTCGATCAGCGTAGCGGCCGCGCCGTCATTCTGCGTCATGCGCGACCACATTCCATTGTACCGGACCCTCCACGCCGTCGATATGCCGCATGTCGCTTGCTGTCCACATCACCCATTTGCGACCGGCATAATCCGGGCGGAGGAAATTGCCGCTCAGCCATAATTTCCGGTTGAGCCCTGCACCGATGGCATAAGCACTGTCGAAGGCCTTGCTGACGTTGAGCAGCACCGGCTTGCCCACATAGGGCTCGATCACGCCCATCAACGTCGAAAGCTCGGTCAGCACCGCGTCACGCGCGGGTCGTGCCTTGCAAGTAGCGCGAAAGTCCAGCCTCACGACCGGCGGCAGTGCGGCGTTGTCGCGTTGGACCGTCGTGATGAAGCGGGTCGCCTGGTCGGCGGCTGGACGGCACAGATCATAGTCGAGCGCCGCGCCGTAGCGGAGGCCCGCTGCCCGCGCGTCGGCCCAGTGGCGCGTGAAGAGCGGGTCGCGGCGCACGCCATCGGTCGCACGGATATAGGCGAAGTCTGCGCCCTGCGCCGCGATCGTTCCCCATTCGATGCTGCCGTTGCGCGAGTCGATCGAGATGCCCTGCAACGGAAAATCTTCCCGCTTGGGTGCCCAGACACGCGCCTGCTGCCAAAGAATGAGTGCCAACATTGTTCCGATGAGCAACCCCGTGCCCAGCCGTGCGAGCATTTGCCCCAATGTCAGTCGCATGAAATGATCTTAACCTTTGATGTGCAGCACGCAGATCAGCGTGAAGAGCCGTCGCGCCGTGTCGAAATCGACCTCGACCTTGCCGTCCAGCCGTTCCATCAGCATTTCGGCAGCCTGATTGTGGATACCCCGCCGCGCCATGTCGACCGTTTCGATCTGTTGCGGCGAGGCGTTGCTGATTGCCTGATAATAGCTGTCGCAAATCGCGAAATAATCCCGGATCGGACGACGGAACCGGCCAAGCGACAGGATGATCGCTTCAAGCGGGCTGTCGTCCGCCCGCCGAATTTCGATGACCAGCCGTCCTTCCTCGACGCGCAGCATGACCCTATAGGGCCCGGCATAGCCGTCGGCATGGACGCGCTGCGGTGCGAAATGATTATCCTCCAGCAGATCGAAAATGGCGATGCGTCGTTCCTGCTCGACGTCAGCGCTGCGCCAAAGGATCGTCCGCTCGTCGAGCGCGATGTCGATGATGCGTGGATCGGCCATGGCGAAGCTTCCGTCACTGATCGCAGGTTGCACGAATTGCAAGCAAGACTTGTCCACAGGGCATCCACAATCGGTTCTCCCGGATCGTCGCTCGGCGCTTGCAAGCCGCGCGGCGGGGCGCGAAAGGAAGGGAATGGCCGAAATTTTGAAAATTCCCGCGCAGTCCGAGTCTGGCGGACCGGAACTGCCCCGCAATGTGGAGGCGGAGGCGGCGCTGCTGGGCGCGCTGATGATCGACAACCGGATCGGCGAGGATGTCCAGCTTCGCCTGAAGGCCGAGCATTTTTACGAGCCGCTGCACGGGCGTATCTATGACGCGGTGATGCGGTTGCTCGACCGCGACATGATCGCCAATCCGGTGACCTTGAAACCCCTGCTGGAACAGGACCCGGCGCTCAAGGAACTGGGCGGTGCCGCCTATCTGGCGCAGTTGACCGGCAATGGCGCGGCGCTGATCGGCGCGCGTGATTTTGCGCGGCAGATTTATGATCTCGCGCTGTTGCGGCAGTTGGTCGGGGTCGGGCGCGAACTGGTCGAATGCGCGCTCGATACGAGCGAGGACGTCAATCCGCGCGAGCAGATCGAACAGGCCGAAGTGGCGCTCTACAAGGTCGCGGAAGGGGAAGGGGAGGTCGGCTCGGTCAAGAGCTTCGCCACGGCGACGACGATGGCTGTCCAGGTCGCCGAGCGTGCGCTCAACAGCGGCGGCCATCTGTCGGGCACGACCACGGGTATCGCCAGCCTAAACGCCAAGATCGGCGGCCTGCATAACAGCGACCTTATGATCCTGGCCGGACGGCCGGGCATGGGCAAGACGTCGCTGGCGACCAACATCGCTTACAACGCCGCTTCGCGCTGGGTCAGGGACAATGCCGACGGCATAGCGGCCGACAAGAATATGGGCGCCAAGACCGCCTTCTTCAGCCTCGAAATGTCCGCCGATCAGCTCGCCACGCGCGTTCTGGCCGAACAATCGGGGATCAGCGGCGAAGCGCTGCGCATGGGCAAGATCAGCCGGGCCGACTTCCAGAACCTCTCGCGCGCCGCGCGGGAGTTGCAGGAACTGCCGCTTTTCATCGACGATACGCCCGGCCTTACCATCGCGGCGCTGCGCACGCGGGCGCGGCGCCTGAAGCGGCGCCACGACGTGGGCCTTATCGTCGTCGATTATCTTCAGCTGCTTCAGGGCACCGGCCGCGGCGGGGAAAATCGCGTGCAGGAAATCTCCGAAATCTCACGCGGCCTGAAGACTCTGGCCAAGGAACTGAACGTGCCCGTGCTGGCGCTGTCGCAGCTTAGCCGTGCGGTCGAGCAGCGCGAGGACAAACGGCCCCAGCTGTCGGATCTGCGCGAATCGGGCTCGATCGAGCAGGACGCCGATATGGTCTGGTTCGTGTTCCGCGAGGATTATTATGTCGCCGCCAAAGAGCCGGGGAACAAGGAAAGCTCCGAACATATGGAGTGGGCGCAGGAAATGGAGCGCATCTATGGCCTTGCCGAACTTATCATCGCCAAGCAGCGCCACGGTTCGACCGGGCGCATCAGGCTGAAGTTCGATGCAAAGATCACGCGCTTCTCGGACCTGGCCGAAGGCTATGCCGATGAAGGCTATGATTGAGGCTTAGCCCGGCCGCTCGTTCAGGCGACGGGCGGTGTTTGCGCTGCATGATGCGGCAGGTCGGGATCGAGATGTGCCCATGCCGGCGCTGCGTTCGTCCAGATAATGGCCTGCGGACCCAACAGGCCGGGATCGTCGAGCGCACCGGCGCGGATGAAGGTCAGATGGGGACGTGCCTTGGCGAGGCTGAAGAGCGGGGTGCCGCATTCCGGGCAAAAGCCGCGCCTCATCGTATTGCCGCTATCCGCGATGCTCTCATGCCAGCGTACCGTTCCGGTCACCGCCACCTTGTCCGAAGGGAAGCAGACATTGACCGGCCCCGTTCCGCCGCCCAGATACTGACACAGACGGCACCAGCACTGGCGCGCCGCCATCGGCTGCGCGTCGATGGTGATGCGTACCCGGCCACAAAGGCATCCGGCGTGATGGGGCATGGTTGGAGACCCTCCGTGCGCATCCGCGCGTGGGGGCTTAGCGCCCCTGCCGGCGCGCCATAAAGGCCAGCCGCTCGAACATCATGATGTCCTGCTCATTCTTGAGCAGCGCGCCATGCAGTGGCGGGATCGCCTTGTTGGGATCGCTGTTCTGGAGGACGTCGAGTGGCATATCTTCGTTGAGCAGCAGCTTGAGCCAGTCGAGCAGCTCAGAGGTTGAAGGCTTTTTCTTGAGGCCCGGCACCTCGCGCAGATCGTAGAATATGTCCATCGCGCGGCTGACCAGAAGCTTCTGTATGCCGGGGAAATGGACGTCGACGATCGCCTGCATCGTCTCGCGATCCGGAAACTTGATATAATGGAAAAAACAGCGGCGCAGGAAAGCGTCAGGCAATTCCTTCTCGTTGTTGGATGTGATGACTACGACTGGCCGCTCTGCCGCCGCGATCGTCTCGCCCGTCTCGTAGACGTGAAACGCCATGCGATCGAGCTCCTGGAGCAGATCGTTGGGGAACTCGATATCGGCCTTGTCGATCTCGTCAATAAGAAGCACCGGCAATTTGGGCGAGGTGAAGGCCTCCCACAGCTTGCCCTTGCGGATGTAGTTTCCGATGTCATGGACACGGCTGTCGCCGAGCTGTCCGTCGCGCAGTCGGGCGACGGCATCATATTCATACAGGCCCTGATGCGCCTTGGTCGTCGATTTGACGTTCCATTCGATCAGCGGAGCGTCCAGCGCCTTGGCTATTTCCTGCGCAAGCACGGTCTTGCCGGTGCCCGGTTCCCCCTTCACCAGCAACGGCCGCCGCAGCAGAACTGCGGCGTTGACGGCAACTTTTAGATCATCTGTCGCGACATAGTCGCTGGTGCCTTGAAAGCGCATCTGTCTACCACCTGATATTCATCTGGTGCCAGGGACTAGGCAAAGCGATGGGCAGGCGCAATGCGTTTATGCGCTGGCGGCGCGAACCTGCGCACGGGCGGAAAGGAGATCCCAGAGCCCGCGATGCTGCGCGAGTAACTGACGCGCTCCGAACTTGATGGCCCTGTCGATACCCTCGCCGCCGCCGAGCGCGTCGACGACTTTGAGCGTTGCGGGGCGGTCCGGCAAGGCACAGGGCAGCGGTTCGATCCCGATGCGGATGGCCGCTGTATCGAGCATATGGCGTACCGCATGCCAATCGAGCGTCAGCGCGATCGCCGCGCCGATGGCGCAGCCGCGGCGGTCGGATTGGGCGAGCATGTCGAGCGCGTGCCGCTGCTGGCTCACCGTTGCCTCGCAATCGGCCTGTCCTGCCGTGCTGGGCACCGGGCCGAGCGCAACCGTCACCTGTGTCAGATAGGCGCGCTCCTGCGCGAAACCGTCTGCCGACTGGATCAACCAGGCGCGCGCCGCATTGTCCGCCGAGCGGGTGGCGGCATGATCGATGACCCCTGGATGGCGGCCATGCAGCAGGCAAAGATGATAGGCCGCGTCGGCCATGTCGGGCAAGGCCAGCATCGCGCTGCGGCTGGATATGTCGCTCGCGCGGTGCACATAGGCGTGGCCCGCGCTGCCGTCCGCTTCGACCATCGTATCGAGCGTCCACGCTATGCCCCGTTCTTCGTGGCGTATCGCCCTGTCGTTCATCGTAGCTCCCTTTCGACCGGCGCGCGCTCGCCGGCCTTTCAAGGTTTCTACGCTCGCGGGGTAAAGGA
>JBEVMZ010000124.1:0-3079 GCA_040508335.1 Sphingobium sp.
CCATGGAAATATCGTGGACGAAATCGAGGAAGGCGCGCGGCTCTATGTCATGATGGCGCATCAGGCCCGAGAGCGTCGTGCCATGCTCCATGAAATAGCGCTTCTGCGTTTCCCGCGCGACCTGCGCATCGCAGCCCAGCAGCCCCTGTACGAACTCGCCCATCTTGACGTCGATCAGCGCGAACAGGTCCGCCTTGGCCGGATAAAGCGTATTGTCGAGATCGAAGATCCAGCAATCGACATGGGCAAGCGCGGGCAGCATCAGCGCGCGTTAGTCCGCCCGGACGGGGCGCGCAAGAGCCACAGGGGATGGCTTCAGCATGCAGGGCTTTCCATATCCTTGTAGAAGGATTGCACTGCCTCCCACGCCTCTTCCGCCGTTTCGACCCAGGTCAGGAGGTCGAGATCGGCAGGCGAAATCACGCCCTCGTCGGCCAGTGCCTCGAAATCGACCACCCGTTTCCAGAAGTCGCGCCCGAACAGCAAAATCGGGATCGGTTTCATCTTGCCGGTCTGGATCAGGGTCAGCAGCTCGAACATCTCGTCGAACGTGCCGAAGCCGCCGGGGAAGACAGCCAGCGCCCGCGCCCGCAGCAGGAAGTGCATCTTGCGCAGCGCAAAATAGTGGAATTGGAACGACAGTTCGGGCGTGACGAAGCGGTTGGGCGCCTGCTCGTGCGGCAGGACGATGTTCATGCCGATCGATTCGGCGCCGACATCGGCCGCACCGCGATTGGCCGCCTCCATGATCGAAGGACCGCCGCCCGAGGTTACGACGAAATGGCGGCACCCCTCCTCATTGACCGGATATTGTGCGGCAATGCGGGCGAGCTTGCGCGCCTCGTCATAATAGCGCGCCTTGCGGCCGAGATTTTCGGCGATCCGCCGCTGCCGATCGGTGGTCGCGGCGTCGATCCGCGCCTGCACCTCCTCCGGATGCGGAATGCGCGCGGAGCCGTAGAAGACGAAGGTCGAATCGATCCGCGCCTCGTCCATCAGCAACTGGGGCTTGAGCAGTTCCAGCTGGAAGCGGACCGGGCGCAGATCCTCGCGCAACAGAAAATCGGTGTCCTGAAAGGCGAGGCGATAGGCGTTGCTGCGCGTCTGCGGCGTGCCCACGGCATTGCGCGCGTCGGCCGCTTCCTCGCGGGCGGGACGGAATTTGGGCGTATCGATTTCGGGTTTGCTCATCGCCGCGACCTAATATGCGCAGGCGACAAAACCAAGACGCCAGCCGCAAAAGCCGCCGCGTTCTCCTTTTCCACTCAGCGGCAAAAGCCGCCGCGGCCACCCATGTCGAAATGCAGATGGTCGCGATGCGCCGCATTGTAATCGGGGCTCAGCACCGTGCGAAAACGCTTGCACGCGCTCGCCCGCACCACGCGCAGGAACCTGGCGGAGCGCGCATCCCCATCCCAGCCGCCAGTCAGCGTGATGCGCCGTCCGTCGTCTAGCACGAAGGCGGACACATCAACCGCATTGCTGTGCGCATGTTCGGACAATTTGGCGCTGCCCGCGATCGGGCGGCAATTATAGGTGCCGAACGTTTCGATTCGCACGACTTCAGCGCCCAGCAGCATGCGGGCAGCCGGCTGCACGCCATATTTCGCCCAGGCTGCGAAATGCGCGGCGAGGTCGCAGGTCATGGCGCCCAAATTGGTCGTCGGCACGCCGATGTCGAGCAGCTTGACGCTGCCCACCGCACTGCACCCGCCGCCAAAGCGCTTGTCGGGCAAGGGGGTGAAGGCCACGGCCGCCGTGGCGAGTTTCGCATGGCATTGGTTAAGATCGAAGGACTGCGCGACCGGCGGGCGCGCCGCGGGCGGTCGCACGGATTTCGCCACGCGCCCCTTGGGCACGAGATCGCCGCTGCACGCGCCCAGCACGACCAGAGGGGCCAGTAATGACATCCGCGCAGCACAGCGGAAGAGGGGGGACCGCATCACCATGACGGCTGCTTTTACCAAAGGCGGCTGAGACGAAGGTTAACATCGCATTCGGCTCGTCGCATTTTCTTGGGAAGGTTGACAGGGTCGCGCAGATGCTTAGTGCGGCAACCGGGCCACGCGGTCCCAACGCCGCGCGTGCTCTCTGCGAGGAGAAGCATACCATGACTGATTTG
Source organism: Sphingobium sp. (assembly GCA_040508335.1). Taxonomy (GTDB): domain Bacteria; phylum Pseudomonadota; class Alphaproteobacteria; order Sphingomonadales; family Sphingomonadaceae; genus Sphingobium. Next base: position 2,123 of record JBEVMZ010000124.1, read on the forward strand.
ACTGCCGCCGACGCCACTATTGCGCCTGTGGCCAAGCCGACGACCCTTCCGGCACGCCCCTATTTCTCGTCCGGCCCCTGCGCCAAGCCGCCCGTCTGGAGCGCCGACAAGCTCGCCGCCGAGTCGCTCGGCCGCTCGCATCGCTCGAAAATCGGCAAGAACCGCCTTGCCTACTGCATCGACCTGATGCGCGAGCTGCTGAAACTTCCCGACACGCACCGCATCGGCATCGTGCCAGGCTCCGACACCGGCGCTTTTGAAATGGCGATGTGGACAATGCTGGGCGCGCGCCCCGTCACGACGCTCGCCTGGGAAAGCTTCGGCGAAGGCTGGGTTACCGATGCGGCCAAGCAGTTGAAGCTCGATCCCAAGATCATCCGCGCCGACTACGGCCAGCTGCCCGATCTTACCGCCGTCGATTTCTCGACCGACGTGCTCTTCACCTGGAACGGCACCACCTCGGGCGTGCGCGTGCCGAACGCCGACTGGATTCCGGCCGACCGCGAAGGCCTGACCTTCGCCGACGCGACCAGCGCGGTCTTTGCCTATCCGATTGACTGGGCCAAGATCGACGTCGCCACCTTCTCCTGGCAGAAAGTGCTGGGCGGCGAAGGCGGTCATGGCGTCCTCATCCTCGGCCCCCGCGCCGTCGAGCGCCTCGAAAGCTACACCCCCGCCTGGCCGCTGCCCAAGGTCTTCCGCTTGGTATCGAAGGGCAAGCTGACCGAAGGCGTCTTCAAGGGCGAGACGATCAACACCCCCTCGATGCTCGCGGTCGAAGACGCGATCTTCGCGCTCGAATGGGGCAAGTCGATCGGCGGCGCAGCCGGGCTGATCGCCCGCAGCGACGCCAATGCCGCCGCGCTCGACAAGATCGTCGAGGAACGCGACTGGCTTGGCCACCTCGCGGCCGATCCGGCGATCCGCTCCAAGACCAGCGTCTGCCTGACGGTCGAG
>JBEVMZ010000126.1:0-5159 GCA_040508335.1 Sphingobium sp.
CGTTGATCGGATCGGCTTCCACGAGGCGCAGGTCGAGCCGCTGGCCGACTTCGTAGCGGTCGCCTGTCTCATTCCCCTCCAGCGCGCGGCTCGCTTCATCATAATAGAAACGCTCCGCGCCCAGCGTGGACACCGGGACCAGCCCGTCGCCGCCCAGTTCCTCGACCGTCGCAAAGAATCCGAAATTCTGGACGCCAGTGATGCGGCACGCCAGCACCTGCCCGACCTTCTCCGCCAGAAAGGCGGCGACATAGCGGTCGACCGTCTCCCGCTCCGCCGCCATGGCACGCCGCTCGAAATCGCTGATCCGTTCGGCAATGGGCAGCATGTCGTGCCGGTCCTCCGACGACAGCGCCGTCTCGCGACTGACATGCTTGTCCTTGGGCGCGGGCATTTCCAGCTTGTACGCGCCCACCAGCGAGCGATGAACCAGAAGGTCGGCATAGCGGCGGATCGGCGAGGTGAAATGGGCGTAGGAGCCGAGCGCCAGACCGAAATGCCCCATGTTGCGCGGGCTGTAGTAGGCCTGCGTCTGGCTGCGCAATATCTGTTCCATGATCTGCGGACGCGACGGGTCTTCCGCGTCGATTTTGGCGATCAACTGGTTGAAGGTGGCCGGCGAGACGACCTGTCCCAGGGCGAAGCTGATGTCGAAGGTGTCGAGATAATCCTTGAGCGCGACGAGTTTCTCGCGGTTGGGCGCTTCATGGTCGCGGTACATGACGGGCGCCTTCTTCGCCTCCAGCGCCTTGGCCGCTGCGACGTTCGCCGCGATCATATAATCCTCGATCAGGCGGTGCGCGTCGAGCCGCTCGCGCACGGCGATGCTGGTGATGCGCCCCGCCTCGTCGATCACCACGCGCCGTTCGGGCAGGTCGAGCGCGAGCGGGTTGCGGGCATCGCGCGCTTTCGCCAGCGCCTGCCAACAGGCCCAGAGCGGGCGCAGCGCCGTGTCGGTCAGCGGGTGGTCGATCTGGCCGTCCATGGCCGCCTGCGCCTGTTCATAGGGGATATTGGCCGCGACCCGGATCACCGCGCGGGTAAAGCGCCAGGCGGTGACCCGCCCATGGCTGTCGATGGTGAGGTGGCAGGCGAGCGCCGCGCGATCCTCCCCCGCGCGCAGCGAGCACATATCGGACGACAGCGCATGGGGCAGCATGGGCACGACGAGGTCGGGGAAATAGACGCTGTTGCCGCGCCGCCGCGCCTCGCGGTCCAGCGCGCCGCCGGGCCGGACGTAGAAGCTGACGTCGGCGATGGCGACGATGGCGCGGAAGCCACCCGCATTGGCCGGATCGTCATCCGCCGTCGCCCAGACCGCATCGTCGAAATCGCGCGCGTCGACCGGGTCGATGGCGACGATGGGCAGGTCGCGCAAATCCTCCCGCGCGTCGATTTCGAGGGGGAGGTTGTGGACGCGCGTGGCCTCCGCCTCCGTCTCTTCCGCAAAGACATGGGGGATGCCGAATTTGTGGATGGCGATCAGGCTGAACGAGCGCGCCTGGAACGGATCGCCCAATATGGTCGTCACGCGCGCCGAGATGCGCGGGGGGCGCCCGGTGGCCTCTGCCAGGACAAGGTCGCCGGGCTTGGCATCGCCTGCGTCGCTGACCCGCGTCTCGTTGCGGATGCGCTTGTCGACCGGACGCAGGACCAGCGCGCCATCCTCCCCCTTGTGCAGCACGCCCAGCAGCGCCTCGGCCCCGGCGGCGAGTTTCTTCATCGGGTGGGCGACCATGCCGCTGCCCGCTTCCTCCGTGCGTGCAAGGATGCGGTCCCCTATGCCCAGAGCGCTGCGGCGGCCCCGTTCGATGACGCGCAGCTTGGGCGGCGGCATCCCTTCGGCTTCCCAGCGTTCTGGCACGGCCATGGGCACGCCGCCCTCGACCGCGACGATGCGCAGCACCGTCACCTTGGGCACGCCGCCCATTTTGTGAAAGGCGCGGGCGGGACCGATGTCGAGCAAGCCCTCGTCCGCCATATCCTTGAGCAGCGCCTTGAGCAGGATCTTGTCCTGCCCGTGCAGCCCGAACGCCTTGGCAATCTCCCGCTTGCCCACGGGGGTCTGCGAATTGGTGATGAACTCGACCACGGCGTCGCGCGACGGCATGCCGGGTTTGATCCGGGGCTGTCGCGGCGGCTTGCCGGCCTTGGAAGAATGAGATTTCAGGCCGGAGCCGGGATTTTTAGGGGGCATTTACGCGGTATAGGGCTGCCCTGCCCCGCGTGGCAAAGACTTAGTCCGTCTCGCGCGCGATATAGACGCGATTGCGGCCATGTTCCTTGGCGAGATACAGCGCCCGGTCGGCGGCCTTGAGCGCATCGCGCGGCTCGTCATAGCCAAAGACGTCCGCGATCCCGCCGGAGAAGGTTACCTGATCCATGCGCTCGCCGGTCTTGCGATCGACGAGGTTGCGTTCGGACATATCCTCCCGCGCGTCGTCAACCACCTTGGCGGCCTCCGCGACCGTGCGGCCCCGGAACAGCATGACGAACTCCTCGCCGCCGTGACGAGCGACATGGCATTTGTCGTCGGACACGCGCGCCAGCAGTCCGGCGACGAATTTCAGGACACGGTCGCCCGCATCATGGCCATGGGTGTCGTTGATCGTCTTGAAATTGTCGATGTCGCAGAAGGCGACGCTCAGCGTTTCCTGCTGTTCCCTCGCGACGATCACCTCATCGCGCAGCACGGCCTCGAACGCGCGGCGGTTGGGCAGGCCGGTGAGATGGTCCTGCTCCGCCGCACGCCGTGCCGTCTCCAGATTCTTTTGCAGCAGGCGCGTCTGCTGCTGCCCGTCGCGCAGGCGGACCTCCACATCGCGGGTATGCTCGATCATGGTGCGCGTGACGGCGATCAGCTTGGCGATCACGTCGCTGCCATTGCCATCCGCCAGTTCATGCGCCTCCCGCTGGAGGGCGGCGCCGTAATCCTTGGCGGAGGAACTGCTGTGGTCGGCGATGCTGGTCAGCACCTCGACATTCGCCTCCACCTGATCCAGCATCTCGGCCAGATCGTCGGGCGAAATCTCGTTGACGCCATGTTCGGCGACGATGCTTTCGGCAAGGCCGTTGGTCAGCCTGCCCTTTTCGTGCAGGATCGCGCGAACGGCCTTTTCGATCTGAAGGTCGTTGCCCGTGATATAGTCATGGGCGAGGCCGAAGTTCAGCGGCGTCAGGTCCAGGTCGTGCGCGAACAGGAACTGGCCGATGTCGTCATAGAGGCCACGGCGGCGTTCCTCGTCCCGGCGCATGCGGCAGCCCGCCTGATCGCGCGGAGGAGCAGAAGGCGCAGGTTCGGTAACGGCGTCCCGGCCGAGGAGACCAAAGCTCCATCTGGCGAGCTTCCCTCCCAGACCGTCATCATTTGCCTGAACAGCGGACATCATATCGTTTCCCATCGCCCCGGCCCATTTTGTACGCGATATCAGGTAAACCACGCGTAAACATTATGCCTGCGCAACAGACTTTTGTTCCGGCTTGATTATTGAACGCTTTACCCGTATGTGGACGGCGCGCGCATGGTGCTAAGACGGCGTGACCATCCTGCCAAGCTCATGATAATTGAGCGGCTCGGATTACCCGGCATGCGCGACTGTAGAACGGACCTTCCCTTGTCACGCGGGTCGTTTCGATACTGAAACCAAGGGCGCATATGGCCAAGGCCGCGCCCCTGCATGACGAGGACTCTCAATGACTGAATTTTCCGCGCTCGGCCTCGCCGAGCCCGTGTTGAAGGCGCTTGCCGCCAAGAAATATGTCAACGCGACACCGATCCAGACGCAGGCGATTCCTGCGCTGATGGAAGGCCGCGACCTGTGCGGCATCGCACAGACCGGCACCGGCAAGACGGCGGCGTTCGCCCTGCCCACGCTGCATTATCTCCACAACAACCCCGGCCCGCGTGCCTCCAAATCCTGCCGCGTGCTGGTGCTGTCGCCCACGCGCGAACTGGCCGCGCAGATCGCGCAGAGCTTTCGCGACTATGGCCGCTTCATGCCCTTCACGGTGGAAGCGGTGTTCGGCGGCGTGCCGATCAATCGCCAGATTCAGAAGCTGCGCGAGGGCGCTGACATCGTCGTCGCGACGCCGGGCCGCCTGATCGACCTCGTCGACCAGCGCGCGCTGAGCCTTGCCGATGTCGAGGTCTTCGTCCTCGACGAAGCCGATCAGATGATGGACCTGGGCTTCATCCACGCCCTCAAGCGCATCACCAAGATGCTGCCCAAGAAGCGCCAGAGCCTGTTCTTCTCGGCCACCATGCCCAAGACGATCAAAGAACTGTCGGCCCAGTTCATCACCGATCCGGTGACGGTCGAGGTCGCGCCGCAGTCCACCACGGCGGAGCGCGTGCGCCAGTTCGTGACCTTCGTGAACCAGAAGGAGAAGCAGGCGCTGCTGACCCTGACGCTGAAGGGGGAGACGATCGAGCGCGCGCTGATCTTCACGCGCACCAAGCATGGTGCGGATCGCGTCGTGCGCCACCTGACCAGCGCGGGCGTGCAGTCGATGGCGATCCACGGCAACAAGAGCCAGTCGCAGCGCACCACCGCATTGCAGGCGTTCCGTTCGGGCCAGATCAAGCTGCTGGTGGCGACCGACATCGCCGCGCGCGGCATCGACGTGCCGGGCGTCAGCCATGTGTTCAACTTCGAACTGCCCAATGTCGCGGAGCAATATGTCCACCGCATCGGCCGCACGGCGCGTGCAGGCGCGGACGGCATCTCGATCAGCTTCGTGGATGACGAAGAGCGCGCCTACCTCAAGGCCATTGAGAAGGCCACGCGCATGAAGTGCGAGATCGTGCCCCTTCCCGAGGACTTCATCGCGAACGCCGCGAAGCTGCCCGCCCCCGCGCCTGTTGCGGCGGACCGTGGCCCGCGCCCGCAGCATCGCAAGGACGGCAATGGCGACGGTCGCCACCGCCATGGCGCCAAGCAGGGTCGCGGTGAAGGCCGCGGCGATCCGAACCGCCAGCCCGCAGCCGATGGCGAGAACCGTGCTCGTCGTCCGCGCCGTCCCGGCAGCGGCGGCGGTGCAGCCGTGGGAACACATAAGGGCGCTGTGCAGCGTACCGGCGGAGCGGGCGGCGGTCGTCCCCCGCGCTGAGGCGCCTCGTTCGATCTGAACGGATGATAGAAAAGCCGCCAGCCTCAACC
>JBEVMZ010000111.1:0-4976 GCA_040508335.1 Sphingobium sp.
GCCATTCGAGGAAATGGACGCTTTCCTCGTCGCTTGGGAAGCGGCTCTGCCACACTTCCTCGGCCGTGAAGGGGATGATCGGCGCGACATAGCGCACCAGCGCATGGAACAGCGTGTCGAGCAGCGTGCGATAAGCGCGCCGGCGCGGGTCGCTCTTCGCATCGCAATAGAGGCTGTCCTTACGGATATCGAAGAAGAAGGCCGACAGGTCGCCATTGGCGAAATCGAACAGCGCGCGGGTATAGCGGCTAAACTCCAGCCAGCTCTCGCTCTTCGCCGCCTTGTCGACGACGCCGCGCAGTTCCTTGTCCAGTTCGGCAAGCCGATGGAGCATATAGCGCTCCAGCTCGGGCAATTCCTCATAGGATACCGCGTCGGTCTGGTCGTCATAGTCGCTGAGCGCACCCAGCATGTAGCGGAAGGTGTTGCGCAGCTTGCGATAGGCGTCGGACGATCCGGCCAGCACTTCCTTGCCGATGCGCACATCGTCGAAATAATCGGTGCTCGCGACCCATACGCGCAGGATATCCGCGCCGCTTTCGCCCATGATCTTGAGCGGATCGACGACATTGCCGAGGCTCTTTGACATTTTCTTGCCCGACCCGTCGAGCGCGAAGCCATGCGTCAGCACCGCCTCATAGGGCGCGCGCCCGCGCGTGCCGCAGCTTTCGAGCAGTGAGGACTGGAACCAGCCGCGATGCTGGTCGGACCCCTCGATATAAAGGTCAGCGCGCGTCCCCTCGCCATAGCGGCCCTCGACCACGAAGCTGTGCGTCGAACCGCTGTCGAACCAGACGTCGAGAATGTCGTTCACGACCTCATAGTCGGCCAGATTATAGTCCGCCCCCAACAGGCTTGCATGATCCGCGCCGAACCATGCGTCGGCGCCGCCAGCGCGGAACGCCTCAACGATGCGGGCATTGACCGCCGGATCGACCAGATACTCGCCGCTCTTGCGATGGACATAAAGTGCTATCGGCACGCCCCAGGCGCGCTGGCGCGAGATCACCCAGTCGGGCCGCCCCTCGACCATCGAACGGATGCGGTTGATCGACCGTTCTGGCACCCAGCGCGTCTGCTCGATCGCGTCGAGCGCAACGCCGCGCAGCGTCGGCCCGTTGGTCGGCAGCGCGGTTGCCAGCGCTCCCGTCACCGGCTCGAGCGGCGGCAGCGGATAATCGCCCACGTCCTGCCCCGAAGGGCGGTCCATCGGGATGAACCATTGCGGCGTACAGCGATAGATGATCCGCGCCTTCGACCGCCAGCTATGCGGATAACTGTGGCGGAAGTCCCCGGCCGACAGCAGCGCCCCGGCTTCTCGCAGGTCGGAACAGATCGGGCCATCGACGCCGTTGAACTTGGTGTTGATGACGCTGCCCTGGCCGGGCAGCCAATCCCAACCCTCGCGATAGAAACCCGCATCGGTGACGGCGAACACCGGATCGATGCCAAGCTTCTTGCAGGCGATAAAATCCTCTTCGCCATGATCGGGTGCCATATGGACAAGACCCGTCCCCGCATCGGTCGTGACGTGATCGGCGGGCAGCAAAGGACGCGGTCGGGCGAAGAAGCCGCCAAGGGCATGCATCGGATGGCGAGCAATAGCACCAGCGAGATCTGCACCGCGGAACCGCTCAATCTGCTCGCCAATGGCAATGCCACGCCCTTGCAGGCTGCTCGCCAACTCGACCGCGCAGACGATCTTGCGACCATCGCTCAGCGCGTAGAGGCCATATTCAATCTCTTCCCCGAACGCGATCGCCTGGTTCACAGGGATCGTCCAGGGCGTCGTCGTCCAGATCACCGCATGCGCGCCGACCAGCTCCGGCGCGTTGGGCGCCTCGACGATCTCGAACGCCACGTCGATCTGGGTGGAGGTCACATCCTCATACTCAACCTCGGCTTCGGCGAGCGCGGTCTTTTCGACCGGCGACCACATGACCGGCTTGGCCCCGCGATAGAGCTGGCCGCTCTCCGCGAACTTCAGCAATTCGCCGACGATCGTCGCCTCGGCGTCGAACTTCATGGTCAGATAGGGATTTTCCCAATCGCCCATGACGCCCAGACGCTGGAACTGCGCCTTCTGGACGCCCACCCACTTGTCGGCATAGGCGCGGCATTGGGCGCGGAACTCCTGCGCCGGCACTTCGTCCTTGTTGAGCTTCTTCTTGCGATACTCCTCCTCGATCTTCCATTCGATCGGAAGGCCGTGGCAGTCCCAGCCGGGCACATAGGGCGCGTCCTTGCCGAGCAGGGACTGCGACCGCACGATGATGTCCTTCAACACCTTGTTCATCGCATGGCCCATATGAATGTCGCCATTCGCGTAAGGCGGGCCATCGTGAAGGATGAAGCGTTCGCGCCCGGCGCGCTTCTCGCGCAGCCGCTGGTACAGGCCCATCGCCTCCCACTTCGCCAGGATCGCCGGCTCCTTCTGCGCAAGACCGGCCTTCATCGGAAAGTCGGTCACGGGCAGGAAGACGGTGGATTTATAGTCTTCGGCGGTTTTTGCGGGCGTGTCTGTCATGCGGGTCCGGTCAGCAGGCACCGCCCCTTTGCGCGCAGGGGATGCGCGTGCCCGGCGGAGGCCGGACGGCGGCGGATATTCAAAGAGGGTGCCCTACGCGACCGCAGGGCTCGCCGCAAGGATTCGCCGCGCCTCATCGCAGTCGCGCGCGATCTGCGCCGTCAGCGCGTCGAGGCTGTCATATTTCTCCTCGCCGCGCATGAAGTGGATCAGCTGCACCTTGATGATCTGATCATAGAGGCTCTCGGAAAAGTCGAACAGATGCGGTTCGAGCAATTCCTTCGGCGGATCGAAACTGGGACGGATGCCCAGATTCGCCGCACCGTCCACCAGCCGCCCGTCGGGCAGCAAGGCGCGGATTGCATAGATGCCATAGGCCGGGCGCAGATAATCGCCCAGATCGACATTGGCGGTCGGAAAACCGATGGTCCGGCCGAGCTTGTCGCCATGCTGCACCCTCCCCTCAATCGCGAACGGTCGGGTCAAAAGCCGCGTCGCCGTCTCGCAATCGCCAGCCCGCAACGCATCACGGATGCGGGTGGAGGATATGATCGCGCCGCTGTCGTCCAGCACCGGCGGCACCGCCTCGGCCGGCATGCCGAGCGCCGGAAACTGCGCGACCGAACCGGCACGATTGCGGCCAAAGGTGAAGTCCTTGCCGGAAACGACCGCCGCCACGCCCAGATCTCCGGCCAGCAATTTCACGAACTCCGCCGGCTCCAGCGCCGCGAGCGCGGGCGTGAAGTCAAAGACCAGCATCGCGTCCGCCCCGGCGCGCGCGAACAGTTCCGCGCGCTGGTCCAGCGTGGTCAGGCGAAAGGGCGCCGTGTCGGGCTTGAAATAAAGCATCGGGTGCGGGTCGAACGTCGCGACGATCGCCGGGCGCCCTTCCTCCCGCGCGCGCGCGATCGCATGGCGGACCACCGCCTGATGACCGGCATGAAAGCCATCGAAATTGCCGAGCGCCAGGATGCTGCCGCGCAAATGGGCGGGCACCGGGGCGCTGCTGTCCAGCCGCTCCATGGACCGCGCTATAGGGACGCGGTCCATGGCTGGCAATGCGATTGCTTGAGGCGGGTCGCCGCCCGCGCGCTCAGGCGCCGCGCAGAAAGGCGATGAGGTCGGCGTTCAGCCGGTCCTTCGCCGTCGCGAACAGCCCATGCGGCTCGCCCTCATACTCGATCAGCTTCGCGCCCGCGATACCGGCCGCCGCCGCCCGGCCGCTCGTTTCGAACGGCACCGTCTTGTCGGCCGTGCCATGGATCACCAGCGCCGGTATGGTGAAGCTGGCGAGGTCGGGGCGGAAATCGGTCGTGCCGAACGCATCGACGCAGGCGATGGTCGCGATCGGGCTCGCCATGACCGCCAGCTGGAAACTCCAGTCGAGCAGCCCCTGGCTGACCGGCTTGGTCATCCAGCCAACGCCGTAGAATGTCTTGGCAAAGGTCTGCAGGAAATCGAAGCGGTCGGCCGCGATCTGCGCCTTCATATCCTCGAATATCTCGCGGTCGACGCCGTCGGGATTATCGGGCGTCTTGAGCAGATAGGGCACGACCCCGCCGACCAGCGCCGCACGCGCGACCTTCCCGGCGCCGTGCCGCGTGAGATAACGGGCAATCTCCCCCGCGCCCATGGAAAAACCGACCAGCGACACCTTGGGCGCGCCGATCTTGTCGATCAGGTCGGCCAGATCGTCGGCGAACACGTCATAATCATATCCCGTGGCCGGGTGGCTGGAATGACCGAAACCGCGCCGGTCATAGGTGATGACCTTGAAGCCCGCCTGCACCAGAGCGACGACCTGATATTCCCACATGTCGCCAGTGAGCGGCCAACCGTGGATCAGGATGACAGGCGGCCCGTCACCTGCCGACTTGTAATGAATATGCGCGCCATCGCGCGTGTCGAGAATAGGCATGGGCCGGCAGTCCTTTTCCTGTTGGATCCTACCCAAACCATCGCGCTGGCGCCCCTGTTCCATGGCGCGTGGACAAGCCGGGCGCGCTCTGGCATCGGCGGTGGCCTGGCTCCCTTACGGATATGAGGACTAGGATCGAGATGACAGGCATCGGCATATTCGGCGCGGCCGGCCGCATGGGCGCGGCAATTGCGAGCATCGCGCGCGAACAGGGGCTCGACATCGTCGGCGGCACCGACCGCGACGCGCAGGGAGAAATTGCGCCGGGCATCGCCATCACCTCTGACCCCGCCGCGCTCGCAACGCGCGCCGACGTGTTGATCGACTTCTCCGTCCCCGCCGCGCTCGCCGCGCATCTCGACGCCTGCGTTTCAGCACGCAACCCGATCCTCATCGGCACGACGGGCCTCGAACCCGCGCATCATGCGCTGATCGATCAAGCCGCCGCGCATATCCCTGTGCTCCAGACCGGCAACACCTCACTCGGCGTCAATCTGCTCGCCGCGCTGGTCGAACAGGCGGCGGCGGGCC
>JBEVMZ010000145.1:0-3006 GCA_040508335.1 Sphingobium sp.
GCACCCGGTCGGCGACGCCGGCTTCTTCCGCCCGCGCCCGCGCGACCTTGAGCTGCTCCTGCGACAGGGTGATGCCCGTCACATCGACGTCGCAGGTGCGGTTGAGATAGAGCGCCATGCCGCCCCAGCCGCAACCGATGTCGAGCACCTTCATGCCGGGCTTGAGGTGAAGCTTGGCGGCGATATGCGCCTTCTTGTCTTCCTGCGCCTGTTCCAGACTGATGCCGACTTCATTGTCCACGTCGGGATAATAGGCGCAGCTATATTGCCGGTCGCGGTCGAGGAAGAGCGCATAGAGCGCGCCCGACAGGTCGTAATGATGCGCGACATTCGCCTTCGACCGGGCGCGGTGATTGGCCCGCCACAGCGCGCGCTTGATCAATTTGGCGCCGCGCTTGAAAAAGCCGCCGGCGCTGATCGATCGGCCGTCCTCCCACGCATTGTTGGCGCGCAGCAGCGACACCAGTTCCATGATCCCGCCCCCTTCGAGCCCGACACGCCCGTCGATATAGGCTTCGGCCATGCCGAGGCGCGGGTCGCGCAGGATGTCGAAGGGAACGCGCCGGTCCCGAAACACGAGCGACATTGCCGGCAAGGCGGGGTCGGGGGAACCGACCGTTTCCCGCCTGCCGTCGTGAAAGATCACGGTCAGCTGGCCGCGCGAAACCAGCCGCCGGAGAACCTTAACAAACAGCTTCATGCCCGCTTCCTGTCAAATCAGGCGCGCGAGGTCAAATCCCGGCATACCAATCATAGCCGGCATAATCTTCCCAATAGCCGCCCTTGCCCCGGCCTATGCCCTCGAGACTTTCGACCGCCTCGATGCCGGTCAGATATTTGGCATGCTTGTATCCCAGCTGGCGCTCGACCCTGAGGCGCAAAGGCGCCCCGTTGGCGACCCCGAGCGGCTGGTCGTTGAGCGCGAAGGCGAGGACCGTCTGAGGATGGAAGGCGTCTTCGAGGTCGATGCTCTCATAATAGGGCCGCCCCGTGCCCATTGTGTCGGCGCAATGAAAAATGAGGTAGCGCGCACGGTCGCGCATGCCTGCGGCCTTCAGCACCAGGCCAAGCGGCACCCCGCGCCACTTGCCGATCGCGCTCCACCCCTCGACACAGTCGTGGCGCGTGATCTGCTCACGATGCGGCATGCTGCGCAACTGCGACAGCGAAAGCGAAAGCGGGCGCGCCACCTCTCCGCCTACCGCCAGCCGCCAATCGGCAAAGCTGCCCCGCCACCACGCCCTGTAGGCCGGCGTATCGGGGTTGCGCGTGCCGTTGGCGCGGAACACTGGCGAAATCTGATCAGGCCGGAACTCGCGCGCCAGCGCATCGGGCCGCATCAGGCCGCGTTGCGCCCATTTGTGGAAATTCTCCGCCGTGAACAACGTCTCGCGCACCGGCGCAAGGCCAGCCAGCCGGTCGCAGCCGGCGAGCGTCATCCCCGCCCCCAATATAAGCGCGCGGCGGTTGAGGATCAGGCTCATGACCGCGGCTCCGGCACGCGATAGCGCCCGGTCACGATGCCGCGCACACCGTTGACCGGCCCGGACAGCAAAACCATCGCCAGATGCACCAGCACGAAGCCGAGCAGCGCGAAGGCGGCGATGAAGTGGATCGACCGCGCCGACTGCCGCCCGCCCAGCAGGTCGATGAGCCAGGGCCAAGCCGCATTCATGCCCGGCGACATGGCAAGGCCCGTGAGGATAAGCAGCGGCAAGAGAACGAAGATCACTCCGACATAGCTTGCCTTTTGCAGGATCGAATAGCGCAGCGCCGCCGCGCCGGTCGGAAAGCGCAGCCGGGCGTGATCGGCGATGTCGCGCCCGATATGGCGGGGCGAAAGCTCGGCCCTGCGAAAGGCGAGATCGCGCGCCAGATGCCCGCGCGCCACGCTCCAGATCATATAGGCGAGCAGCGCGAACGCGAAGAGCGGCGCGGCGAAGAGATGCCAGTGTCGCGACATGGCGAGGCTGTAGGATGCCGGCAGGGTAATCCAGCCGGGGAAACGCTCCAGCACCAGCCAGGGCGGATCGAAGTTCGCACCATATTGCCCCCAATACAGCCGGGGATGCGCGTTGAAGATGCCGAGGCCGCTGGTGAAGAGCGTGTAGAGCAGCAGGACGTTCGCCCCATGCCAGAGCCGCACCGGCCAGCGGTGCCGCTTGATCGGCGGCGTCAGGGGGCGCTGCATCTTTGCCATGGCGTCATCCTATCCTGATCGGCGTTCCGGCGCCACCCGGCCGGCTGTGTGGCGCGCCGGCAACAGCGCGCGTCAATATGTCGGATAAATGACACAAATGCTTTCCAGCCTTCACCGATCATCCTAAAGGCACGCCACGCCGGCACGATGTCGGCGGCTATTTCCTGGGAGCCGGGAAATGGACATGGCGACGGCGCGGCGTCTACGCGGCGCGTTAGGGCCATCAAGTCTTTGTCGTCATTGCATTTTTCTTATGCCCATGCCGATCCGATATACAGAGGTTTTTATGAAGACTGTGATTTTTGCAGCGACTGCTGCCGCCGTACTTTCTATCTCCGCGCCCGCTCTCGCGCAGGACTATGCGCCCTTCACCGGCCTGCGCGCCGAAGCGATCGTCGGCTATGACAAGCTCGACACTAACAACGGCATCATCGGCAACCCCGACGGCCTGCTCTACGGCGCCGCGCTCGGTTACGACATCCAGGCCGGCAACATCGTCCTGGGCATCGAGGGCGAAATCACCGACTCGACCGGCAAGGCTGACTTCGGCGCGTTCGACGTCGATGTCGCCCGTGACCTCTATGTCGGTGGCCGCGTCGGCGTCGCCATGGGTTCGCGGTCGCTGATCTACGCCAAGGCTGGCTATACCAATGCCCGCATCTCCACCGATGGCGCCGGCGGCGACAATGGCGACGGCGTGCGCGTCGGCGCCGGCCTCGAGCAGCAGCTTGGCGGCCAGCTCTTCCTGAAGGGCGAGTATCGCTATTCCAACTATGAAGGCGATGTGGAACGCCACCAGGTCGTGG
>JBEVMZ010000234.1:0-12633 GCA_040508335.1 Sphingobium sp.
GCTTCACGCACGATCTGCTTGGCGTCTTCCGCCCCGCCCCAAGTGCCGACGCGCACCCACTTCTTCTTTTCCAGATCTTTGTAATGGGTGAAGAAATGCTCGATCTGCTGAAGCACGATCTCAGGCAGGTCGCTGCTTTCGCCGATGTTGGAATAATAGGGAAAGGTCGAGTCCACCGGCACGCAGACCAGCTTCTCGTCGCCGCCGGCTTCGTCTTCGAGGTTCAGCACCGCGATCGGCCGGGCGCGCACGACGCAGCCAGGAACGAAGGGGGAGCGCGCGATCACCAGCGCGTCGAGCGGATCGCCATCGGGAGACAGCGTATGCGGCACGAAGCCGTAATTGGCGGGATAGCGCATCGGCGTATGCAGGATGCGATCGACGAACAGCGCGCCCGACGCTTTGTCGAACTCATATTTGACGGGCTCGCCGCCCACCGGCACTTCGATGATGACGTTGAGATTATTGGGCGGATCGTCGCCCACCGGGATCAGTTCGATATTCATGAAACCACCTTTTGAAGTTGGTTGGCTAAGAAATGCTTTACGTCCGAGGCGCCAGCAGCTTGTCGAGGCTGCCTTCGCCCTGTCCCGTCTTTTCGAGGCGCGGATAGCGCAGACCGTCCCAATAGGCGAGGGTCAAAGTGCGGTAATATTTGTCCTGCCGCACGATCAGCTGGATCGGTGTCTTGGCGCCTTTTGCGCCGGTCAGCGCAGCTTTCAGCACATCGGGCGAATATTCGTCGCCATTGATCGCGACGATCTTCATGCCTGTCGCAAGCCCCGCCTTGAAGGCCGCGCTGTCCCAGGTGATGCCGGTTACCTCGCCGTCATTCTTCACCGTCAGGCCCGCGCCGAAGCTCTGGTCGACGATCTTTTGCGCGGCTTCGATATTCTTGGTGTAGCTTGCGGGCTGATCGGCATAGGCGAGGCGATAGCCACCGATGGTGAAGCCGCCCTTGGGCGTCTCACGCGTTGGGCTGTCGACATATGTGCGGAAAAACCCAGCCCAGTCATAGGGCGCGATCCCGGTCAACGTCTTGATGACGTCGTCGCGATTATAGACGACCTGGCCCCAGTCGCCCGGATTGACGCCGAAAAAGGCCTTGGCGAAATCGTCGAGACCCTTTGCGCCCCGCGTCTGGCGGCGAAGAATTGCGTCCGCTTCCAGCCAGACCATCAGCCCTTCATTATAATAATCCTCCGACCGCTGCCAGCTCGCCCAGCCCTTGGGCCGGCGGGCCGAGATGATGGGATCATGGGTGGTATCCTCCATCGCGCGCCATTGACGGCCGACTGCCGTGTCGAGCTTCGCCGCGATATGGGCATAGGCGTCGAGCGTCTCCTGCTTGGTGAACATCCCCGACCGGGCGCCCAGCACATAGCCCCAGAATTGCGTTTGCCCTTCATAGACCCAGAGCAGATTATCCTGCATCGGCACGTTAAAGTCGGGCGTCCAGAGCAGATCGGGACGGCGGAACTTGCCGTCCCAGCTATGGACGAACTCATGCGGCAGCAGGTTGCGGTCGAGCTGCGCGTCGCCGCTGTCCCATTTCTTGAAATAACCCGGCTCGACCTGATTTTCCGACGAGCGATGATGTTCAAGACCGATGCCGCCCATTTCATCGGTGATGGCGAGCAGGAAGTCATAATGGTCGAAATGATAGGCGCCGAACAGCGCGCCCGCTTCCTCTACCAGTTTCTTGTGCCTGGCGATCTGTTCGGGCTTGAAGTCTAGCTCATCGGCATCGTCGGCGACGATGTTGAGAGTCACGTTGCGGCCCAGATCGACCGGCTTGAAATGGCGGCCGGCAAAGACCGGCGAGTCCTGAAGCGCCTCATAGTCGATGACGTCATAGGCAACGGTATCGCCCGTCCGCTTGCCGCGAAGCGCGGTCGCGGCCTGCCAGCCGGCGGGATAGGTAACGTTTGCCTGTACGGGGATCTGACGGGTGTAGTAGCCCGCCGGATAGAGCGACACCGATTCCCATTGGATGTTGAGCATGTTGGGCGTCATGACGACGCGCCCCTGACTGGACGCTGTGGCGGAGAGAAACTGGAACTGCGCCACGATCTGCTGCGTCCCCTGCGGCACGTCGATGACGAAGCCATAGACGTTCAAGGGATCGCGCGTCCAGGCGAGCGGCTTGCCGTCGGCGGTAAAGGTGACGCCGGTGATCTTCTCGATCTGCCCGCGCGGCGCATGATTGCCCGGCAGCCATTTGGGCATCAGCAGCGTCATCGGCCCGGCGGTGGTGACGGGGATCGTTTCCTTCACCCGGAAGATGCGCTGGCTCGTATCCGTGGCGTCGACGTCGAGGCGAATGGTGCCGCCAGGATAAGGCACGTCGCGCGGGGTGGGCGTGGCGTCGTTGACGGGTCGCCCGGCGGGCATGGAACGCGCCACACTCTGCGCCGACGCGCCGGGTACGGCAAAAGGCGTAACTATGGCCGTGGAAAGCCAGAGGGCGGCAGCAAGGCTGCGGATCATCATGGAAGTCTCCGAGAATGTGTCGGCCGGTCGGCCTTATGGGTGAAGCATGGAACGGCGCGCGCGAGGCGTCCACCCCCAAAAGCCCGGCGGGGCCATTCCAGTAAAAAGCGCATTTCTTTGGTCCTCAATGTCCGCTAAAGGCGCTGCCCCATGGCCAAACAAGAGACACCGCGCCCCATTCGCGGCACGCAGGACATGCTGGGAGGGACGCCCGACGCCTTTGAGGAGCGCTTTTCCCATGTCGCCGCGACCTTCGACCGGGTGCGCCGCCTTTACGGCTTTCGGCGCGTCGAGGTGCCGGTGTTCGAGGCGACCGCCGTGTTCGCGCGTTCGCTCGGCGAGAGCACCGATGTCGTGTCCAAGGAAATGTATACGTTCGAGGATCGCGGCGGGGACTCGCTCACGCTGCGTCCCGAATTCACCGCCGGCATCGCCCGCGCCTATGTGACCGAAGGGTGGCAGCAATATGCGCCGCTCAAGGTTGCGACCCATGGACCCCTGTTCCGTTATGAACGCCCGCAAAAAGGGCGCTTCCGCCAGTTCCACCAGCTCGACGCCGAGATTATCGGCGCCGCCGAGCCGGGCGCGGATGTGGAACTGCTGGTGTTCGCCGACCAGTTGCTGAATGAGCTAGGCGTCTCCGATGGGGTGACGCTGACGCTCAACACGCTGGGCGACGGCCCGAGCCGCGAGGCGTGGCGCGCGGCGCTGGTCGCGCATTTCGAGGCGCATCGGGAGCAACTGTCGGAAGAAAGCCTCGACCGGCTGGCGCGCAATCCGTTGCGGATTCTCGACAGCAAGGACCCGCGCGATCGCCCGGTCGCCGACAGCGCGCCCGACATCGACGCTTATCTGACGGATGAAGCACGCGGCTTTTTTGACAAGGTGACGGCCGGCCTCGATGCGGCGGGCGTGGCGTGGGAGCGCAATGCGCGGCTGGTGCGGGGTCTGGATTATTACCGCCACACCGCGTTCGAATTCGTGACCGATCGCCTTGGCGCGCAGGGGACGGTGCTGGGCGGCGGGCGCTATGACGGGCTGATCGAGAATCTGGGCGGTCCCGCGACGCCGGCGGTCGGCTGGGCAGCGGGAATCGAGCGGTTGGCGATGCTGATCGACGCGCCTGAGATCGTGCCGCCGGGCATCGCGATCATCCCGATGGGCGAGGCGGCGGAAGCGAAGGCGATCGCCATCGTCGGCGCGCTGCGCCGCGCCGGGGTATCCTGCGACATGGGCTATCGCGGCAATATGAAGAAGCGGATGCAGCGCGCCAATGCGTCGGGCGCGGGCTGGGCGGTTATCCTGGGCGACGATGAGCTCGCAAAGGGTGAGGCGACCGTCCGCAATCTTGGCACCGGCGAACAGCAGGGTGTGCCGTTCGACCGGCTGGTCGAAACGCTGACCGCGCTCTGATGCACATCTCTCCCGAACGCATCGCGCAGATCGAGGCGCGCCGGGACGAGGTGCAGGCGTCGATGACGCGTGCCGATCTGCCGCCCGAAGAATTTGTGCGGCTGTCAAAGGAATATGCCGAGATCGAGCCGGTGGCGCGTGCCGCCCATGAAGTCAGGCGGCTGCGGCAGGAATTGCGCGCGCTCGAATATATGGCAGGCGGCGAAGAGGCGGACGCCGACCCGTTGATGCGCGAAATGGCGCAGGAAGAGATGCAGCTGCTGAAAAGCCAGCTGCCCGACGCCGAGCGCGCGCTGGCGCTGCAATTGCTGCCGCGCGACGCCGCAGACGCCCGCCCCGCAATGCTGGAAATCCGCGCGGGCACGGGCGGTGACGAGGCCGCCCTGTTCGCGGGCGACCTGTTCCGCATGTACCAGCGCTATGCCGATACGCAGGGCTGGCGCATGGAGATGATCTCGGCCAGCGCGTCGGAAGTCGGCGGTTTCAAGGAAGTCGTCGCCAGCGTCAACGGTCCCGGCGTCTTTGCGAAGTTCAAGTTCGAGAGCGGCGTCCACCGTGTCCAGCGCGTGCCCGTGACCGAAAGCGGCGGTCGCATCCATACCTCCGCTGCCACGGTTGCGGTGCTGCCGGAACCCGAAGAGGTGGACGTGCAGATCGCGGACGCCGATCTCAAGATCGATATCTATCGCGCGTCCGGCGCTGGCGGGCAGCATGTGAACACCACTGATTCGGCGGTGCGCATCACCCATCTGCCGAGCGGCATCGTTGTCACGCAGCAGGACGAACGTTCGCAGCACAAGAACAAGGCAAAGGCGATGCAGGTGCTGCGCGCCCGGATCTACGAGGCGGAGCGTGAGCGGACGCAGAGCGCCCAGGCAGGGGCACGGCGGGCGATGGTAGGATCGGGCGACCGGTCCGAGCGTATCCGTACTTATAATTTCCCGCAGGGGCGCGTGACGGATCACCGCATCAACCTGACGCTGCATCGCTTGCCCGAGATACTGGAAGGCCCCGGCCTCGCCGAGATCATCAACGCGCTGATGGCCGAGGATGAGGCCGCACGGCTGGCGCAGCTGGACGGAGCGCAATGAGCGTTGCGCAGGCGCTGCGCGATGCTGCCCTGCTTCTTGACGCCGTAAGCGATACGCCGCGCCTGGACGCAGAACTGCTGCTGGCCCATGCATTGGGCATGGCGCGCGCTGATTTGCTGTTGCGTCAGCATGAGCTGTCCGTGCCCGAAGCTTTCGCCGCGCTGCTCACCCGCCGCCGAGATGGCGCGCCGATCGCCCATATCACCGGCACGCGCGATTTCTGGACGCTGACGCTGCGGGTAACGCCCGACGCGCTGATCCCCCGCCCCGACAGCGAGACGCTGATCGAGGCTGCGATTGCGCATTTTCATGACCGCGCGCCCAAGCGCATTCTCGACCTTGGGACCGGATCGGGCGCGTTGCTGCTCGCCGCGCTCGACCAATGGCAGGCTGCGACTGGGCTCGGCATCGACCGCTCCCTTGCCGCGCTGGATGTGGCGCAGGACAATGCCACGCGCCTTGGCCTTGGCCAGCGCGCGGAATTTCTATCGGGTGATTGGGGTCAGGGGGTCGAGGGGCGTTTCGACCTTATCCTCTGCAATCCGCCCTATGTCGCGCGTGGCGCCGCGCTGGCCGGCGACGTGCTGCGCGAACCGGCCAGCGCGCTGTTTGCCGGCGACGAAGGGCTGGACGATTATCGCCGGATCGCGCCGCAGCTCACCGCCCTGCTGGCGCCAGCAGGTGTGGCGGCGATCGAAATCGGGCACGATCAGGCGGCAAGCGTGGCGGCCTTGCTGGAGGCTGAAGGCTTGGCGACGCGCCTCTACCGGGATCTGGCAGGGCGTGATCGGTGCCTGATCGTCAGAACGAGATTGAACAAGCTGGACGGTGTCGGCGTTTAGAGGAAAATCGCTTGGTTTATCGGGCGAAAGTCACTACATAAAGGCCAAGGGGCGGACCATTTTCATCGGCATGACTGGTAAGTCATTGATAGATGGCCGTTTTCCTGGCTCCTGAACAGTCATGACCACGTCCTTGCGGCGTGTCTGGCGGCACGATGGACCCGGCCGAATGGCGGCCGGATCCGCGCGGAGCCTATCCGGTCCGAAAAGCGGACCGTGTGCGAGGATGACAACTGAACAATGTTTTCAGTGACCGACCCACAAGCGAAACAAGGATCATAAGTTGATCAACAACAGGCAGGCCGGTCGCCGCAATCGCGGTCGGAACAACCCACGCCCCAATGGCGGGGGCAATCGCGGCGGGAGCGATAGCGGCAACCGTATCGACAACCGTGCGCGCGGCAATGCGGCGCAATTGCTCGAAAAATACAAGAATATGGCACGCGACGCGCAAATGGCCGGCGATCGCGTCAACATGGAATATTATCTTCAGTTCGCTGATCATTATTTCCGCGTGCTGGCTGATAACCGCGTCCGGCAGGAAGAACAGCAGCAGCGCCAGCGTCGTCCCGGCGAAGTGTTCGAGGACGAGGGCGAGGATTTTGACAGCATCGACGATGGCGACGAATTCCGCATCGATGCGCCGCAGCAGCGCCAGCAGCGGGAGCGTCAACCCGAACGCGCCTTCGAGCGCCAGCCGGACCGGTCTTATGATCGGTCGGGCGAGCGTCAGCAGGACCGCCGTCCAGAACGGTCGCCGGATCGGCAGGACGATAGTCAGAATGACAGGCCGGCGGAAAATTGGAGCGAGCAGCGCGCGGAGCCGAGAGGCGAGCGTCGCGACCGTCCGCGCCGCGATCCGCGCGTTGCGCCGGTAGAGCGCGCCGAGCCGATGCCCGTCGCGGCACAGGAGCCCGAAGCACCCGTCGCACCGAGCGTCGAGGAAGCACCCGTCGAACAGCCGCGCCGGCGTGGTCGCCCGCGCAAGGTGCCGGTGGCCGATGCCGAGCCGCAGGGACTCGATGCCGCTGTGCTTCCGCCGTCGATCGCGCGCGCCGATAATGATGGCGACGTCGAAGCGGAAGCCGCGCCCCGCAAGCGCACCCGCCGGCCCCGCCGAGCGGCAGAGGCCGCCGAGTAACCGGACGGCTCTCGGAGTGAAAAAGGGGGCGTCGCATGATTGCGGCGCTCCCTTTTTTTCGTCCTCGCTCGGCCCTTCCCTCCCAGGCGTGAATACGGCACAAGGCCTGCCGCAGCCCTTTGCCGCTGGTCGCATGACGTGCCGGTAACTGGTCGTATTGATGGATGGGGTCGCGTCTTGCGTTCGCGGCCGTTCGGGGAGAGACCGTGACGATGATCGCCTTGCGCGCGCTATGCCTGCTGCCCCTATCGATCGCCGCGCCCCTGTTCGCGCAGGATGCCGCCGACCCGACCGCTGCATCCCGGCAAGGCGATCTTGCCGTCACCATCTATAATGACGATCTGGCGCTGGTGCAGGATGTGCGCCGATTGGCGATCCCGTCGGGCGTTTCGCGTATCGAATTTCCCTATGTGTCCGCGCAGATTAGGCCTGAAACCCTGTCCTTCGCGGCGGACGGCGCGTCGATCGTCGAGCAGAATTTCGACTTCGATCTGCTTTCACCCGCCAAGCTGATGGAAAAGGCGGTCGGGCGCACGATCACCATCATACGCACGAATCCCGCGACCGGCGCCGAGACGCGCGAACGGGCACGCGTGCTCGGCGTCAATGGCGGCGTCGTGCTCCAGATCGGCGACCGGATAGAAATATTGCGCGACGACGGCCTGCCGGTACGCGCGATCTTTGACGAGGTGCCCGCCAATCTGCGCGCGCGTCCGACGCTGTCGGTCACCGTCGATAGCGCGCGATCGGGGACGCGTGACGCCGCGATCCGCTATCTGACGCCAGGGCTGGGCTGGAACGCGGACTATGTCGCGCTTTTCGACGCCAAGGCCGGGCGGATCGACGTTCAGGGCTGGGTGACGCTGACCAACCAGACCGGCACCACCTATGTCAATGCGCGGACCTTGCTGGTGGCAGGCAGCGTCAACCGCGCCGATCGGGGCGGCTATGCGCCCCCGCGTCGCCCGGGCGTGCGCATGATGGGTACGGAAACGGCGGAGCGCGAACAGCTTGGCGATTTCTACCTCTATCCCCTGTCGATGCGCACGACGATCGCCGATCGCCAGACCAAGCAGGTAAGTTTCCTCGACGTGCAGGGCGTGCCGGCAAAGGCGGGCTATGCCTATCGCAACGACTGGCTGGGTTCTGCTGGCGAGCCGCAAAGCGCGAAGACCATGGTCAGTTTCTCGACCGCGCGCACCGGCGGTTTGGGCGACGCTTTGCCGGCTGGCACCGTGCGCTTTTACATGAAGGACGCAGGGGGCGCGGCGCAGTTCATCGGCGAGAACCGCGTCGACCATATGCCGATGGGCAGTCAGCTCGCGCTTGCGACCGGCGATGCCTTCGACGTTAAGGTCAAGCCCGTGGTCGAACAGCGCGAGCGGCTGTCCGATCGCAAATGGCGCACGCATATGCGCTATGAGCTTAGCAATGCGAAGGCGGAGAATGTGACGGTCGAACTGACGCAGGCTGGGCTCGACTTCACCTTCGCCGACACGCGGATCGTCAGCGAGAGCCTTGGCTCGCGGCGTGAGGGCAGCAGCATGGCGACCTGGCAAGTGCCGGTCCCGGCGAACGGCACGGCGAGCGTCACCGCCATTTTTGAAACGCGCTACTAGGGGACGCGCCCGGTGCGGCGGCTCTCTTTCCTTCTGGCGATGGCGCCGGTGCCGGCAGTGGCGCAGACGGTCGTCATATCGGACGGACCGGACGCTCTTTTCGTCACCGCCTATCGCGCGCCCGACCGCGGCGACGCCCCGCTCAACCGAGCCTTTCCCGGCGGCTATGCGCTTATCAGCGAGACGCGCCGCATCGCCCTGCCCGCCGGCCAGTCGCTGATCCGGTTCGAGGGCGTGGCCGAAGGGATGATCGCGGTGAGTGCGGTCGTGACCGGATTGCCGGGCGGTGTGGTGCAGAAGAACCGCGACGCGCGTCTTTTGTCCCCGGCAGCGCTGATCGACGGGTCGTTCGGGCGGACCGTCCATCTGCGGCGTACCGACCCGGCGACGGGAAGGGTGACGGAAGAGGATGCGGTCCTGCGCTCCACCGCCGACAATGCACTGGTGCTGGAAACGGCGCAGGGCATTGAGGGGCTGCGCTGTTCGGGTCTGCCCGAAACCGTGACGACGCAGGGCCTGCCCCCCGGCCTGTCGCCGCGCCCGACCTTGTCGGTGGACACCAGCAGCCCCGCAGCGACGCAGGCGCAGGTGACGCTGACCTATCTCGCTACCGGGTTCGATTGGGACGCCAATTATGTCGCGCATCTGGCGCCCGATGGCCGCACCCTTGATCTTTTCGCCTGGTTGACGGTGGCAAACGGCAATGCGCAATCCTTTGACGGGGCGGAACTGCTGGCGGTGGCGGGCAAGGTGAACCGTGATGCGCAGGGCGGGCCGCCCGCTGATCGCTGGACCTCGCCACAACTCAATCTGCAATGCTGGCGATTCGACGGCTATGGCAGCGAACAGACCCGGATGTTCGATGCGCTGGGCGCGCCGCCCCCGCCTGCACCCCCTCCCCCGCCGATGGCTGCCCGCGCCGAAAGCATCGTCGTCACCGCCGCGCGCGTCGCCCGGCAGGAGGAACTGGGGGACCTCAAACTTTACCGCGTGCCGATGCGTGTCGACGTCAATGCCAAGGGCCAAAAGCAGGTGGCGCTGCTCGACCGCAAGGGGATAGCCGTCACCAGCCTCTATGGCGCGCGCATCGATGCAACTGCCGACATGACGGCGCTCCTGCCGCTCAACCGGCGCATCCGGTTCGCCAATGACCGGCGATCCGGGGCGGGTCTGCCGCTGCCCGCGGGAGATGTCGCGCTGTTTGCCTTTCGCGCGGGGGCATGGCTGCCGCTGGCGCAGGCGCCGATTCGCGATCATGCGATCGGTGAAAAGGTGGAACTGGACGGCGGGCCGGCGCCGGGACGATATTATCGGCTGCAACGGTTGAGCGGTAGCCCGGTCGGAGCACCCACCTATCGCCTGACGCTGACCAATGCCGCCGCTGAACCAATGGTCGCAGAGATCGCGCTGGACGTCGGCCCCGACCGGTCGATCGTCGCCCCATCGCGTCCGCTCAAGCCCCGCGATGGCATGCTGCTATGGACCGCGACGGTGCCGGCCAACGGCTCCGTCAGCCTCGATTATCGCCTGCGCGCGCCCGGCTGGAGGGTTTGCGCGGGGAAGATACGACTTATCCAACGCGGCGTCGCCTCATCCCCGACTCAGTCGTCGATCTGCACCTCGTCCTTCAGCCTGTCCATGATCTGCTCGTCATGGCCGGTCCCATGCGACAGGAAGACCAGCGCCATCAGCCCGGTTCCCAGCATGAAGGTGAACCAGACGCCCAGGATGGTCGCAATGATCATGTGAATCGGCATCGGCCCCGACCAGGCGTGGAGCGCGAGCAGCGCCAATCCGACGCATATTGCCCCGCCCAACGCCATCCAGCCCATGATCCGGCGGAAGCGGGACCAGGCAGTCGCTGCGATCTGCGGATCGTCGAGGGCGCGGCGGTGCGTCATCCCTTTCCTTTGGGGCGCGATCATGGGATCATCAAGGGCCTGGGGCGATTTGTCGCGCCGAAAGGAGAGCCAATATGACCATCGCGGCTATTCTCAAGGGCAAGGGCAGCGAGGTCGTGCAGGCGCGACCGGACGAAGCGGTGCTCGACGTCGTGCGGCTGTTGGCGGATCGCCGAATCGGCTGTGTGCCCGTGGTCGATCAGGGAAGCGTCGTCGGCATATTTTCCGAACGCGATCTGCTCTATCATTTTGCCCAGGATGGACTGGAGATACTTCACCGGGCCGTCGGCAACGTGATGACCGCGCCGGCGATCAGCATCGACCGTCAGACACCGGTCCTGGTCGCGCTGTCGCTGATGACGCGGCGGCGCATCCGTCATCTGCCGGTGGTGGAGGATGGATCATTGCTCGGCATCGTGTCGATCGGCGATCTCGTCAAATATCGGATAGACGGCATCGAATCGGAAGCGGCGGCGCTGCGCAACTATATCCAGAGCGCCTGAGCGACATGGCTAAAGGGTGGCAGGCGTCGGCGGCGCGGTGCGGCGCAGGACGAGGGCGATCAGTTCCTTGAGCGTGCCGCGCGCACAAAGGGTGAGCGCGGCGAGGAAGGCGAGCGCGCCGCCCGGAACCAATATGCCCAGCCGCAGCGGCGCGGCGAGCGGCGGCAGCAGCGCGTCGATCGTCAGCACGACGCCCGCCATCAGGATGGCGCAGCCAAGACCGGGCGCGGCGGCCCTCACAAGATCAGACAGGCGCAGGCCGATCGGCGCGCCGGCCAGCCGTGCGGTAATGATCGTCAGGATCGGCGCCGTGACCAGCCAGGCCCAGGCAAGCCCGATCGCACCGAATCGGATGCCTGCCAGAAAAGCGACGGGCATAAGCAGCGCGCCGATGGCCGCGACCCGCGCGCTGGTGCCAGGCCTTCCCAGTGCATTGCTAACCGGTGCGAACATCACCTGAAGCGTCATGAACGGCATGGAGAGCGCGAGAATGGCGACATAAGGCGCCATTTCCAGCCACTTCTGCCCGAACAATGTCTCGACCAGCGGCTCGGCCGTCACCGCCATGCCCAGATAAACCGGGCAGGATATCAGGAGCAGCAGCTTGACCGCCTTGCAGAAAGACCAGGCGATGCGCCCGACATCCTTCTGCATGCGCGCATAAGCGGGGAAGGCGACCTCATTGAGTGGCGGGATGAATTTGCTGACGAATATCTGGGTCAGGAACAGCGCTTCGGCATAGAGGCCAAGAGCATGCGGATCGAGAAAGCGCCCGCCAATGAAGATGTCGGCCTGACTCTGGATGATCCAGAATAGCTGGACGCCCAGCAGCGACGCGCCATAGGCGACCATCGCCCCCGTTCCCCGAAAATCGAAGCTGGGAATCGGGCGAAAGCCAGTGACGATGATGTAGCCCACCGCCCTGATCCAGAAACCCGCAATCGGCGCGAAGACGAGCGTCCACACCCCCCAACCGAGCAGCGCGCCCGTGAGCGCGACCGCCGCCGAGGCGATCGCTGCGACAAGATTGACCAGCGCCGGCCGTTTGAAATCGAGCGCCCGGCCCATGATCACTTCGGGCACGGACAGGAAGGGCGTCGAAAGATAGAGCAGCGCCTGCACCCGCAAGAGGTCGGCCACCATAGGCTGGTCATAATAGTCTGCGGCGATCGGCGCGATCAGCAGCTGGGCGGCGGCAAGCGCGCCGTTCAGCAGCAGCATGATGCCGAAAGCCTGGCGCAACCGGTGCGTGTCGAGCGTCTCCGATTGGACGAGGGCGCTGACCAGACCATAGCCGTTGAGGAAGGTGGCAAAATTCAGGATCACCTGCGTCATCGCGAACAGACCGTAATCGGCAGGTTCGAGCAGGCGGATGACGACGAGCGTCACGACCCAGCTCATCATCTGTGAGAGGATCTGACTTCCCGAACGCCACATGACGGCGCTGCGGATGCGCGCGCCGAAACCGGCATCGCTCGCATTGGCATCTTCCAGACCCATGGGACCCCTTCATCTGTTGGCCGACGACCGGCCCTCCCGGCCTCTCTACCCCGAGAGCCTCAAAACTTTCTGAAATAAAAATGCAAAAAGGGTTTGACCGAATCTGTGGTGCTGTTTAGAGGCGTGTTCA
>JBEVMZ010000236.1:0-2636 GCA_040508335.1 Sphingobium sp.
TTCTGGGACGCTCGTGATTTTCCTCCAACCTGCTGGAACCCTTTAAAGTCTCGAACGTCTTGCGGGGCGGGGCCAATCCAGCATGAAACCGTCGCCATGGCGTCATTTTTCACGTCCATGGCGCTTCGACAGAGGAGAGACGAGATGTTCGCCCGTACTGCCCGCCTGCTCCTTCGTCCCGGCTGGATGGAGGATGCCCCCATATTGGCTGCCACGATCGGCGACCCTGCGGTGCTGCGCAATCTTTCGCGCGCGCCATCGCCCTATGGGCTGGCGGACGCGGAACAGTTTCTGAGCCTGCCGCAAGAGCCTCGCCTCCCCCGCCTGCTCGCCTTCACCCGGACACGGGGCGCGCCGAAGCTGGTGGGCGGCTGCGGTTTGCACCGCGATGCGGACGGCATGCCGGAACTCGGCTATTGGATCGCGCGGCCCTATTGGGGGCTGGGCTTCGCCACCGAAGCCGCGCGGGCCGTGCTGTGCATGGCGCGCGCCAGCGGCGTCGGCAGATTGCGCGCGGGCCATTTCGTCGACAATCCCGCCTCGGGCAATGTGCTTCGAAAGATCGGCTTCGACTTCACCGGCCGCGTCGAACGCCGGTTCAGCCTAGCGCGAGGTGGAACCGTCGATTGCCTGATCTTCGAGGAAGGCGACGCGCTGCCCATGAACGACGATCCGGCGATGCTCCTCTATGCAGACGCCGCCCCGGCGATGGCGGCCTGACATCGGCGACAGCCTGGTCTTTTCATCAAGACCGGGCTCGCGCGTCAACCCATCGTCGTTGTGGTCGCCGCGAACCTATGAATCCACCACCGATAGCGCTATGGGCGCGCCATGCATTTTCTCGATCAGGCAAAGATTTATCTTAAATCCGGCTGGGGCGGCCCTGGTGCGGTCAGCTTCCGGCGGGAGAAATATGTCGAATATGGCGGCCCCGACGGCGGCTATGGCGGCAAGGGGGGCGACATCATCTTCGAAGCGGTGGCCGGCCTCAACACGCTCATCGACTTTCGTTATACCCAACATTTCAAAGCGCAGCGCGGCCTGCCGGGTGCGGGCAAGAACCGCTATGGTGCCGGGGGCAACGACCTGGTCGTCCAGGTGCCCGTGGGCACGCAGATCCTGTCCGACCCTAAGCCTATCGAGGGCACGGAGGACGAGGACGGCATTCCCGATTATGAGGATCAGGAACTGCTGGCCGATTTTACCGAGCCGGGCCAGCGCATCGTCTTCTTGCGGGGCGGCGATGGCGGCCGGGGCAACATGTCCTACAAAACCAGCACCAACCGGGCGCCGCGCCAGCATGGCACAGGGTGGCCGGGGCAGGAAATGTGGGTGTGGCTGCGGCTGAAGCTGCTCGCCGATGTCGGCCTGGTCGGCATGCCCAATGCCGGCAAGTCGACCTTCATCAATCAGGTCACGAACACCAAAGCGAAGGTCGGCGCCTATGCCTTTACCACCACCAAGCCGCAGCTTGGCGTCGTGCTGCATCGCGAACGTGAATTCGTGCTGGCGGACATCCCCGGCCTGATAGAAGGGGCGGCGGAAGGGGCCGGGATCGGCGATCGGTTCCTCGGCCATATCGAGCGCTGCCGCGTCCTCATCCACCTCATCGACGCGACGGGCGACGATCCGGTGGCGGCGTTCGGCATCGTGCAGGATGAACTTGCTGCCTATGGCGAAGGGCTGGATGAAAAGTTGCAACTCGCCGTGCTGAACAAAGGCGATCTTCTCGGCCCCGAACTGATGGAAGATATCGCCGAACAGCTCCGCGCGCAGAGCGGTGTCGAGGACGTCTTCCTGATCTCGGCCGCGACCGGGGAAGGCGTACCTGCCCTGATGGACGCCGTGTTGAAGATGCTGGACGACGCCAAGGCGCAGGATGCCGAGGACATAGCGAGCCAGGAGGAAGGCAGCACGTCATGGTCGCCGCTGTGACGCGGCCCGCGTCCGCGCACCGGGCATGACTGGCTCCACGACGCCCCTCGCCGGCTTCCCGCCAAGCCAGGTTCGCCGGCTGGTCGTCAAGATCGGCTCGGCGCTGCTCGTCGATGCCAAGGGACAAGTGCGCGAGGCATGGTTGCGTACATTGGTTGCCGATGTCTCCGCGCGGCGGGCGGCGGGGCAGCAGATCATCATCGTCTCGTCAGGCGCGATCGCCCTCGGCGCGCGCAGGCTCGGACTTCCCAAAGGCGGGCGCGGAAGCCTGGAAGACGCGCAGGCCGCCGCCGCGACCGGGCAGATCGCTCTTTCGCAATGCTGGGCCGCGTTGCTCGACCAGCAGGGCATCACCGCCGCGCAGATGCTGGTGACGCTCGACGATCTGGAAAACCGGCGGCGCTATCTCAACGCCTCCGCGACGCTAGAACGCTTGATGCAGCTGGGCGTCGTCCCTGTCGTCAATGAGAATGATAGCGTCGCCACCGCGGAAATCCGTTTCGGCGACAATGACCGGCTCGCCGCGCGGATCGGGCAGGCCGCTCGGGCCGACGCGGTGGTGCTGCTGTCCGACGTGGAGGGGCTTTACAGCGCCAATCCGCACGTCGATCCCGACGCCATGTTCATCGAGAGGATCGAGCGCATCGACGCGCGCATCATGGCCATGGCCGACGGCGGGTCGGCTTCGGGCATGGGGTCGG
>JBEVMZ010000013.1:0-13904 GCA_040508335.1 Sphingobium sp.
GAGGAAGCCGCCAAGACACCTGCTGAAGCGCCCGCCGAGGAAGCACCCGCTGCCGACGCCCCTGCCGAAGAGCAGGCTGAAGGCTGAGCGATTTGACCGACACGCCCGTCACCCTGGCCGCCATCATCGGCGCGCATGGCGTGGCGGGCGAGGTGCGCCTCAAGCTGTTCGCGCAAGGGCTGGAAAGCTTGAACGCCCATGGCCGTTTCGATGTTGACGGCCGCACGCTGACGCTCAAGTCGGTGCGGCCCGGATCGAACGGCATGGTGGCGCGCTTCGCCGAAATCGACAATCGCGGCGCCGCCGAAGCGTTGCGGGGCAAGACGCTGACCGTGCCCCGTTCAGCCCTCCCGCCGCTGGCCGAGGGCGAATATTATCATGTCGACCTCATCGGCCTGGCCTGCGTGTCCACTGATGGCACAGCGCTGGGCAGTATCGTGGCGATCGAAAATTTCGGCGCGGGCGACATCATCGAGGTCGAGCGTCCCTCTGCCGATGGAAAGCCGGGCAAGCGCTTCATGGTCGCGATGCATGCGGTGACGCTTGCCGATGGGCGCGCCGAAATCGAATCGGCGTTCGTGGACTAGTCGCGTCAGCGCCTGCTCCACGACTTGTGCGCTCAAGCCATGACTTTCACAGCCCAGATACTCACGCTTTATCCTGAGATGTTTCCCGGGCCGCTTGGCGTTTCGCTGGCCGGACGTGCGCTGGCGGAGCGGAAATGGGCGTGCGACCCCATCCATATCCGCAACTTCGCGACCGACCGCCACCGTACGGTCGACGATACGCCGGCCGGAGGCGGCGCGGGCATGGTGCTGCGCGCCGATATCGTGGCGAAAGCGGTCGACCACGCGCTCGAGACGCGCCCCGATCTTCCCGTCATCGCCATGACCCCGCGCGGCGCGCCGATCACCCAAACGCGGGTGCGCGCCTTGGCGGCCGGGCCGGGCGCGACGATCCTGTGTGGTCGGTTCGAGGGTTTCGACGAACGCTTGTTCGACGCGCGGCCGATCGAGCAGATCAGCATGGGCGACATCATCCTGTCGGGTGGCGAGATGGGCGCGCTGATGCTGCTCGACGCTTGCATCCGGCTGCTTCCCGGCGTAATGGGCGCGGCTTCAAGTGGTGTCGAGGAGTCCTTCGAAACGGGGCTGCTCGAATATCCGCATTATACCCGACCACAATCGTGGGAGGGGCGTACGATCCCTGAAGTGTTGCGATCGGGGGATCATGCGAAGATCGCCGCCTGGCGGAAGCAAAGGGCGGAGGATGATACACGGCTAAGGCGGCCGGACCTTTGGGAACGTCATATCGGCGTTCGGGACCAGCCGCCCTCTGGTGCGCGACGAAAAACGAAGGACTGACAGTCAGATGAACCTGATTCAGCAGATCGAGGCCGAGAATATCGCCGCCCTCGCCAAGGACATCCCCGAATTCCGCCCCGGCGACACGCTGCGCGTCGGCGTGAAGGTGATCGAAGGCGAGCGTAGCCGCGTCCAGAATTACGAAGGCGTGTGCATCGCCCGCTCGAACAAGGGCATGGGCTCCAACTTCACCGTGCGCAAAATGTCGTTCGGCGAAGGCGTCGAGCGCGTGTTCCCGCTCTATTCGCCCAACCTTGATTCGATCACCGTCGTCCGCAAGGGCGTGGTGCGTCGCGCGAAGCTCTATTATTTGCGTGGCCGCACCGGCAAGCGCGCGCGCATCGCCGAACGTCGCGATCCCCGCACGGAAGGCTGATCGCGCAATCTTCGCGATGGCGATTGACAAGGAAGGCGGCGTCTCCGGATCGGGGGCGCCGCCTTTCCCGTTTCTTCAGCATCGCGCATCGATGGAACCAGGCTGGCGAGCCGTGCTTTCTCCCCGGCAATGTAAGGAGAGACGCCGATGGCCAAAGGCCTGCCCGCCGCCGCCGTAGCCGCCATGCTGCTCGTGACGCCGTTGCCCGCGAGCGCAGCAGGCGGCAGCCTGTGGCATTACAGCTTTCAGAACGGCATCGGCGAATATCTGACCGGGCAGTGGGATAGCCCGGCCGGCGGCGCCCTCGCGCTGTCCTGCAAGGATCGCGGCGTCAGCATCATGGCGCAGATCAAAGGGGCGGCGCCCCCACCCGACAGCATCCTGCGATTGACGGTTTCCAACCGGGCCGGGTCACGCGACCATGGCTTTCAGACCGACAGGATGGGTGCGGTCGAGATCACCGATATCGGCCGTGCGTCTCATTTCAACCGATTGTGGAATGATTTGCGCACGCATGACATCGTCACGCTGCGCTATGCCGATGGCCGCACCCATGTCGCATCGCTGGCGGGCGCGATGAAGACGTTGCCGGCGCGCCCCTGTGGCTGAAGGCGTCGGTTTCTTTGCTATCGTCGCTGTCATCGCGGCGTTGCTCAGCTGGGGCGCAGCGCGTCGGATCGTCGCGCGGCGGCCGACGATGGGGAAAGGACGTCAGTTGCTACTGGCGCTCGGCGCCTTTCCGGTGGCCGCCACGGTCGTCTTTGCCGTGATCGTCGGCCTGACGTTGGCGACCAGCGGCGACAGGCAGGGCGACACTGTCGGCATGGCTATCTTCGCGATGACCTTCTTTCTTGTCTATGCGCTGTTCGTCGGTTTCGTCGTCGGCCTGCCGGTCGCGTTCGTCACCCTCTATCGGCGGCGTTGAGCGAACCGGCTCAGAAGATTTGCGCAAAGAACAGGTAGAGCAACCCCGACAGCGCGATCGAAGCGGGCAATGTCAGCACCCAGGCCATCAGCAGATTGCGCACCGTGCTCACCTGGAGCCCAGAACGGTTCGCGGCCATCGTGCCGGCCACGCCCGAGGAAAGGACGTGCGTCGTCGATACCGGCAGGCCGAGATGATCGGCGCCGAAGATCGTGCCCATCGCCACCAGTTCCGCCGACGCACCCTGCGCATAGGTGAGGTGCGACTTGCCGATCTTTTCGCCAACGGTGACGACGATCCGTTTCCATCCGACCATGGTGCCGAGGCCGAGCGCGAAAGCGACCGCGATCTTTACCCAGGTCGGAATGAAGCGCGTACCCGCGTCGAGCGACGTCTTGTAAAGGGCGAGCGCTTCGGCTTGCGGCCCATCGATGCCGGCCGCCTTGTCCTTGCCGAGGCGCTTGATCGCTTCGGACGCGAGATACATGTCATTGCGGATATTGCTGACGGCGGCGGCGGGCACCTTGGCGAGTGAGCCATATGCAGCGACCTGCTGGTCCACATCAGCGATCAGCGTGGCGAGCGCGGGCTTGGTATCGTCGGCATAGCGTTTTTCGCTGATGTAACGGGTGATGGCACCACGCGCCTGTTCGGGCGTGCCAGTGACGGGCGGGTTGCCCAGCGCGGCGGTGGCAGCGGCGGAGTTGACGCGGAACTCCGCCATATAATGTTCGGGCACGGCGCGGTTGAGCGCATAGGCCGTCGGCACCGTGCCGATCAGGATCAGCATGATGAGGCCCATGCCCTTCTGCCCGTCATTGGAGCCGTGCGCGAAGCTGACCCCGGTGCAGGTGAAGATCAGGAGCGCGCGAATCCAGAAAGGCGGAGGCACGCCCGCCTTGGGTTGCTGATAAAGCGCGGGCTTGCGCACCAATATCTTCATCGTGAGCAGCAGCAGCGCAGCTACCCCGAAGCCGATGAGCGGCGAGATCAGCAGGGCCTGGCCGATATCGCCCGCCTTGCTCCAATCGACCCCCGCCGTCCCGCTCTTGCCGTGCATCATCGCATTGGCGACGCCGACGCCGATGATCGAGCCGATGAGGGTGTGCGAACTGGAGGAGGGAATGCCCAGGAACCAGGTGGCGAGGTTCCAGATGATAGCGGCGATCAGTAACGCGAACACCATCGCGAATCCGGCGTTCGACCCCACTTCGAGGATCAGTTCGACCGGCAGCAGCGAGACGATGCCAAAGGCGACCGCGCCGGTGGAAAGAAGCACGCCGAGGAAGTTGAAGAATCCCGACCAGACGACCGCGACATGGGCCGGCATCGCATTGGTGTAGATGACCGTCGCCACGGCGTTCGCCGTATCGTGGAAGCCGTTCACGAATTCGAAGCCGAGCGCGATGAGCAGCGCAAGGAAGAGCAGGGCGAAGGGGAGGTAGGTGGCGATCTCCACGCCGGCGACGCTGGCATCGGCATAGATGCTGTAGGCGACGTAGAGCAGGGTGCTGATGATGGCGGCGGCAAAGCCGACGGACCCTGCCCAGCCGAGGCCCCGATCGAGATCGGGACGACCGGCGCCAGCCTCCATTGCGAGCGTCGCGTTCATTAAAATCCTATGCTCCCTATCGAACGCGGCTTTCTATGCGGCATCCATGACAAGAGGATGGCAGGGTTTCGCCGTGCGTCCGGGCGGCAGCCGGTGGGTCCGGCTTCCGCCGCCGTCGCCCTGCCACGCCGGTCGAAGCCTGTCCATCACCCATCGCGCCCGTGCCGCGATGCCGACGTCAGCCGCGCGGCCCACCCGTGTCGAGCATGGCGCGGATACGGCGGGCAAGGTCGGCATAGGTGAACGGCTTGGTCAGCAGCTCGACCCCTGGGTCCAGACGGCCATGGTGGACGATGGCGTTGCGGGCATAGCCGGTGGTGAAGAGGATGCGCAGTTCCGGCTGCCGCTCATGCGCCTTTCGCGCAAGATCGGCGCCGGTCATGCCGCCGGGGAGTATGACATCGGTGAAAAGCAGATCGACCGGCCGCTCTGCATCTTCGAGCTGGGTCAGCGCATCATGCGCGCTACCGGCTTCGATGACGTGATAGCCAAGATCGCGAAGGGCTTCGCTGGAATAGGCGCGCACCTGTTCGTCATCTTCGCACAGAAGGATGGTTTCGCCCTGGCCGGCGGGCGGCGTTTGCGGGGCGGGCGCAACGTCAGGCGCGCTGACGGCGCCGTGGCTGCGCGGCAGGTAGATGGCGATGGTCGTGCCCTGCCCGGGTTCGGAATAGATGCGTAAGTGGCCGCCCGACTGTTTGATGAAGCCATATACCATGGAAAGGCCAAGGCCAGTGCCGCGTCCGACTTCCTTGGTCGTGAAAAAGGGCTCGATCGCATGTTCGCGTGTCGCCTCGTCCATGCCCATGCCGGTGTCCGACACGCTGATGACGACATAGTCGCCCGGCTTCGCGTCCGGTTCGCGCGCGGCATAATGTGCGTCCAGCGCGGCGTTCTGGATTTCGATCGTCAGCTTGCCCCCGACCGGCATGGCATCGCGCGCATTGACCGCCAGATTGAGAAGGGCGGTTTCAAGCTGGTTAGCGTCCACCTCCACCGGCCAGGTAGGCGAGTCCGGTTGCGCAGGCGCTGCTTCCACCTTGATCATTTCCCCAAGCGTGCGATGTAGCAGGTCGGACATTTCCGTCACCAGCCGGACGGGATCGATCCGTTCGGGCACGAGCGGCTGGCGCCGCGAAAAGGCGAGCAGCCGCTGCGTCAGTGTCGCGGCGCGCAACGCGCCCGCCATGGCATTGTCCGCTGCCCGCCGCAGTCTGGGCGGATCGTCCGGCAGCGTGCGCATCAGCAGGTCGAGATTGCCGGTCACGATCTGGAGGAGATTGTTGAAGTCATGCGCTACGCCGCCGGTCAACTGGCCCAGCGTCTCCATCTTTTGCGCATGATGCAGCGCCGCCTCGGCCTGCGCCAGAGCCTGGGCATTTTCGCGCTGTTCGGTGACGTCGCGTGCGACGCAATAGAGAAGTTCGCCCTCGGGCACCGCGGTCCAACTGAACCGGCGATACTCTCCGTTGCGCATACGGAAACGGTTTTCAAAGCGCGTGGTCGTCTCGCCGCCGTCCAGTCGGCCGATCTCGTGCGATGTCGCGGCCAGATCGTCGGGATGCGTCATCCATTCGGAGGTGCGGCCGACCAGCTCGGCCTGAGACCAGCCCAATATATCACTCCAGGCCGGGCTTGCTTCGAGCCACAGGCCGGTCTTGTCGGCGATCAGAAACGGATCGCGCGCCAGCGCCCACAGCCTGTTGCGATCGGTGCGCATCATCCGTTCCGCCAGCACTTTGGCCGTCGTCTCGCTGACGATACATAGCACGCCGCCGACCGAACCATCGGCTTCGAACATCGGTGAATAGGAAATGTCGAAAAACACCTCTTCGCCCTGGCCACCATGTCTTTCTATATAAAAGGGCCGATCCTTGGCGTGGAAGGTTTCGCCCGTCTCATAAACGTTGCGTAGCAGCGGTCCGAGATCGTCCCACAGTTCCGCCCACCCTTCGCGCGCCGGACGGCCCAGCGCGTGCGGGTGCTTGTCGCCGATCGTCGGGGCATATTGCTCATTATAGAGCGCACAAAAATCCGGACCCCAGAACAACACTATCTCCGCGCGCGAAGAAAGGAGCATCCTGACGGTCGACACGAGGGTCGGCGACCAGCCGTCGATCGGACCCAGCGGAGAAGAGGCGTCTATCCGCGCGGTCAGAGCGCCCATCGGCCCGTGCGCGGCAGTCATCGCGGCGGCGCTGGCGGTTTCGACAGTCATGCACTCTCCGCTACAGTCGTATAGGACGACAGACGCCCGTGCCCGCATTTCGATCCCTGCCGCAGCGGCATGGACATTTTGTCCCGGCGCGGATGCTTGCCAGCGGCATTGCGAACGCGCATGGCTTGCGCGCCATGAACGCTTTGTCCAAGACCCGTCCCGCTGCCATCGCCCGCTGGCTGTTCGCTGTCGCCGCGCTCGTCTTTGCCATGGTGGTGGTGGGCGGCATCACGCGGCTTACCGAATCGGGGCTTTCGATCACGCAGTGGAAGCCGGTGACGGGCGCGATCCCGCCCCTGACTGATCATCAATGGATGGAGGCTTTTCGCCTCTATCAGCAGACACCCGAATATCGGGAGATCAATCACGGCATGAGCCTGGCCGATTTCCAGTTCATCTTCTTCTGGGAATGGCTGCATCGTCTGATTGGGCGGGTCATCGGGCTGGCCTTCGCCATTCCGCTCGCCTGGTATGCGTGGAAGCGGGCGATTCCGGCGGGCTATGGCTGGCGCCTCGTCGCGCTGTTGGCGCTCGGAGGGTTTCAGGGCGCGATCGGCTGGTGGATGGTGACGTCGGGCCTCGCAGACCGGACGGACGTCAGCCATTATCGGCTCGCCGTCCATCTGGTCGCCGCGCTGATCATCATCGGCGGACTGGTCTGGACCGCGCTCGACTTGCGGGCCCTCGCGCGAAACCCGGCGGCGCGGCCAGCGCGGCTTACACCGCTGGCAGTCGGTGCGTTGCTTGTCCTGCTGGTGCAACTGCTGTTCGGCGCATTCACCGCCGGATTGGACGCTGGCTATGTGGCGAGCGACTGGCCGCTGATGAACGGCCATCTGGTGCCCGAAGGGGTCGAATGGGGCGGTTCGCTGTGGGCCACGCTGTCGGGCGACCCCTATCTCGTCCACTTCATCCATCGCTGGTGGGCGTGGATCACCGCGATCGCGCTGATCGTGCTGGGGCGTGGCGCAAAAAGAGCCGGTGTGCGCGGCGCCTCGATCGCGATCAACGCGGCGCTCGGTACACAGATCATCCTTGGCATCTCCACGGTGATGAGCGGCGTCGCCCTGTGGCTGGCGGTGCTGCATCAGGCGGTCGGCGCGCTGCTGGTCATATCGGCGGCATGGGGCGCGCATGCTCTCGGCAATGGTGCGGCGGGCGGTTACGGCCGGGGATAGGCGATGATCGACCCCGCCTGGGCGCGCGCAGCGGCGCTCTGCCTTTTGCCGCTGGCGATCGTCGCGCCCGCAGCGGCGGAAACGGATGGGGCGGCGGTGACGATCGGTTTCGCCCCACCGCTCGGGTCGCCCTTTCTTCATCATATCGAGCAGACGCGCGTAATCGAAGGTAGCGAAAGCCGGTTCGTCAGCGAAAGGCTGCTGCGCTTCGACAAGGTGGCGGACGGCTATAGCCTCGTTGTCACTTTGCAACATGTCGAGAGCAATGCGCCTCCTGCCGCGGCCGAGCCGTTTCGTGCCGCGCTTCTGCCGCTGGTCGGCATCGAGCATCGTTTCTTGCTGGGCGCCGATGGCGAGGTGAAGGGTCTTGAGGATGCCGCTACCATCCAGGCGCGGATGACGGAGGGGCTGCGCCAGATGCAGGCGGCGTTCCCGAAAGACAGCCCGCGTCATCGCGCCGCGACCAATATCCTTGCGCTGTTGTCCGGACTTTCGGCCGAGGGACAGTTTGCGCTTTTGTCGGGGGAGGTGCGGCCGCTGTTCGTGTTCGCCAACGGCCTTGTCCTGGGCGGGCAGGGGCGGGGCCTCAGGAGCATGGCGGGCAGTCCGCTCGGCCCGCCCGTGCCGGTCGAAGGTCGTGTCGTGCTGGCCGCGCGCGAAGGCGATATGCTTTCGATAAAGGAGCAGTTGGCGGGCGAGGGCGCGACGGTGCGCATCGATTATCGGGTAGGTCAGGTGAGCGGACTGGTGCTGGAGCAGGCGCGCACGCTGGCATTTCAGGGCCGTAGCCTGACCGAAACGCGGACGCTCAGGCCGGTCCAATAGCCAAAGGTATTATTTTACCCGTCAGCAAAGCCGCGCAAAGGCTTGACTAAATGCCCTCCAGCCGTCATCAGCGCGCATCTTCCGCCGGTCATTTGCGGCGTGCGGGACTTTTTCAAAACGGAGAATTGGCACCATGAAGGCGCTGATGAAGACGACCAAGCCGGCGACCCCGGCGACGGTCGAAAAGAAATGGGTGCTGATCGACGCGGAAGGACTGGTCGTTGGCCGTCTCGCCTCGACCGTGGCGAATATCCTGCGCGGCAAGCACAAGACGAGCTTCACCCCGCATGTCGATTGCGGCGACAATGTCATCATCATTAACGCGGGTAAGGTGAAGTTCACCGGCCGCAAGCTGACCGACAAAGTCTATTACAAGCACACCGGCTATGCCGGCGGCATCAAGGAAACGACGCCCCAGAAGATTCTGGAAGGCCGCTTCCCCGAGCGCGTGCTTGAAAAGGCGATCGAGCGCATGATCCCGCGCGGTCCGCTTGGCCGCCAGCAGATGCGCAACCTACGCGTTTTTGCGGGCGCCGAGCATGTGCATGAGGCCCAGAACCCCGAAGTGCTCGACTTCGCGTCGCGCAACCGCAAGAACAAGGGGGGTGCATAATGTCCGATAACCGCCAGTCCCTGTCCGACCTCGCCGCGCTGGCCGCCAATGCGCAGGCGGCTCAAGCCCCTGCCGCCGAAGCCCAGAACGCCGATCAGTCCGACGTCGCGAGCGACGCGCCGATCGCGCCCGTCCAGCCTTCCGCGCCGCTGCGCCAGCAGGAAATCGACAGCCTAGGCCGCGCTTATGCGACCGGCCGCCGCAAGGATGCCGTCGCCCGTGTCTGGGTAAAGCCCGGCACCGGCAAGATCACGGTCAACGGCCGCGATCAAGAAATCTACTTCGCGCGTCCGACGCTGCGTCTCGTCATCAACCAGCCCTTCGGCGTCACCGAGCGCAACGGCCAGTATGACGTCATCGCCACGGTCAAGGGCGGCGGGCTTTCGGGTCAGGCCGGCGCGGTCAAGCATGGCATCGCGCAGGCGCTCACCAAATATGAGCCGGCGCTGCGCAGCGCGGTCAAGGCCGAAGGCTTCCTGACCCGCGACAGCCGCGTCGTCGAGCGTAAGAAGTACGGCAAGGCGAAGGCACGCCGCAGCTTCCAGTTCTCGAAGCGCTAAGTCGCTTTCAAGGCTACGAAAGAAGGGGTCGGTCATCCGGCCCCTTTTTTTGTTCGTTACGCGTCCGAACCAGAAGCAACCCGGCCGGAAGCTGATCGTTGGTAAGTCGTATCCACCATGCAGGAGTGAACGACATGGGCGAAGTGACTGACAAGCTGAAAGCTGCCGGCAACAAAGCGGCCGGTGCCGTCAAAGATGCGGTCGGCCAGCACACCAACGACGCTGAACTGTCCGCCGAAGGCAAGGCGCAGAAGGCCAAGGGCACTGCCCAGGATGTCAAGGGATCGGTCAAGGGCGCGCTCGGCGACAAGATCTGATCATACGACATAATCCAAGCGAAGGCCTCGCCCGGCAAGGGCGGGGCCTTTCGTTTATTTAGGCGACACGGATCGGTCGCCAGCACTATTGTCTTCCCCGCGCAGATAGGTGCGCACGTCCCGCCGCAATTCCCCCGCGCACAGATACAGAGCAAGGATGTTCGGGATCGCCATCAGGAAAAAGCTCGAATCGACGATCCCTACGACGCGGCCAAGATCAATCGCCGCCGCCGGGGGCAAAGCGAGCACATAAAGGATTTTATAAGTCCATTGCGCCTTCGTGCCATGGCCGAACAGATAGCCCCAGGCTTGCAGGCCATAAAAGCCCCAGGCGACCAGCGTTGAATAGGCAAAGAGCAGGACGACGACGGCCAGCAGCCAGGGGAACCAGTCCGCAACCTGCGCGAAGGCGGCCGAAGTGATGGCGATACCCTCCAGCCCGTCATCCCACGTCCCCGCCGCCACAAGGGCGAGGCCGCCGAGACCGCAGACGACCATCGTGCCGAGCATCGGTTCGAGCAGGGCGACCAGCCCCTCCGACACCGGATGCCGCGCGCGGGCGAGGCTGTGTGCCATCACCGCCGATCCGACGCCGGCTTCGCTGGCAAACACCGCGCGGCGCATGCCCGCGACGAAGGCGCCGACAGCGCCACCCGTCGCCGCGCTGCCGTCCCACGCGCCCCGCCAGATCGTCATCAACGCCTGTCCCAATTCTCCCGCATGGAGGACC
Organism: Sphingobium sp.; assembly: GCA_040508335.1. Lineage (GTDB taxonomy): Bacteria > Pseudomonadota > Alphaproteobacteria > Sphingomonadales > Sphingomonadaceae > Sphingobium. Next base: position 10,719 of record JBEVMZ010000013.1, read on the forward strand.
AGAATGGCCATGACGCCCAGCAGATAGACCGCGACCTTGAGCGGGGTCAGCCGCTTGGCGACCTCGCCCAGCCAAGCAGCGCCGCCCAGCGTCACCAGCGCGACGGCGGCGGCGAGGGCGGTGCCATAGGCCCATGCGTCGGCAAATCCCGTCACCTGACGCACTTGCGCGAAGCTCTGATTGACCTGCACCATCGGAATGGCGCCGAACAGAGCGAAAAAGGCATAGGCTCCGCCGACCGCCAGGCCGAGCCGGGGCCAGCCGCGCGCCGCGCCGACGGCTTTGAGCACATACATCGGCCCGCCATGGACATGGCCATCAGCGTCGAAGATCCGATATTTGAGGCCCAGCGTGACTTCGGCCATCTTCACCGTCATCGCGAACCAGCCGATGACGAACATCCACAAGATCGCGCCCGGCCCGCCCATGGTCAGCGCTACGGCGACCCCGGCGATGTTGCCGAGGCCGATTGTGCCGGACAAGGCGGTGCTCAGCGCCGCCCACTGGCTGACGTCACCCTTCGCTTCGTCGTCCTTCGGCTGAGTCCGCAGGATGCGGATCGCGCGGCCGACAAGCCGAAGATTGGGGAAACCGAGCCAGATCGTGAAGAACAGCATCGGCACAGCGAGATAAAGGACGATCAGTTCAATCTGCGCGCCCAGAACCGGCACTTTCCAGAACACCGCGCCCGAAAGCGCGTCGATCGCCCCATTAAGATTTTCCATCGCCATATGCGGGACATGCAGCGGGATGGCGGGGTTGTCGATGCTGGACTGCCGCAGTGCTTTCACTTAAATGGCGTGCGCTGGCGGATTGCCTTGATCGTCCTGCTTCTAAGCTTGATGGCGGCGGGGCTTCCGGCGCATAGGGGGCGGCATGAGCAGACAATATTTCGGCACCGACGGCATTCGCGGGCGGACGAACCAGTCCCCCATGACAGCGGAACTGGCGATGAAGGTCGGCATGGCCGCCGGCACGCATTTCATGCGCGGGGGGCATCGCCACCGTGTAGTCATCGGCAAAGATACGCGCCTGTCGGGCTATATGGTGGAGAACGCGCTGGTCGCAGGCTTTACCTCGGTCGGCATGGACGTGGTCCAGTTCGGGCCGATCCCGACGCCCGCCGTCGCTCTGCTTGCCCATTCGATGCGCGCGGACCTGGGTGTCATGATCTCCGCCAGCCACAATCCCTATTTCGATAATGGCATCAAATTGTTCGGGCCGGACGGCTATAAATTGTCCGACGCCGACGAGCTCAAGATCGAGGCGCTGATCGGGCAGAATGTCCCGTTGGCAGCGTCCAAGGATATCGGCCGAGCAAGGCGGGTCGAGGATGCGCGCGGACGCTATATCCATGCGCTCAAGGCGAGCTTTCCGGCGGACCTGCGGCTTGATGGGCTGCGCATCGTTGTCGATTGCGCCAATGGCGCCGCCTATCAGGTAGCGCCCTCGACGCTCTGGGAACTGGGCGCGACCGTGGTCGCCGTCGGCGTTGGCCCGAACGGCACCAACATCAACGAAGGCTGCGGCTCGACCGCGCCGCTCCTGCTTCAGGAAACGGTGCTGTCGGCGGGGGCGGATATCGGCATCGCGCTCGATGGCGACGCTGACCGGCTGATCGTCGTCGATGAGAAAGGGAAGATCGTCGACGGCGACCAGATCATGGGGCTGATCGCGCTCAACTTTGCGCGGGAAGGACGGCTGCGTGGCGGCGGGCTTGTGGCGACGGTCATGTCGAACCTTGGTCTTGAGCGCCATCTGGGGCGCGAGGGTATCGCGCTGGAACGCACCAAGGTCGGCGACCGCTATGTGCTTGAGCGGATGCGGCAGGGCGGGTTCAATGTCGGCGGCGAGCAATCGGGCCACATGATCCTGTCCGACTATGCGACGACCGGCGACGGCATGATAGCGGCGCTTCAGGTCCTGGCGGCGCTCGTGCGGTCGGGCAAGCCCGCCAGCGAAGTGCTGCACCAGTTCGATCCGGTGCCGCAATTGCTTAAGAATGTACGTTTTGCCGGCGGCAAGCCGCTCGACCATCACGATGTGCAGAAGGTGATCGCGCAGACGGAGAAGGAGCTGGATGGCTGCGGCCGCCTCGTCATCCGTCCGTCGGGGACCGAGCCGGTGATCCGCGTCATGGCGGAGGGCGACCGCGAGGAGCAGGTGCGCGACGTCGTCGATCGCATCTGCGCGGCGGTGGAAAAGGCCGCCGCCTGATGCTCGACATGCGGCCCGATTGCGAGCGGTGCGGCGTCGACCTGCCCGCCAGCGCACCGGGCGCGTTCGTCTGTTCGCTCGAATGCACGTTCTGCGCGACCTGTGCGGAGTCGCTGGACGATCGCTGCGCTAATTGTGGCGGCGAACTGATGGACAGGCCGACCCGCAGCGGTCGAGTGCTGGCCGCGCATCCGGCTTCGACGGCGCGACATTATCGGGCATGAGCGTGCCGCGCATCCTGATCATTGCCGGTTCGGACAGCGGCGGCGGCGCCGGCATTCAGGCGGACGTCAAGGCCGTCACCATGCTGGGCGGCCATGCCATGACCGCGATCACCGCGATCACCGCGCAGAATACGTTGGGGGTACAGGCCGTGCATGCGGTGCCGGCCGATATTGTGCTGGCGCAGATGCAAAGCTGCATCAGCGATATCGGCGTCGATGCGGTCAAGATCGGCATGATCGGCAGCGCGGATACGGCGCATGCGGTCGTCGGGATGCTGGAGGGCCTGAGCGACACGCCCACCGTCTTCGATCCGGTAATGATCGCGACCAGCGGGTCGGTGCTGGCAGACGCCGACACCATTGCGGCGTTTGAACGGCTGATGACGCTGGCGACGCTGGTAACGCCCAATATTCCTGAACTCGAAGCCCTGGGCGGGGACGGTCTGGCGGCGCGGTTCGGCACGCATGTGCTGGCCAAGGGCGGACATGGCGAGGGGCCGATGCTGACCGACCGGCTGCTCGGGCCGGATGGTATCGTCAAGGCGTGGAGCAGTGCACGGATCGATACGGTGCATAGCCATGGTACGGGCTGCACGCTCGCCAGTGCGATCGCCTGTGGATTGGGCGACGCCATGCCGCTGGTTCCCGCGATCGAGCGCGCGCGCGCCTATGTGCGCGCGGGGCTGAAACTTGCGCCGGGTCTGGGGCAGGGGCATGGGCCTCTGGGTGTGCCGCATGGTTTCCT